>NZ_CP141595.1:0-10000 GCF_035590735.1 Rossellomorea aquimaris
TTGGAGAATATCGGGGATCTTTGGAGCAAAGCCTTAGAAAGCATCGAAAAAAAGATAAGCAAACCGAGCTTTGATACTTGGTTAAAATCGACTAAGGCGCATTCCATACAAGGTGACACACTTGTCATTACAGCTCCAAATGAATTTGCACGAGATTGGCTGGAAGGACGCTATTCTCAATTAATCTCCGGGGTTTTGTATGATATTACGGGCGAAGAGTTAGTCGTAAAATTTATCATTCCACAAAATCAGGAGCCGGAAGAATTTGATATTCAATTACCGCCAAAGAAGTCGATGAAAGACGACGAGCAACAGGATATCAATCAAAATATGCTGAATGCAAAGTACACATTCGACACCTTTGTTATCGGTTCGGGCAACCGTTTCGCCCATGCCGCATCTTTGGCTGTGGCTGAAGCACCTGCAAAAGCCTATAATCCCTTGTTTATTTATGGTGGAGTAGGACTGGGAAAAACTCACTTAATGCATGCGATCGGACATTATGTACTGGAGCATAATCCTGCTGCTAAAGTGGTTTATCTATCCTCTGAAAAATTCACAAACGAATTCATTAACTCCATTCGTGACAATAAAGCAGTCGATTTCCGCAATAAATACCGCAGCGTTGATGTTTTATTAATAGATGACATTCAATTTCTAGCAGGAAAAGAACAAACGCAAGAGGAATTTTTCCATACTTTTAATACCTTACATGAAGAAAGCAAGCAGATTGTCATTTCCAGTGATCGGCCACCGAAAGAAATTCCGACACTCGAAGACAGACTTCGCTCTCGATTTGAATGGGGTCTTATTACAGACATAACACCACCAGATCTCGAGACGAGAATTGCCATTTTACGAAAAAAAGCAAAGGCTGAAGGATTGGACATTCCAAATGAGGCCATGCTTTATATAGCTAATCAAATCGATTCAAACATTCGTGAGTTAGAAGGCGCTTTAATCCGTGTTGTTGCGTACTCTTCCCTTATAAATAAAGATATTAATGCTGATCTGGCAGCCGAAGCTTTGAAAGATATCATTCCCAGCTCAAAACCACGGGTCATTACCATCCAGGAAATTCAACGTGTCGTTGGTGAGCACTTCAATGTGAAGCTTGAAGACTTTAAAGCGAAGAAACGAACAAAATCCATCGCGTTTCCACGACAGATCGCTATGTATCTATCCAGGGAAATGACGGATTCTTCACTTCCAAAGATCGGAGAAGAGTTCGGCGGCCGTGATCACACGACCGTCATTCATGCTCATGAGAAGATCAGTACATTACTCGGAGCAGATGCGCTTCTCCAGCAGCAATTGAAAGAAATTCGTGAGTCTTTAAAGAGTTAATCTTACACACACACAAACTGGATAATGTGAATAACTAAGACAAACTAGCACACAGTCTGTCCACATGTGGATAGGCTGTGTTTACGTTGAATTCACACACTTATCCACATATCAACAGGCCCTACTACTTCTATTACTATTTTTAAATAAATTATTAGTATATGATTCAGTCCATAAAATTATGTGCAAATTGGAGGAATAAATCATGAAATTTGTTATTCAAAGGGACTATCTTGTCCAAAGTGTTCAGGATGTCATGAAAGCTGTAACGTCAAGAACAACGATCCCCATTCTTACAGGAATAAAAATCATCGCCACTGAAGATGGCGTAACATTAACAGGCAGTGATTCAGATATTTCAATTGAGTCCTTTATTCCAAATGAAGAAGAAGGTTCAGAAATTGTTGAAATAATGGACACTGGAGGAATTGTTCTTCAGGCTAAGTTTTTCAGTGAAATCGTAAAGAAATTGCCTAAAGATACGGTGGAAATTGAAGTTCAAAATCATTTCCAAACGGTTATTCGTTCAGGGCAGGCAGAATTTAATTTAAACGGTTTAGATCCAGAAGAGTACCCGCATCTTCCTCAGATTGAAGAAGGGAACGGGATCAAAGTTTCGACAGATCTCTTGAAAACGATGATCAGACAAACTGTATTCGCAGTGTCCACCTCAGAAACACGCCCCATCTTGACAGGTGTAAACTGCCAGATTGAAAATGGGGAACTGAGCTGTATTGCAACAGATAGTCACCGGCTTGCGATGAGAAAGGCACCGATTGAAACCAATCATGATGCTTCTTACAATATTGTGATCCCAGGGAAAAGCTTAAACGAGCTGAATAAAATCCTTGATGATACAGAAGAGCCTGTTGAAATCGTGATCACTGAAAATCAAGTGCTGTTCAAAGCGAAACACCTATTATTCTTCTCAAGGTTATTAGAAGGGAATTATCCTGACACTAGTCGATTGATTCCTTCTGATACAAAGACAGAACTAACCCTGAATACGAAAGAATTTTTACAAGCGATAGACCGTGCGTCGCTGCTTGCCAGAGAAGGAAGAAACAACGTAGTCAAACTTTCAACTCTGGATGGAGGCATGATTGAGATTTCGTCTAACACACCGGAGATCGGGAAAGTAATCGAACAGGTGCAAAGTCAATCCATTGAAGGAGAAAAACTTAAGATTTCCTTTAGTGCAAAATATATGATGGACGCGTTAAAAGCCATTGAAGGAACAGAAATCTATGTGAACTTCACCGGGGCCATGAGACCGTTCGTATTGAAACCACTTCATGATGATTCCATTCTTCAATTGATTCTTCCAGTAAGAACGTACTAATGAATATTCAAGAGCCGATGCCTTTCACATGGGGTGTTGGCTCTTTTTCTACACTATATCTGGTAATTGAAGGAATTCCTCACGACGATTCCTGTCAAAGACGGCGTCTATTTAATGACGAATCCAATGATAACAAGGACAAATTGCTCTCCGGGTCCTTGCTGATTTTTCGTTAGTTGTGACTTAACTCCATTTAGAGTAAAATAAGATATTAGAGACTTTATACGGAAAGTAGTGATTTTAGTGGCGAAAGAGATCACCATTGAAACGGAAATCATCACATTGGGACAATTCCTAAAGCTAGCTGAAGTAATTCAGTCCGGCGGGATGGCAAAGTGGTTCTTAAGTGAATATGAAGTATACATAAATGGCGAACAAGACCAAAGAAGAGGCAGAAAACTCACAATTGGTGACACAATTGAAATTCCCGAAGTAGGAGTATTTGTGGTTGCTGGAGAATAATAAAGGGTGTTATTTCCATGTACATTGAACAATTAGAATTAAGAAACTATCGAAATTACGAATCAATCGACGTGAGTTTCGAAAATAAGGTGAACGTAATTCTTGGAGAGAATGCTCAAGGGAAGACGAATATTATGGAGTCTATCTATGTACTGGCAATGGCCAAATCCCACCGGACCTCAAATGATAAAGATTTAATCCGTTGGGACGAGGAATATGCTAAAATAAAAGGTAGGATTCAGAAATATAACGGTGCGTTACCATTGGAGCTTATCCTCTCGAAAAAGGGAAAAAAAGCGAAAAGTAATCACCTTGAGCAATCTAAATTAAGTCAATATGTCGGCAATATGAATGTTGTCATGTTTGCGCCTGAAGATCTCCATTTAGTAAAAGGGAGCCCTCAAGTAAGGCGTCGTTTTATTGATATGGAAATCGGTCAGGTTTCTCCTGTTTATTTACATGATATCAGCCTTTATCAAAAAATATTACAGCAACGGAACCATTATCTGAAACAATTGCAAACGAGGAAACAAAAAGACCAGACCATGCTGGATGTCTTGACGGAACAGTTCATAGAGATGGCTGTGAAAATTACGAAAAAGCGTTTTGAATTCGTTCAGCTATTAGAAAGTTGGGCGAAACCGATCCATTCCGGGATTTCAAGGAACTTAGAAACCTTAGAAATCGTATATAAACCGTCTTTAGATGTATCAGATAATCAAGAATGGTCAAAAATGGTAGATATATATGAGCAGAAATTTGATGGTATCCGCGAACGGGAAATTGATCGCGGTGTGACCCTGGTCGGACCACATCGGGACGATCTTCAATTTATCGTGAATGGACGGGATGTTCAAACATTCGGATCGCAGGGGCAGCAACGGACAACGGCCCTCTCTGTGAAGCTTGCAGAAATTGAGCTGATTCATTCAGAAATTAAAGAATATCCCATCTTACTTCTTGATGATGTCTTGTCAGAATTAGATGATTATCGACAGTCACATTTATTAAATACCATCCAGGGAAAAGTTCAAACCTTTGTCACGACGACAAACGTGGATGGGATTGATCATCAAACCTTAAACGAAGCGACTACTTTTGAAGTGGAAGCCGGATCAATGAAAAGATTGAAATGAGGTGTTACCTTGTACATACATGTTGGAGAAGATGTCATGGTACGTACAGATGAAATCATCGCTATTATTGATCGAGACACCGTTCAATTTTCAGAAGAAATTCAACACTTTTTAAAAACGAAAGATAAAAACCTTTGTAATCTTGCAAAGGGTTCATATAAATCTCTTGTTATCACATCGAATCAGTTGTATCTTTCACCACTGGCATCAAGTACGTTAAAGAAAAGATCAAAGAAATACTCAAACTATGAGAATTTATTATAGAAATATAAAGCCCTGAAGGTTAGAAAGTGTAGGTGAATCAGTATGGCTATGGAACAAAAACAAGGTCAATCCTATGATGAAAATCAGATTCAGGTTTTAGAAGGATTAGAGGCCGTTCGTAAAAGACCTGGTATGTATATTGGATCAACAAGCGGAAGAGGCTTGCATCATTTGGTGTGGGAAATTGTTGATAACAGTATCGATGAAGCGTTAGCCGGTTACTGTAATGAAATCGAAGTCATTATCGAAGAAGATAACAGTATTACTGTTACAGATAATGGACGTGGTATCCCTGTCGGTATTCACGAAAAAATGGGACGTCCTGCCGTTGAGGTAATCATGACGGTCCTTCACGCCGGTGGTAAATTCGGCGGCGGTGGATATAAAGTATCAGGAGGTCTCCACGGAGTTGGGGCATCAGTAGTAAATGCTCTTTCCACAGAACTTGAAGTCCATGTTCATCGTGATGGAAACATCTATTATCAAAAATTCGAAAAAGGTGTTCCGAGCTTCGATCTTAAGGTGATCGGAGAAACAGAAAAGACGGGAACGATCATTCACTTCACTCCAGATCCTGAAATCTTTACTGAAACGACGGAATACGAATATGACATACTTGCAAACCGTATTCGCGAACTGGCTTTCTTAAACAGAGGGATCCAAATCAGCATTGAAGATAAGCGCGGAGAAGGGAAACGAAGAGATTACCATTATGAAGGTGGAATTAAGTCCTACGTTGAACATCTTAATCGCTCTAAAGAAGTCATCCATGAAGAACCGATCTACATTGAAGGCGAAAAAGACGACATTACGATTGAAATCGCCATTCAATATAACGATGGTTTCGCAAGCAATCTTTATTCCTTCGCCAATAACATCCATACTCATGAGGGTGGAACACATGAGTCCGGATTTAAAACGGCTTTAACGAGAGTCATTAACGACTATGCCCGAAAAAATAACGTGTTTAAAGAGAGCGATGCGAATCTTTCAGGGGAAGATGTTCGTGAAGGATTAACAGCGATCATCTCGATTAAACATCCTGATCCCCAATTCGAAGGTCAAACAAAAACAAAGCTCGGAAACTCAGAAGCAAGAACGATTACCGATTCCCTTTTCTCCGAGCATTTAGAAACATTCTTACTTGAAAACCCGGTTGTCGCTCGAAAAGTAGTAGAGAAAGGACTAATGGCTGCACGTGCCCGACTGGCTGCGAAAAAAGCAAGGGAGCTTACCCGTCGTAAGAGTGCTCTGGAAATCTCCAGCTTACCTGGTAAATTAGCAGACTGTTCCTCTAAAGACCCGAGCATCAGTGAAATCTACGTGGTTGAGGGTGACTCAGCCGGCGGATCTGCTAAACAAGGCCGTGATCGTCACTTCCAAGCCATCCTTCCTCTACGTGGTAAAATCATTAACGTAGAAAAGGCACGTCTGGATAAGATCCTGTCAAATAACGAGGTTCGTGCGATTATAACAGCTCTCGGGACGGGGATTGGAGAAGACTTCAATCTGGCTAAAGCAAGATACCATAAAATCGTGATCATGACCGATGCCGACGTCGATGGCGCACATATTCGTACGCTATTATTAACGTTCTTCTATCGCTACATGAGAAACATTATTGAAGCAGGCTATATCTACATCGCTCAACCACCTTTGTACAAAATACAACAAGGGAAGAAAATCGAATACGCCTACAATGATAAAGAACTGGATCGCATACTTGCAGAAATCTCCCCGACGCCTAAACCTGGAATCCAGCGTTACAAAGGTCTTGGAGAGATGAACCCTGAACAACTATGGGAAACAACAATGGATCCGGAATCAAGAACCCTGCTGCAAGTGAGTCTTCAAGATGCGATCGAAGCCGACGAAACCTTTGATATCCTGATGGGTGACAAAGTAGAGCCAAGACGTAACTTCATCGAGGAAAACGCAGCGTACGTTAAGAACCTGGATATCTAAAATAAAATAGTACAGGATAGACCATGTGCTATCCTGTCTTTTACATAGCGGACAAGGTAAAGAATGAGAAAGGTATAAATCTTTCTTTAAAAGGAGGTCCCTTTTACTATGGCAGAAATACCAAGATCGAATGTTAAAGAAATTAATATAAGTAGTGAAATGCGCTCGTCTTTCCTGGATTATGCGATGAGTGTTATCGTTTCCCGTGCACTACCGGATGCACGTGACGGCCTGAAACCTGTCCATCGTCGTATTTTGTATGCGATGAATGACCTGGGCATGACGGCTGAAAAAGCATATAAGAAATCAGCCCGTATCGTCGGTGAAGTAATCGGTAAGTACCACCCCCATGGTGACTCAGCTGTTTATGACACAATGGTGCGTATGGCACAGGATTTCAACTATCGTTATATGCTTGTGGACGGTCATGGTAACTTCGGTTCCGTTGATGGAGACGCAGCTGCGGCCATGCGTTACACAGAAGCACGTATGTCCAAAATTTCTATGGAACTCATTCGTGACATTAATAAAGATACAATTGATTATAAAGATAACTATGATGGTACCGAGAGAGAGCCGGAAGTTTTACCTGCCCGTTTCCCTAACCTGTTAGTAAACGGTTCTTCAGGTATTGCAGTAGGAATGGCAACGAACATTCCACCTCATAATCTTGGAGAAGTCATCGATGGAATCCTTGCGTTAAGTAAAGATCCCGACATTACGATTCAAGAGCTGATGGAATTCATCTATGGACCTGATTTCCCTACTGCCGGGCTAATTGTAGGAAGAAGCGGGATCCGTCGTGCCTATGAAACAGGTAAAGGTTCCATCACCATGCGTGCCCGTGTGGAAATTGAACAAAAAAGCAACGGAAAAGAAACGATTATCGTTCATCAAATTCCATATCAAGTAAATAAAGCGAGACTGATCGAGAAAATTGCCGATCTTGTTCGTGATAAGAAGATTGATGGCATCACAGATTTACGTGATGAATCGGACCGTAATGGTATGCGTATCGTGATTGAAGTAAGAAAAGATGCGAATGCGAACGTCTTGCTTAATAATCTCTATAAGCAAACGGCCCTTCAAACAAGCTTTGGTATTAACCTTTTGGCACTTGTTGATGGCCAGCCAAAGGTATTGAATTTAAAAGAGTGTCTATATCATTACTTACAACATCAACGCGTCGTCATTCGTCGTAGAACGGAATTCGAATTACGCAAAGCTGAAGCAAGAGCTCATATTTTAGAAGGACTGCGCATCGCCTTAGATCATATTGATGAAATCATTGCCCTGATCCGTGGCTCTCAAACTACGGAACTTGCGAAACAAGGCTTGATGGAGAACTTCTCCCTATCTGACAAACAAGCTCAAGCGATCCTGGATATGCGTCTTCAACGTTTAACCGGTTTAGAACGAGAAAAAATTGAAGACGAGTATCAAGAACTAGTGAAGCAGATTGCAGAATTGAAAGCGATCTTAGCAGATGATGAAAAAGTTCTTGAAATCATTCGTGAAGAGCTTATCGAAATCAAAGAACGCTTCAATGATGAAAGAAGATCAGAAATCGTAGCGGGTGGAATTGAGAATATTGAAGATGAAGACTTAATTCCAAGAGAAAACATTGTCGTATCTCTTACTCATAACGGATACATCAAGCGCCTGCCTGTCTCAACCTACCGCAGTCAAAAGCGTGGAGGAAGAGGAATCCAGGGAATGGGTACCAATGATGAGGACTTTGTTGAAAATTTACTGACAACTTCAACTCATGATACGATTCTATTCTTTACAAACAAAGGAAAAGCATACCGTGCGAAAGGATATGAAATTCCTGAATTCAGTCGTACAGCTAAAGGACTTCCGATCATCAACCTGCTTGGGGTAGAAAAAGATGAGTGGATCAATGCCATGATCCGAGTGGAAGAATTCGTGGACGACTGGTACTTATTCTTTACTACGAAGCAAGGAATCTCAAAACGTACGCCGGTATCAGATTTCGCCAATATCCGTACGAACGGTCTGATCGCCATTAACCTTCGGGAAAACGATGAGCTCATTTCCGTCAAACTGACTGATGGAGAGAAAGATATGATCATCGGAACGAAAAAAGGTATGCTCATTCGTTTCCCTGAAACGGATGTTCGTTCAATGGGAAGAACTGCTACAGGAGTAAAAGGAATTAACCTGAGTGATGATGACATTGTTGTAGGAATGGAAATTTTGGAAGAGAAGAGCGATGTCTTAGTTGTAACGGTGAATGGTTACGGTAAACGTACGCCTGCCAGTGAATATAGAGTTCAAACACGTGGCGGTAAAGGCTTAAAAACATGTAATGTAACGGAACGTAACGGAGAGCTGGTCTCTGTTAAAGCCGTTACAGGTGAAGAAGACTTAATGATCATCACGGCACATGGTGTTCTTATCCGTATGGATGTGAATGATATTTCCACTACTGGCCGTAACACTCAAGGAGTTAAACTGATCCGTCTTCAAGAAAGCGAATTTGTTTCAACCGTTGCCAAGGTTGAAAAAGAAGATGAAGAAGAAACGGAAGCACCCGTTGAAACTTCTGAAGGAATGGAACAACCAGATAACGAAGATCAAACATCCTCTGAAAATGCAGAAGAGGTAAGTGAAGATCCAGAAGAATAAATGAACGGGTAAGTTGTTTCCAGTAATGAAACTCTCATACTGGAAACAGCTTATTTTTTTGCAAAAAAATAACTATAACCTGTTAAATTTGGTAAAATAAACTAGAAGAAAAGGTGAGAAGTGAGGTGTTCATAGTTGAAGGTACATCGTGGAGAGATACAATTAGGGTGCATCGTAGCAGAAGATATTATGGGAATGGCAGCCAGTCCGATCATTCCAAAGAATACAGTAATAGAAGAAGAACATCTAAATATTCTTCAAGCATTCCATATAACAGAGCTCGTAATAAAGAAAACAAAAGCGGATGGACGTCCATTTAGAACACCGGTCTCTAATGATAAAGAGATAGTGGAGGAAGAAATCAAAGAGCCAGTCGGATTCATCGATCTTTATTTAATGACGCTCAAGGAATTTAAGAAAGAATTCGTGAATTGGCAATCAGGAACTTCTGTTAATGTTGCAAGGGTGAGAGAGTTAATGCTGCCGGTGATCCAAACGGTAGAACAGAACCATACATATGTATATTCTCTTCATCAATATTGTACGAAAAAAGATTATCTTTTTCACCATGCCATTTCAGTGGGTATCATAAGTGCCATGCTAGGAAAGAAGTTAGGCTTGAATCCTGGTCAGGTGAACCAGCTGGCTTTAGCGGGAGTCCTTGCAGACTGCGGAATGGCCAAGGTGAGTCCACACATATTAACGAAAGAACAGCCTTTAACAGAGAGCGAATTTAAAGAAGTAAAGCTGCATACAGCCAACGGGTATAAAATGGTTAAAGACACTCCATTGTTAAAAACGGAAACAAAACTGGCGATCTTTCAACATCACG
>NZ_CP141595.1:12500-35000 GCF_035590735.1 Rossellomorea aquimaris
CCACTTAGGCCCACCATATTCTCATTATACGGGGCCTTAGCTCAGCTGGGAGAGCGCCTGCTTTGCACGCAGGAGGTCAGCGGTTCGATCCCGCTAGGCTCCACCAAAGATTTTTTGCGAAAGCAAAATATCTATCCATAATGTCTCTTGCGAGACACATGATTGTTCTTTGAAAACTAGATAAAGATAAATTGATAGTCAAGAAATTACCGAGTATCGCCATTTTAGGTTTTAAACCTGATGTAACAACCAATTCGGTTAAGTTATGAAGGGCGCACGGTGGATGCCTTGGCACTAGGAGCCGACGAAGGACGGGACTAACACCGATATGCTTTGGGGAGCTGTAAGTGAGCTTTGATCCAGAGATTTCCGAATGGGGGAACCCATTGTTCGTAATGGAACAATATCCTTACTTGAATACATAGAGTATGGAAGGCAGACCCAGGGAACTGAAACATCTAAGTACCTGGAGGAAGAGAAAGCAATTGCGATTCCCTGAGTAGCGGCGAGCGAAACGGGATGTAGCCCAAACCAAGAGGCTTGCCTCTTGGGGTTGTAGGACACTCTATACGGAGTTACAAAGGAATGAAGTAGACGAAGAAGTCTGGAAAGGCTCGTCAAAGAAGGTAACAACCCTGTAGTTGAAACTTCATTCCCTCTTGAGTGGATCCTGAGTACGGCGGGACACGTGAAATCCCGTCGGAAGCTGGGAGGACCATCTCCCAAGGCTAAATACTCCCTAGTGACCGATAGTGAACCAGTACCGTGAGGGAAAGGTGAAAAGCACCCCGGAAGGGGAGTGAAATAGAACCTGAAACCGTGTGCCTACAAGTAGTCAGAGCCCGTTAACGGGTGATGGCGTGCCTTTTGTAGAATGAACCGGCGAGTTACGATCCCATGCAAGGTTAAGTCGATGAGACGGAGCCGCAGCGAAAGCGAGTCTGAATAGGGCGAATTGAGTATGTGGTCGTAGACCCGAAACCAGGTGATCTACCCATGTCCAGGATGAAGTTCAGGTAACACTGAATGGAGGTCCGAACCCACGCACGTTGAAAAGTGCGGGGATGAGGTGTGGGTAGCGGAGAAATTCCAATCGAACTTGGAGATAGCTGGTTCTCTCCGAAATAGCTTTAGGGCTAGCCTCATGTGTAAGAGTCTTGGAGGTAGAGCACTGTTTGGACTAGGGGCCCTCATCGGGTTACCGAATTCAGACAAACTCCGAATGCCAAAGACTTATCCATGGGAGTCAGACTGCGAGTGATAAGATCCGTAGTCGAAAGGGAAACAGCCCAGACCACCAGCTAAGGTCCCAAAGTATACGTTAAGTGGAAAAGGATGTGGAGTTGCTTAGACAACCAGGATGTTGGCTTAGAAGCAGCCACCATTTAAAGAGTGCGTAATAGCTCACTGGTCGAGTGACTCTGCGCCGAAAATGTACCGGGGCTAAACGTATCACCGAAGCTGTGGATTGACACCGTTTGGTGTCAGTGGTAGGAGAGCGTTCTAAGGACTGCGAAGCTAGACCGTAAGGACTGGTGGAGTGCTTAGAAGTGAGAATGCCGGTATGAGTAGCGAAAGATGGGTGAGAATCCCATCCACCGAATGCCTAAGGTTTCCTGAGGAAGGCTCGTCCGCTCAGGGTTAGTCGGGACCTAAGTCGAGGCCGATAGGCGTAGACGATGGACAACAGGTTGATATTCCTGTACCACCTCTTTTCCGTTTGAGCAATGGGGGGACGCAGGAGGATAGGGTAAGCGCACTGCTGGATATGTGCGTCTAAGCAGTTAGGCTGATGATGAGGCAAATCCCATCATCGCATAAGGCTGAGCTGTGATAGCGAGCGAATTATAGTAGCGAAGTTCCTGATTCCACACTGCCAAGAAAAGCCTCTAGCGAGGAAAAAGGTGCCCGTACCGCAAACCGACACAGGTAGGCGAGGAGAGAATCCTAAGGTGAGCGAGAGAACTCTCGTTAAGGAACTCGGCAAAATGACCCCGTAACTTCGGGAGAAGGGGTGCTCTGGTAGGGTGCAAGCCCGAGAGAGCCGCAGTGAATAGGCCCAGGCGACTGTTTAGCAAAAACACAGGTCTCTGCGAAGCCGTAAGGCGAAGTATAGGGGCTGACGCCTGCCCGGTGCTGGAAGGTTAAGAGGAGTGCTTAGCGCAAGCGAAGGTGCGAATCGAAGCCCCAGTAAACGGCGGCCGTAACTATAACGGTCCTAAGGTAGCGAAATTCCTTGTCGGGTAAGTTCCGACCCGCACGAAAGGCGTAACGATCTGGGCACTGTCTCAACGAGAGACTCGGTGAAATTATAGTACCTGTGAAGATGCAGGTTACCCGCGACAGGACGGAAAGACCCCGTGGAGCTTTACTGTAGCCTGATATTGAATTTTGGTACAGCTTGTACAGGATAGGTAGGAGCCTTGGAAACCGGAGCGCCAGCTTCGGTGGAGGCATCGGTGGGATACTACCCTGGCTGTATTGAAATTCTAACCCGCGCCCCTTATCGGGGTGGGAGACAGTGTCAGGTGGGCAGTTTGACTGGGGCGGTCGCCTCCTAAAGAGTAACGGAGGCGCCCAAAGGTTCCCTCAGAATGGTTGGAAATCATTCGCAGAGTGTAAAGGCACAAGGGAGCTTGACTGCGAGACCTACAAGTCGAGCAGGGACGAAAGTCGGGCTTAGTGATCCGGTGGTTCCGCATGGAAGGGCCATCGCTCAACGGATAAAAGCTACCCCGGGGATAACAGGCTTATCTCCCCCAAGAGTCCACATCGACGGGGAGGTTTGGCACCTCGATGTCGGCTCATCGCATCCTGGGGCTGTAGTCGGTCCCAAGGGTTGGGCTGTTCGCCCATTAAAGCGGTACGCGAGCTGGGTTCAGAACGTCGTGAGACAGTTCGGTCCCTATCCGTCGTGGGCGCAGGAAATTTGAGAGGAGCTGTCCTTAGTACGAGAGGACCGGGATGGACGCACCGCTGGTGTACCAGTTGTCTTGCCAAAGGCATCGCTGGGTAGCTATGTGCGGAAGGGATAAGTGCTGAAAGCATCTAAGCATGAAGCCCCCCTCGAGATGAGATTTCCCATCACGTATGTGAGTAAGATCCCTAGAAGATGACTAGGTAGATAGGTCAGAGATGGAAGCATGGCGACATGTGGAGTTGACTGATACTAATCGATCGAGGACTTAACCACAAAGAGTCATTTTTTAAATGAACAACAATTGGTCGATATTCGGCTTTCTTGACATCAATTCTTTATCTAGTTTTGAAGGAACAACCCTTCAATTGAATATTCGTCTGGTGACAATGGCGAAGAGGTCACACCCGTTCCCATGCCGAACACGGAAGTTAAGCTCTTCAGCGCCGATGGTAGTTGGGGGATCTCCCCCTGTGAGAGTAGGACGTCGCCAGGCAAATGTGAAAAGAGTAGCTCATTGAGTTACTCTTTTTTGTGGTTCCAATTTTATGGAAATGATGTTTGGAGAAGGATTGTGGATGAAACATCACTCCTCTATACAGCTGAGCGGATATTCTCATTCACCGGGTAATCACTCTGAGTTTTTGGATGGTAATCGGTAAACGACGCATAAAACAAAAAAAAGACGCAGTAATGAGCGAAAACGACGCATAAAATAGAAAAAAGGACGCAATATCAGCCGAAAACGACGCATAAAAATAAAAAACGACGCAAAAATGAAGAATCTCCACACTTTCACACCTATGATTCTTAGAAAATATTAATATTTATCACTAAAAACACAGATTAAAATGTAAATAGCACATTTTTTAGTCCTTTTTGCAGATGCGTCTTCATTTTATTGTACAAAATAGTCTGTTAAGTTATGCAAGTGAGCTTTTGATTATATTGCATTAAAACTTTATCGATCTAAATCGTTCGTGTTCAAAGACTGCGCAATTGTAGCCTCTAAATTCCAATACTTATCTGACCTCACACAACCAACACCACAACGAATCTCATAACCCAATCCCTAAACCCACACTATCACATGCTCAAAATTGCTATCCACCAACTCTCTAAAGTATTATTTAAATAAGAGTATATACAAGGAGAGAAGAAAATGACGACAATATATGATTTCACCGTAAAAAGATCGAATGGATCTGTGACGTCTCTGGAGGAGTACCAAGGGAAAGTGATGCTTATTGTGAACACAGCCAGTAAGTGTGGCTTTACGCCTCAATTTGAGGAACTGCAGGGCCTGTATGAAGAGTATAAGGAAGAAGGTCTTGTTGTCCTTGGATTTCCATGTGATCAGTTCATGAACCAGGAATTTGATGATCAGAAGGAAATCATGGAGTTTTGTCAGGTGAATTACGGGGTATCTTTTCCGATGTTTGCGAAAGTCGACGTGAAAGGGAAGGAAGCTCATCCTCTGTTCACATTTTTAACGAAAGAGAAAAAGGGTGTCCTTCTTTCGAACATTAAATGGAACTTCACTAAATTTTTAGTGGGGAAAAATGGAAAGGTAGTTGATCGTTATTCTCCGCAAACAAATCCCCGCAAAATTGAGGACGATATTAAAAGGTTACTTCAAGCAGAATAGGGAAAGAGGAGAGGGAATCCAGAATCCTTCCTCTTTCCCCTACATTTTATCCTGAAGTAATTTCAGTAAAAGAAACGGAGCTTTTTCTGTTGTGACATTGATGAATGTATGGATGATGGGATAGTCTTCATTGGTTCGGTTTTTTAACAGTTCCACCCACCATTCTGTTTCGTATCGGGCAATCATGCTTAAATTGTATAGGATGGCATAATGGATGAGTACTTCAGGTATTGTGGTGGCTTCATTCCGAATACCGGGCAGGGCTAAACTGTTTTTGTTCAAGTGCCATCTAACGGGAAGTTGCTCTTGAACAAGTAGTGATTGTAACGTATTTTCCGAAATCCAAGTGAAATTTTCTGTTACCTTTTCATTCAGATATTGTTTGAACAAACGTTCTGACATATGAAAATGGGATAGTAGTGACTCATCAATAATCAGCTCATGTTGGTGATTGAACCAGAACATCGTTTTCTTTTTGAGCAAAATTTGAAATGCTCCTTCAAGTTCAGGAATTTGTACGAGTAAATCTTCCATCTTGAATTTTTCCCCCACGATATGTTTCACGTGAAACAAGAGGTTGGAAAAGTGTGAAAACAAACCATTTTTCTGTACCTTAACTTCGTCTTGTAAAAAGCGGTACTGCTGCTTTTTTCTTTTCCTTGAGGTAATCCCATGGGCCAGGACCGTGGTTGTTTCTGGATATAGGGGGTCCTCCGTTAACACAATGGCTTTGATAAAGTGAATGAACCCATAGAAAAGCAAAATGGGCTTGAGTGATATAGGAGATTGCATGGCTTGTCTGTAGTAAAGTTCCCCTTGCTCCAAGTAGTACATGAATGGATAACAGTTATCATAGCTTTTCATTTCAGCTTGAGAAGACCCCAACTTTTCATAACATTTTTTTAGAAACTTCTGGGAGTATTCTGCAGACTGAAAATAGTGGATGAAGTCCCATTGTTGATATATTTCCTTCAAATGATCACCTTCTAATTATTCTGAAAAATTAAATTAATCCTATTCTTCTTGACAGTATTTTAACCAATTGATAACCTACTAATAATATTTTGGGACTAGGGAGGCCGAAAACATGTGGGATTCTAAATTTGCTAAAGAAGGTTTAACGTTTGATGATGTCTTATTATTACCAGCCAAATCAGAGGTATTACCAAAGGATGTAAACATCTCTGTTGAGTTAACAGATTCAATTAAATTGAATGTTCCTGTGATCAGTGCAGGAATGGATACTGTAACAGAAGCTGAAATGGCAATAGCAATGGCTCGACAAGGTGGACTGGGTATCATCCACAAGAATATGAGTATTGAACAGCAGGCTGAGCAGGTTGATAAAGTAAAACGTTCCGAAAGTGGAGTTATCTCTGATCCATTCTTTTTAACTCCGGATCATCAAGTCTTTTCTGCAGAACACTTGATGGGCAAATATAGAATTTCCGGTGTTCCGATTGTGAACAACGAACAAGAGCAAAAGTTGGTAGGGATTTTAACAAATCGTGATCTTCGTTTCATCCAGGATTACTCCATTCAAATCTCGGATGTCATGACGAAGGAAAATCTCGTGACAGCTCCTGTTGGCACTACCCTAGAAGAAGCGGAAAAAATTCTTCAGCAATACAAAATTGAGAAGCTTCCTCTGATTGATCAAGAAGGGACACTTAAGGGATTAATTACGATTAAAGATATCGAAAAAGTAATTGAGTTCCCTAACTCTGCTAAAGATGATCAAGGACGCTTATTAGTTGGAGCAGCTGTCGGTATTTCGAAAGATACGCTGACTCGTGTTGAACATTTAGTGAAAGCACATGTGGATGTCATAGTAATCGATACGGCTCACGGTCATTCAGCAGGAGTTCTTTCTATTGTTCGTGAAATCCGCGAAGCTTATCCAACGTTAAATATCGTAGCAGGTAATGTGGCAACGGCTGAAGCGACACGTGAATTAATTGAAGCTGGTGCTGATGTTGTCAAGGTGGGGATTGGACCTGGTTCAATCTGTACGACCCGTGTTGTTGCAGGTGTCGGTGTTCCACAAATTACCGCTGTATATGATTGTGCAACGGAAGCAAGAAAGCATGGAAAGAGCATCATCGCCGATGGTGGCATCAAGTATTCAGGTGATATCGTTAAAGCATTGGCAGCTGGTGGACATGCTGTTATGTTAGGAAGCTTACTTGCAGGTACATCTGAAAGCCCTGGAGAAACGGAAATCTTCCAGGGACGCCGATTCAAGGTTTACAGAGGAATGGGATCCGTCAGCTCCATGGAAAAAGGATCAAAGGACCGCTATTTCCAGGAAGAAGCGAAAAAGTTTGTTCCAGAAGGCATTGAAGGACGCATTCCTTACAAAGGGCCTTTAGCTGATACACTGTATCAGTTAATCGGAGGCTTACGTTCAGGCATGGGATACTGTGGAACGAAGGATTTATACGAGCTGAGAGAGCAGGCACAGTTTATAAAAATGACGGGTGCCGGACTTCGTGAAAGTCATCCTCATGATGTGCAAATTACGAAAGAAGCACCCAATTATTCATTATAAGAAAATGATCCCAAATGCTGATCAGATACTCCTGATCAGCATTTTTTATTTAGATTAAAAGGATATTTACCGCCTATTTTCAGAGGTCGCAAGTCCCTTGACCCATGCCAAAACTAGTCATATTCTCTGTCTATTCTTACCTTTCGAACTATGATAAAATAACGAAGGTGTACATAAAATCTTGGAGGGCTAATAGTGAAAAGAAGTTGGATTCAAAAATCTTTTGTTTGTATGATGGTTTTTATGATGGCAATGGGTATGGTAGAGAGACCAGCAAATGCTCAGGGAGACTTGGACGTTAACGCAAAAGCTGCGATTTTAGTAGAAGCAAGCACGGGCAAAATTCTTTATGAAAAGAATTCGGAAAATGCTCAAGGAATTGCAAGTATGACGAAAATGATGACAGAGTACCTGTTACTGGAAGCAATTGAAGAAGGTAAAGTGAAATGGGACCAGAAGTATACGGTGCCAACTAATCTTTCCAAAATGTCTCATAATGGTGAACTCAGTAATGTTTCCCTTCGAGAAGAAGGCACTTATACGATAAAAGAATTGTATGAAGCAATGGCTATTTATTCTGCTAATGCAGCAACGATTGCCATTACGGAAACGATTGCCGGCTCTGAAGCGAACTTCGTTAAAATGATGAATGAAAAAGCTAAGGAACTGGGCTTGGAAAAATATAAATTTGTTAATTCCACAGGTTTGAATAATAGTGATTTACAGCCTTATGTAGATCAAGTGGTAGGTGGTCCGGAAGAAGAAAATGTGATGTCTGCTAAGGACGTTGCAACACTTGCGTATCGCTTGCTTCATGATTATCCGGAGGTACTTGAGACTTCCAGTATTCCCAAGAAGGTTTTCGCAGAAGGAACTGAAGATGAAACACAAATGGATAACTGGAACTGGATGTTACCGGGACTGATCCGCGAATACGAAGGAATGGACGGCCTGAAAACAGGTACGACTGATTTTGCGGGTGCCAACTTCACAGGAACAGCAGAAAGAGACGGAATGAGATTCATTACGGTTGTAATGGACGTTGAAGTTCCAACTGGTGAAAACTCCTATGATGCCCGTTTTAGTGAAACAAGAAAAATGATGGATTATGCATTTAACAATTATACAATTGAGGAAGTACTCCCTGCTGACTATCAAATGAAAGGTCAAAAGACACTTCCAGTTGAAAAAGGTAAGGAAAAAGAAGTTCAAATCAAAACTGATGCAGCCCTAAGCATGGTGATTAAGAACGGCGAAGAAGATCAATATAAGCCGAAGTTTGTGTTGGATAAGAAAAAGCTGAACGATGACAGTGAACTGACTGCTCCTGTTAAAAAAGGAGAAAAAGTTGGGTATGTCACGTTAGAATCAAAGGATAAGAAAGATTTAGGGTACCTTACAGATAAGGGGACAAATGCATCGAAAGCATCTGTCGTAGCTGTAGATGGTGTTGAAAAAGCAAACTGGTTTGTCCTTTCAATGAGAGCTGTAGGTGGTTTCTTCGGGGACATCTGGAACTCGGTTACATCAACGGTTAAAGGCTGGTTCTAAAAAGCCTTTATGGAAAATGATCAAATCAGCACCAAGACTTTTATTTTAGGACAAGTCTTGGTGTTTTTTTATAGGTGGGGTGAAAAAGAGGTATCTTGCTAGAGAGTCTCAGAGATTTCCATGAAATGCTTGTCGCCTCTAGGCAAGCCGCTTCCGCTTTTCGTCTTGACATAAGTCTTTTTTTATTGTTTATTTAGCAGTAGGGTTACATAATCATTCCGATTGTTTTAGTCACGTTTTCTTCCTTTTTTGGTTGGAAATGGGGCAGGCATGGGATAAATATAAGGGGGATATAGATATGAATACTGGTACAGATCGTGTTAAAAGAGGTATGGCCGAAATGCAAAAAGGCGGCGTTATTATGGACGTTGTGAATGCAGAGCAGGCAAAAGTTGCTGAAGCTGCCGGTGCAGTGGCAGTAATGGCTTTAGAACGAGTTCCAGCAGACATCCGTGCTGCAGGTGGGGTAGCAAGAATGGCAGATCCTCGTATTATTGAAGAAGTTATGGGCGCTGTGTCGATTCCAGTAATGGCAAAGGCTCGTATTGGTCATATTGTAGAGGCAAGAGTTCTTGAATCAATGGGTGTTGATTATCTTGATGAGAGTGAAGTATTGACGCCTGCTGATGAAGAGTACCATTTAAATAAAAGAGATTTCACTGTTCCATTCGTATGCGGATGCCGTGATTTAGGTGAAGCTGCCCGCCGTATTGGTGAAGGTGCATCTATGCTGCGTACAAAGGGTGAGCCTGGAACAGGTAACATCGTTGAAGCGGTTCGTCATATGCGTAAAGTAAATGCTCAAGTACGCAAGCTTGTGAGCATGAATGAAGATGAGATCATGACAGAAGCGAAGTTACTGGGAGCTCCATACGAATTATTGTTAGAAATTAAAGAAAACGGACGTTTACCTGTTGTAAACTTTGCTGCAGGCGGAATTGCAACACCAGCTGATGCGGCTCTTATGATGGAATTAGGGGCTGACGGAGTATTCGTAGGTTCTGGTATCTTCAAATCAGAAAACCCTGAGAAATTTGCAAAAGCGATTGTAGAAGCGACAACTCACTATCAAGATTACAAGTTGATCGCAGAGCTATCTAAAGAGCTTGGTGTAGCAATGAAGGGAGTAGAAATTTCTTCTATTTTACCTGAAAACCGTATGCAAGATCGTGGATGGTAAGGTGTGATTCTATGTTGAACATCGGTGTATTAGGACTTCAAGGTGCCGTCAGGGAGCATGTGCGTTCAATCGAAGCCTCTGGTGCCAAGGCCATCGTCATTAAGCGTGTGGAGCAGCTGGAAGAGATCCAAGGCCTGATCATGCCAGGTGGGGAAAGTACCACCATGAGAAGGCTGATCGATCGATATGGCTTTATGGAGCCGTTAAGACAATTCGCGGCAGCCGGGAAGCCGATCTTTGGAACATGTGCAGGATTGATTCTCTTAGCGAAGCACATTGTCGGTTACGACGAACCTCACCTTGGTGTGATGGACGTAACAGTGGAACGTAATTCCTTTGGGCGTCAGAAAGAAAGTTTTGAAGCGGATCTTTCGATTGCTCATATTGGAGAAGGGTTCAATGCCGTCTTCATCCGTGCTCCCCATATCGTGGAAGCTGGAGAAGATGTTGAAATCCTGGCTAAGCATAATGAACGCATTGTTCTTGCACGCCACGGGCAATTCCTCGGTTGCTCTTTCCATCCTGAATTAACAGATGATCACCGCTTGACGTCTTTCTTCGTTGAGATGGTGAAAGAAAGCATGGAAAAAACAATCGCATAATTCTATTGCAAAATGGAAAACATTGTAGTAGATTATGAAATAACCAATAAACATTTAAATCGTTGATAGGAAATAGTAGTAAAGAAGGCTTGCTTAAGAGAGTCGGTGGCTGGTGAGAATCGACGCAAGAGCTTTATGAATCCATCCTTGAGTGAAGTACTGAATGAAGTAGGTATTTTCGGTGATTCCGTTACCATCTCTTAAGAGGAAGATGCTTAGCGTCTTCAATTAGGGTGGCAACGCGGAAACCTCCGTCCCTTTACCAGGGATGGGGGTTTTTTATTTTTTTATAAAAAAGGAGAGAATCTCATGTTAGACATTAAGTATTTACGTAATAATCTGAAAGATGTGAAGGCACGTCTAGAGCACCGTGGTGAGAATCTGGAGGATTTCGGTAAATTCGAAGAGCTTGATAAGAGAAGAAGAGAGCTGCTTGTGGAAAGTGAAGAATTAAAGAGCAAGCGTAATGATGTATCCCAGCAGATTGCAGAGCTGAAGAAAGAGAAAAAGGATGCTCAAGACCTGATTGTTGAGATGCGTGAAGTTGGGGCCATGGTGAAAAAACTGGATGATGAATTACGAGGAATTGAAGAGGAGTTAGAGCGCATCCTGCTTTCCATTCCTAACATTCCACATGAAACTGTACCTGTTGGTGAAACTGAGGACGATAATATAGAGGCCCGCAAATGGGGAGAGATTCGCGAGTTTGATTTCGAGGCACAACCTCACTGGGACATTGCAACGGGACTTGGGATCCTGGATTTCGAACGTGCCGGTAAAGTGACCGGAAGCCGTTTTGTTTTCTATAAAGGTTTAGGGGCAAGACTTGAAAGAGCCCTGATTAACTTCATGATGGATCTGCACATGGATGAGCATGGGTACACAGAAATGATCCCTCCATTCCTGGTGAATAGGGCGAGTATGACGGGAACAGGTCAACTTCCTAAGTTCGAGGAAGATGCGTTTAGAATAGAAAGCGAGGATTACTTCCTGGTTCCTACAGCAGAAGTACCTGTAACCAATTATCACCGTGACGAAATCATGAAGGGTGAAGAGTTACCTGTAAGTTATGTGGCGTACAGTGCCAACTTCCGTTCTGAAGCTGGATCTGCTGGCCGTGATACACGTGGTTTGATCCGTCAGCATCAGTTCAACAAAGTAGAGCTTGTTCGCTTTGTGAAGCCTGAAGATTCTTATGATGAGCTTGAGAAGCTGACTGGCCATGCTGAGAAAGTTCTTCAGTTACTGGGCTTACCATACCGTGTGTTATCTATGTGTACAGCGGATTTAGGTTTCACTGCTGCCAAGAAATACGACATTGAAGTATGGATCCCAAGCTACGGAACATACCGTGAGATTTCTTCTTGCAGTAACTTTGAAAGCTTCCAGGCAAGACGTGCGAACATTCGTTTCAGAAGAGAAGCTAAAGGAAAACCTGAACATGTGCATACGCTGAATGGTTCTGGTTTAGCAATCGGACGTACGGTTGCCGCTATCTTAGAAAACTACCAGCAAGAAGATGGATCTGTAATCGTTCCGGAAGCTCTTCGTCCGTATATGGGTGGAGCAGAAGTCATTAAATAATATCAGCAAGCTGGATGACATTAAAAAGGTGCCTCACGAATTCAGCGTGTGGCACCTTTTTTTATTTTTTTTTGGGAATATGCTTGACTCCATTTGTACACCATGTTATTATAATTCTTGTCGATACGGAGGAATACCCAAGTCCGGCTGAAGGGATCGGTCTTGAAAACCGACAGGGGTGTAACAGCCCGCGGGGGTTCGAATCCCCCTTCCTCCTCCATTGATTTTTTTATAACCATAGCGCATAAACATTGGAGATAGAATTCGTTACATATTATATGTAACGAATTTTTTTATTTTGTACATATGACCATTGACTCAAGGAGGATTTACTTAAGGTTTTTGATATCCTCCCTTAAGTGGGAATCCGAAGTATGTCCAAGTACGCCTATTTCGGTAATATGTCTCCGTGCTTCTGTGTCACCAAGCTTATAGATCATAGAATAGATGTTTTTCATCGATTGATCATATTGATCGTCCTCTGGTGAATTGTGATATTGGCGGAAAGGGACCTGAGCCCGTCTCATAGTCGACATGTCATCACCATAGTTATCATTGAACAACATTTTCAGTTCGGTTACTTCTGTCGGGGTAGCAAATATGCGAAAGCTTGGACTGGCATTTTGATTAGGGTCTTGCAGAATGTCCCCACTGCTTATATCTACAAAATAGGTTTCTTTTGATTCCATGATTATTTCATCTCCTTAGTTGTTGTTTGTTACTACATATACCTCTTTGTTAATGGGAATAAACGGATGAATGTTTCGACAACCTTTATATATATAAAAGACTACTCCTGCCGCAAAGCACAGAGTAGTCTTTTGCATCTATTAATCTGATCCAGCTCTGGCGCCTAGTCCCTCGTGGTCATAAGTCAAGCCATCCAAAAAGGCAAAATGGATGGCTCGTCTTATGCTTGTGCGGCGTGACCAGGGCGCCTCCGCTTTTCGTTTAGCTTTTCAACATTCTCGTCTGTTCAATGAAATACCCGATTCGTTCAACGATTGGTTCGATTGAGTTTTGATCGTTCACCAGGTCGTATTCGCTGATGTCGAGTCTCAGCACGGGACAAGCGTTAAAAGAATTGATCCAGTTTTCATAACGCTCGTGCATTTCTTCCCAGTAGGCAACAGGTGTTTGTTGTTCCATCGGGCGGCCGCGCTCACGGATGCGATCAACGACATTATCAATGGATCCTTCAAGGTAAATCAGAAGGTCAGGGTGTGGGAAGTATGGCGTCATGACCATAGCATCGAAAAGACTTGTGTACGTTTCATAATCGATTTCGCTCATATTCCCTTTTTCATAATGCATGCGGGCGAAGATGCCTGTATCTTCATAGATGGAACGATCTTGAATGAAGCCGCCGCCGTATTCAAAGATTTTCTTTTGTTCTTTGAAGCGTTCCGCCAAGAAGTATACTTGAAGATGGAAGCTCCAGCTTTTAAAGTCCTGATAAAATTTATCAAGATACGGATTGGTATCAACTTTTTCAAATGACGTCCGGAAGCCGAGTGCGCCCGCCAAGCCGTTTGTCATAGTGGATTTCCCGACACCGACTGTTCCGGCGATGGTGATCACGGCATTGTTCGGGATCCCGTATTTAGTGCGAAGATTCATGATAGTGAACTCCTTTTTTAAGTGTAGTCTCTAACTGTGTAAGAATATGTTCCAGGTCCTCTTTATTTTGAACGAAGTCTACGTGGTCGCCATTGTAGCGAAGAACAGGAATGTCAGGGTGAGTTTTTTCAAATGTATTCATATATTCTTCATAGTCCAGTGATAGCTGCTTAAGGTAAAGAGGGCTGATTTTCTTTTCGAAGTCTCTTCCTCTTTTTTCAATGCGCTTTAATAGCGTATCGAGGCTTGCGTTCAAATAAATCACGACATTTGGCCTCGGCATATCCGACGTTAGAATGTCATAGATATTAAGATACTTTTTGAACTGTTGTTCATCTTTCAATGTGCGTTTAGCAAAGATGATGTTTTTAAGAATATGATAATCTGCTACAACAGATTTGTTTTGAGATAGGTAGTGTTTTTCAATTTCCTCTAGCTGTTTATAACGATTGCATAAGAAAAACATCTCTGTTTGAAAGCTCCATTCTTCAATATCATCATAAAACTTGTCTAAGAACGGGTTTTCATCCACGATTTCTTTCAGTAAGTGAAAATGGAAATGCTCTGAAATCGCTTTTGCCAGAGAGGTTTTTCCAATTCCAATCGGGCCTTCAACGGTAATGAAAGGAATGCGCCCCATTAATTGTCCTCCTCATATTACGGCAATCTTTTTCTCTTATAAAAATGTAAAACTAAAAAATTACGACAGGAATTATTGTAACACAATATATGGATGGTTTGTTCAGGTTATTTCCCGGGTTCGGAAAATACGCTACGTTCACTATATCGACTGTCACCGGTCAATTCTTTATGGAAACACAAATAAAAAGCTGATGGATAGGTGTTTATAGATTTACCTATCCATCAGCTTCTATTTATTATCTTTTTACGACATTGAAATTGTCAGAAAGTAACAGCCAGTTTTGCGGGAAGGGAAGACCCAGTTTCCAGTAGCTCATCCCTCTTAGTTTCAGCTCTTTCATGAGGTCGAATTTTGCCTGGATGCTCCGTGCATCTTCGAACCACACTTCATGATCCTTCCCTGAACTCCCGTCACGGTATTTAAAGAAAGGTGCCTGTGCTTTTTGATCATACTGAATCGGTACGTTGTTATCCGCGGCTATCTTGATTGCCTGTTGAGGACTGATGGCTTTTGCTGTACTCCCCTGTACAAATGGGAGGGTCCAGTCATACCCATATAAATTTTGCCCCATGAGTATCTTGGATGGAGGCATTTCTGAAATGGCGTATTCAAGCACTTCACGAACAGGTCCGATAGGGGAAACGGCCATGGCAGGACCTCCACTATATCCCCACTCATAGGTCATGATCACGACAAAGTCGACAATTTCACCGTGAGCTTTATAATCATGGGCTTCATACCATTTACCTTTTTGGTCGGCACTTGTCTTGGGAGCCAGGGCGGTTGAGAGCAGCCAACCTTCTTGATTAAAACGCTGTTTTGCTTTTCGTAAAAATTGGTTGTAGGCTTCTTTGTCCTGTGGACGCAAATATTCAAAATCGAAGTGAATGTCTCTGAACCCATATTTTTTGGCTGTTTGGACAACATTATTAAGGAACTTATCCTGGATCGCCTGGTCGGTCAGCAGGATACGTCCCAGTTCATCGCTGAAAGTTCCTTCCTCTTGGTTGGTGATGGCCATCATCATGACATTATTATTGTCCTTCCCTGTTTGAATCAGATTTCCGAGAGGTGGTTCTTGAAGGGTGCCGTCACGTTTCGCTTGAAAACTGAAGGGAGCAAGATAAGTAAGGTATGGTGCTGCTTCCTTGGCGCTATCTTCAAGGTTTTGGGCGACTTCTTTTCCGTAGGGCTCTACATATGCGTTAAACTCCGCATTGCCTTTGGGCTTCTGTGGAACGTATAAACGAAACCCCACCTGTAAAGGCTGATTGGGAGATATTCCATTCACTCTTGCCAATTCCTGATAGGGGACTCCTGTTTTCTGACTGATCGCCCAAAGGCTGTCTCCAGGTTGAACAAAATAAAAGCTTCCTATAATAGGGATGACCAGTGATTGGCCGACCACGAGGTTATCAGGGTTAGGCAGTTCATTGGCATCTACTATATCCTTAACTGTTGATCCATACGCTTGAGCGATACCAAATAACGATTGGTTCGGTTGGACAACATGAATTTGCATACACAGACCCTCCTATAATTCATTCACTATAATCAACTTATGAAATGGAAGGGCTGGATATGTTTTGATGAACAAATTTATACTATCTCACCGGTGGAATCTATCTTCGCTTTTAATACATTTTTCATCATCGTCAACGCATAGTGATTGTCTTCGTCACTGACTGACGCAATGGCATCCCGGGGCACAATAAGGTTAAACTCTCTCATATAGGCATCGTTTGCTGTGAAAAGTACACAGATGTTCCCTGCGATTCCCGTGATGATAAGATTTTTTACAGACAAATGGTGCAAAAGTGTATTTAAGGCCGTGCCATAAAAAGCGGAATGCTTTGGTTTAATAAGAAAAAAATCCTTATCCGTCGGCTGGAGCGGAGTCATGATACTATCACTCACATCATTATGACATTTCTGGTAAATCTCTTTGTAATCTGCTTTCCATAACTCATAATGGTCGTTAATATAAATGACAGGATGCTGATGTTTGGTACAATAGTGACGTAATGTGTTTATAGGTTCAACAATGTTGCGGGTATGGCGAGCCAATATATTTCCATGCTCAAAGTCGAACGGATTCATAATGTCGATAACAAGAAGAGCTGTTTGGTTAGGTATCATATTGAATGCCCCTTTCTTTTATAGTTTGGAGTGAATGGGGATATTTTATAAAGAAAAGAGAAATAAATTTGTGGGAGTACATGATGGATATAAGAGAAGAACGATTTATGATGGAAGCATTAAAGGAAGCTGAAAAAGCGGCAGCGATTCAAGAAGTACCGATCGGAGCAGTCATTGTCATGGGAGAAGAAATCATTGCCCGCGCTCATAATCTGAGAGAAACGACTCAAAATGCCATCACCCATGCCGAGACTTTAGCTATCCAAGAGGGCTGTGAGAAGCTTGGCACATGGCGGCTTGAAGGGGCGGAGCTTTATGTCACCCTTGAACCGTGTCCGATGTGCAGTGGAGCGATCATCCTTTCGAGAATAGAGAAAGTTATATATGGAGCAAAAGATCCTAAAGCGGGTTGTGCGGGAACGTTAATGAATCTACTGGAAGATGACCGATTTAATCACCAATGTGAAGTAGTGCCTGGAGTACTTTCAGAAGAGTGCGGTGGAATCCTTTCCCGTTTCTTTAAAGAATTGCGAGAGCGGAAGAAGACCGAGAAGAAGAGTAGGATTTCTGGTCTGTAAATAACTTACAGTATTCCATCATTGCTTTTTACCGTAAATCCTAGTATACTTAATCTTGCGTCGCACTAATGGCGCAACTAAATATGGTATCAATTTTGCCGTGCTAGGTGGGGAGGTAGCGGTGCCCTGTACTCGCAATCCGCTCTAGCGAGACCGAATTCCTTTCCGAGGCTGGCACTCTGTAGGGCTGCCTCAAGTAAGTGGTGTTGACGCCTGGGTCCTGCGCAATGGGAATCCATGAACCATGTCAGGTCCGGAAGGAAGCAGCATTAAGTGGAAGCTCCCATGTGCCGCAGGGTTGCCTGGGCCGAGCTAACTGCTTGAGTAACGCCTATGGATGCTTGTCGACGAAAGGTGCACGGCAGTTTAATTTATATACAACAACTCATCCTTCATAGGGTGAGTTTTTTGTTTGTAAAAAGGTTTGAGGTTCATCCTAAATTGATCTCCGGTTTTCTTTGTAAAAGGGATTTAGATTACGTTATAATAGATACTATAGTACATAAATAAGAGGGGGGAGTATTTTGGCATATCAAGCTTTATATCGTGTGTGGCGTCCTCAGTCATTTATTGATGTAGTTGGACAGCAGCATGTAACGAAAACGTTGCAAAATGCCCTCCTTCATCAAAAGATTTCACATGCCTATTTATTCTCGGGACCAAGGGGAACAGGGAAAACGAGTGCAGCGAAGATCTTGGCGAAAGCAGTTAACTGTGAGCGGTCCCCGATAGCGGAACCCTGCAATGAGTGTGATGCATGCCAGGGGATTACCGATGGTTCGATTCCAGATGTCATTGAGATCGATGCTGCTTCCAATAACGGAGTGGAAGAGATCCGGGACATCCGGGATAAAGTCAAATATTCTCCCAATGTAGTCGAGTATAAAGTCTACATCATAGATGAAGTCCATATGCTGTCTATCGGAGCATTTAATGCGTTACTGAAAACATTAGAGGAACCACCTAAGCACGTCATCTTTATTCTTGCGACTACAGAGCCTCACAAGATTCCTCTTACGATCATTTCACGCTGTCAGCGCTTTGACTTCAAAAGGATTACAGCCAGGGATATTGTGGGACGAATGAGTCATATTGCCACAGAATCAGGTGTGAACTTTGAAGAAGACGCCCTTACGATTATTGCTAGGGCAGCTGAGGGTGGGATGCGTGATGCCCTTAGTCTACTTGATCAGGCCATCTCCTTTAGTCAGGACCGGGTAACCGTAGATGATGCCTTGACTGTAACAGGCGCTGTTTCTCAAGGCTATTTAAATACATTGGCGAAAGCGATTCTGGAAAGAGATGTCACAAGTGGATTAGGTGCCCTGGAAGAATTGCTATTCCAAGGGAAGGACCCGGCAAGGTTCGCAGAGGACTTCATTCTTTATTTCCGGGATATGCTGTTATACCAGACGGCTCCAAATCTTGAAGAATCACTGGAACGGGTTATGCTCGATGATGATTTTAAAGAACTAGCCGGACAGACTCAGCCTCAGCAGATTTATCAATATATCGATGTCTTGAATCAGGCCGGTCAGGAAATGAAGTTCACGAATCATGCCCGCATCTATTTGGAGGTTTCCATAGTGAAGCTTTGTCAAATGGAAGCGCCCGTATCTGCTGCTTCTCCGGAAGTGAGCGAGATGATGAAAAAGATCAAACTTCTTGAAAAAGAGATCGAACAATTGAAGGCGAATGGAGTCAAGGTTCAAGCAGAGCCGGCTTCACAACCAGCGAAAAAGCCGATCCGGGCAAAGAAAGGCTTCCGGGCTCCTACCGGGAAGATTCAAGAAGTACTCCGAACGGCCACGAAAGAAGATCTTAATTTGATCAAGAGCCGCTGGGGAGATATGGTCGAAACCTTAAACCAGCGTCAAATGCGTTCACAATCAGCATTGTTAAATGATGCTGAACCTGTAGCAGCTACAAACGGCTCATTTGTGTTAAAATTTAAATACGATATTCATTGTCAAATGGCAATGGAGAATCAAGCTTTCATTTCAGCGATTGCTTCCATACTGGAAGAGCTTACGGGAAACACCTATGCAGCGATTGGAATTCCTGAAGATCAGTGGATGTCCATAAGAGAAGACTTTATTCGAAACTCCAAAACAGAAGATGGTGAATCAACTGGCGAGGATCAAGGTGAAGACTCCTTATTGAAGGAAGCTGAAAAGCTTGTCGGTATGGATTTAATAGAACTAAACGATTGATTAACGTAAGATTTTAAAAATTTACTGGAGGTAATGAGATTATGCGTGGAAATGGTAATATGCAAAATATGATGAAGCAAATGCAAAAGATGCAAAAGAAAATGGCGGAAGCTCAAGAAGAACTAGGTGAAAAGCAAATCGAAGGAACAGCAGGCGGCGGTATGGTGACTGTTATCGTTTCCGGTCACAAACAAGTTCTTGATGTGAAGATCAACGAAGAAGCTGTTGATCCGGATGACGTAGAAATGCTACAAGATTTAGTCCTTGCAGCTACAAACGATGCACTGAAGAAAGCGGACGAATTAACGAACTCAACTATGGGTCAATTCACTAAAGGAATGAACCTACCGGGAATGTTCTAGGAGGCAATACGATGCATTATCCTGAGCCTATATCAAAGCTGATCGACAGCTTTATGAAACTGCCGGGAATCGGGCCGAAAACTGCGGCCCGACTGGCTTTTTTTGTTCTTAGCATGAAAGAAGATACTGTATTGGATTTTGCGAAAGCATTGGTCAATGCGAAACGAAACTTGAGTTACTGTTCTGTTTGCGGACATATTACAGATCAGGATCCATGCTATATCTGTGAGGATCAAAGACGGGATCGCAGCATCATCTGTGTGGTTCAAGACCCTAAGGATGTCATTGCGATGGAGAAGATGAAAGAGTATAACGGACAATATCATGTGCTCCACGGTGCCATCTCCCCTATGGACGGAATTGGACCCGAGGACATTAATGTTCCGGATCTGATAAAGCGTCTTCACGGTGACGAGGTCCAGGAAGTCATCCTCGCTACCAACCCGAACATAGAAGGAGAAGCGACAGCGATGTACATTTCACGGCTGGTCAAACCATCCGGCATTCGAATCACAAGGATTGCCCATGGACTTCCTGTCGGTGGAGATCTTGAGTATGCAGATGAAGTAACGTTATCGAAAGCTCTCGAGGGAAGAAGAGACGTTTAACGAAGGGGAGGATACCTATGTTTTTCCGAAAAAAAGGAAAGCTGAAAAAAGAGTATGACCAATCCTTACTTCACGTTTTAGACGAAACCAAGGATCAGTGGAATCAGCAACGTTCCATCGACGAGATGAGTGTGGATTACAATCTGAACATCCACTGTCACTCGAAAATAGCAGAAGCTAAATATTTTTTTCTCTTTAGAGAAGCAAAACATAGAAAGATCGTCATAAAAAGGTAGACAACCCTCATATCCTTTCAATAAGAGACTATTTATGTTCTATGTTGAGAGGAGAGAAGGGTATGAGCCCAGTTATCGTCATTGCGGTGATCAGCGGACTGATTGTACTTTTATTAGCCACCGGCACGCCAATCAAGCCACTTCGGTTTGTGGGACAAGTTGCCATGAAGGTCATGATTGGAGCACTATTTTTATTTTTCCTGAACGCCTTTGGCAGTCAGTACGGAATCCATGTTCCTATTAATCTGGCAACCTCATCTATTTCTGGAATATTAGGTATTCCGGGAGTGGTGGGATTGACCGTAATCCAGATGTGGATCCTATAACAATCAATACTATAGCAAGAACAAAGGCAGTCGAAGCATCAAGTGGGATTTTTTCTTACTTGGGTCCCGGCTGTTTTTTTACATATAAAGAGAACAGGGGGAAGAACAATGAAAATCGTCATTGCACCCGATTCCTTTAAAGGTTCCATGACAAGTACAGCAGCGGCTGAAGCAATTAAGAAAGGGATTCATCAGATTGATCCTTCATGTGAAACAGTCATCATCCCAATGGCTGATGGTGGTGAAGGCACGGTCGATGCCATGATGAGCATCATGAATGGGGAAACAATATCGACTGAAGTGAGAGATCCCCTGAGTCGTGAAGTTTTGGCAACTTTTGGCTGGGTACCTGAAACAAAGACTGCCGTTATTGAAACGGCAGCTGCTTCCGGCCTTACCTTGTTAAAAGAAAGTGAGTTGAACCCGGAAGCAGCTTCTACATTCGGGACCGGTGAACTTGTAAAATCCGCTTTAGATATAGGAGCAGAGCACATCATTCTTGGGTTGGGAGGTAGTGCAACCGTTGATGGAGGTGCGGGTTTCCTTCAGGCGTTAGGCATCCGTTTCTTCAATAAACGGGGCGAGGTGCTCGAAGCGGGAGGGAACATGCTTGGAGAAATCCAATCCATTGATTCTACTCAGTTTGATCAACGGCTTAAGCGAGTTAAGTGGACAGTCGCTTCAGATGTAACGAACCCTCTGTTAGGGAATGAAGGAGCTGTGACCGTATTTGGACCTCAAAAAGGTGTCATACAAGAGAAGCTTGCGGCCTTTGAAGGAGGGATGAGGCACTTTGCTGAAATGGTAGTTGAACATAAGGGACTGGATTGCAGGCATGATCAAGGAAGTGGAGCTGCCGGAGGGTTGGGCTTTTCCCTTCTATCCTTTTTTCAACCAGTATTTGAAAGTGGTTTTAATATAATTGCAACACAGAGCAGCCTGGAGGATCACTTGAAAGACGCGGCACTCGTTTTAACTGGAGAAGGGAAGGTCGATGTTCAATCCCTTTATGGAAAAGTACCTGTAGGCATCGGGAGAACAGCTGCAAAGTATAGGATTCCTGTGGCGGTGTTTGCAGGGAAAATAGAAGGTGACTTGGAAATGCTCTATGCTGAAGGTATACAGCTACTTCTTCCAATTGTTAATAAACCCATGACATTAACGGAAGCCATGACAAACGGAAGTGTTTTGTTGGAAGAAGCGGCTTCAAGGTTGATGAGGACATTTGAGTTATTTGGGGAGACGGGAAACAAACCAGTTTAATTTTGTATAATTATTGTAGTGACCTTCCTTCCGGGGTGAAGGAAGGTCACTTGCTGATCTTCTACTATTCACTTAAAAACGTACTTGGCATCACCACCGCTATTACTTCACCCCGTGCACACAGTTTTCCTTCTGCAAACACTTCTGTTTCCACTTTGAATTTCTTAGGGTGAACTTCATGAACTGTGCCCACCGCTTTTAACGGAACGTGGTGAGGCGTTGGTTTCATAAAGTCCACTTGTAGGGAAGCAGTGACAAAACGTGGAGGCTCTTGACCATCACCAATTATTCCACCGTTCTTTCTATGAAGAGCAATTGCTGCTGAACCAGTGCCGTGGCAATCGATTAAAGAAGCAATCAACCCGCCATAGACGAATCCAGGCAAAGCAGTGTGTTCCGGTTTAGGTGTGTAAATCGTGACCGTGTGTCCATCTTCCACTCCGGTACGAAAATGATGCCCTTCCTTATTCAGTCGGCCG
>NZ_CP141595.1:40000-97500 GCF_035590735.1 Rossellomorea aquimaris
CTGGATATGTGCGTCTAAGCAGTTAGGCTGATGATGAGGCAAATCCCATCATCGCATAAGGCTGAGCTGTGATAGCGAGCGAATTATAGTAGCGAAGTTCCTGATTCCACACTGCCAAGAAAAGCCTCTAGCGAGGAAAAAGGTGCCCGTACCGCAAACCGACACAGGTAGGCGAGGAGAGAATCCTAAGGTGAGCGAGAGAACTCTCGTTAAGGAACTCGGCAAAATGACCCCGTAACTTCGGGAGAAGGGGTGCTCTGGTAGGGTGCAAGCCCGAGAGAGCCGCAGTGAATAGGCCCAGGCGACTGTTTAGCAAAAACACAGGTCTCTGCGAAGCCGTAAGGCGAAGTATAGGGGCTGACGCCTGCCCGGTGCTGGAAGGTTAAGAGGAGTGCTTAGCGCAAGCGAAGGTGCGAATCGAAGCCCCAGTAAACGGCGGCCGTAACTATAACGGTCCTAAGGTAGCGAAATTCCTTGTCGGGTAAGTTCCGACCCGCACGAAAGGCGTAACGATCTGGGCACTGTCTCAACGAGAGACTCGGTGAAATTATAGTACCTGTGAAGATGCAGGTTACCCGCGACAGGACGGAAAGACCCCGTGGAGCTTTACTGTAGCCTGATATTGAATTTTGGTACAGCTTGTACAGGATAGGTAGGAGCCTTGGAAACCGGAGCGCCAGCTTCGGTGGAGGCATCGGTGGGATACTACCCTGGCTGTATTGAAATTCTAACCCGCGCCCCTTATCGGGGTGGGAGACAGTGTCAGGTGGGCAGTTTGACTGGGGCGGTCGCCTCCTAAAGAGTAACGGAGGCGCCCAAAGGTTCCCTCAGAATGGTTGGAAATCATTCGCAGAGTGTAAAGGCACAAGGGAGCTTGACTGCGAGACCTACAAGTCGAGCAGGGACGAAAGTCGGGCTTAGTGATCCGGTGGTTCCGCATGGAAGGGCCATCGCTCAACGGATAAAAGCTACCCCGGGGATAACAGGCTTATCTCCCCCAAGAGTCCACATCGACGGGGAGGTTTGGCACCTCGATGTCGGCTCATCGCATCCTGGGGCTGTAGTCGGTCCCAAGGGTTGGGCTGTTCGCCCATTAAAGCGGTACGCGAGCTGGGTTCAGAACGTCGTGAGACAGTTCGGTCCCTATCCGTCGTGGGCGCAGGAAATTTGAGAGGAGCTGTCCTTAGTACGAGAGGACCGGGATGGACGCACCGCTGGTGTACCAGTTGTCTTGCCAAAGGCATCGCTGGGTAGCTATGTGCGGAAGGGATAAGTGCTGAAAGCATCTAAGCATGAAGCCCCCCTCGAGATGAGATTTCCCATCACGTAAGTGAGTAAGATCCCTAGAAGATGACTAGGTAGATAGGTCAGAGATGGAAGCATGGCGACATGTGGAGTTGACTGATACTAATCGATCGAGGACTTAACCACAAAGAGTCATTTTTTAAATGAACAACAATTGGTCGATATTCGGCTTTCTTGACATCAATTCTTTATCTAGTTTTGAAGGAACAAACCTTCAATTGAATATTCGTCTGGTGATAATGGCGAAGAGGTCACACCCGTTCCCATGCCGAACACGGAAGTTAAGCTCTTCAGCGCCGATGGTAGTTGGGGGATCTCCCCCTGTGAGAGTAGGACGTCGCCAGGCAAATGTGAAAAGAGTAGCTCATTGAGTTACTCTTTTTTTGTGGTTTGAATTTTATGGAAATGATGTTTGGAGAAGGATTGTGGATGAAACACTCCTCTATACAGCTGAGCGGATATTCTCATTCAGCGGGTAATCACTCTGAGTTTTAAGGTGGTAATCGGTAAACGACGCATAAAACGAAAAAAAAGACGCAATAATGACCGAAAACGACGCATAAAATAAAAAAATGACGCAAAAAAGGTCTAAATTGACGCATAAAAATAAAAAACGATGCAAATATCACAAATCAAGACAAAGCTATATCTAAAACAAACGGTGTTAGCACCGATAAAACAGGAAATTGTCCAAATTGCTTCACATTTCACACAAAATCAACCTATTTTATACGATTTTTCAAGCTTCATAGCTTTCTATCAGCACATACCGCACATGCCATATGCATTACCCATACCACATATAATGATCAACTTTCCAAATCCCAAAAATGATCAGTACTACCCATTTCAACCAATATCCACTCTTCTTTTAAATGAATTTAGCCCCACTTCTCCCCCAATATTTTTTTCACAATCTTTTTTATAGAGACATACACAGACAGGGCGATTGTAACATAAGATAAATTACACTTGATTATTCTGTCAGTTTAAAAGTTTGAAATAATGTATACAATTGGTGGTTTTGAGGCAGAATAGGTTGTATGGAGGTGGAGAGCCCTATGTTAAAACCGGAACGTAAGGCGGCTTTAGAAGAGTGTATCGTTTGTCACGTTGATAAGAAGGTTGGAATCCATCTATACACATCGTTTATCTGCACAGAATGTGAGAAAGAAATGGTTCAGACAGAAACAAATGATCCTTTGTATAAAACATTCGTTCAACGATTAAAAAAAGTGAATACTCCTCAAATTTATTCATAACCAGGAAGTACAATTGGTTATGATTTTTTTTGATTTTAGTAGGTAAAAAGTTTTCCTTGTTCCCTGGAGCATTGAACAGCAGGGGTGTGATACGATATGAGTGGATATTTTTTTTTAGGAGATTTAGAGTATGAAACGAGATCAAAGGAGAACCCCTCTTATTGAGGCGATAGAGAAGTATCGGTCTGCCAAGCCTATATCTTTTCATGTGCCGGGTCATAAAAACGGTTTATTGATGAATGATCAACCATTTTATCAATCTGATGTTACAGAGTTAAGCGGATTGGATGATTTACATGATCCTCATGAGGCGATACGTGAAGCGGAGGACTTGCTGACGGATGTATATGGGACGATGAAGAGTTATTTTTTAGTGAACGGAAGTACAGTTGGAAATATTGCTGCCATTCTTGCTTCATGCTCACCGGGAGATCCCATTTTCGTTCAAAGGAATTGTCATAAGTCGGTATTAAATGGAATCAAGCTTGCTAAGGCTGTTCCTATATTAATAGAAACAGAGTGGAACGACGAAGGGACCGCCCTTGGTATTCGTCTAGACGCTTTGAAGGAAGCATTGAAGGCATTTCCCGGGGTAAAGGCGTGTGTTCTGACCTATCCGACTTATTATGGGTTCACTTACAATATCGATAAAATAATCGAGGAATTACATAAACATGATGTGGCGTGTATCGTTGATGAGGCACATGGTGCTCATTTTACATTGGGCAGTCCTTTTCCGGAGTCTGCAATTAAATGTGGAGCGGATATTGTCATCCATTCGGCTCACAAGATGCTGCCGGCCATGACGATGGGGTCGTATTTACACATCACAAGCTCCAAGGTGAGTGAGCGTAAGGTGAAAGAGTATTTAACTATGCTACAATCAAGTAGTCCATCGTATCCGATTATGGCATCCCTTGATTATGCTAGGTCCTATATCGGGACTTTTACGAAAGAAGATAAGGAGCAGAACCTGAAAGAGATTAATAAGTTTGTACAAGCATTGGAGGGGGTTCATCCTCAACTCATTGTAAAGCGGACGGACGATCCACTAAAGCTTGTCATTAGACTGGAGGGAAGGTCAGGGTATGCTCTTCAACAGTTATTGGAGTCAGAGGGAATTTACCCAGAGCTTGCTGACCCCGATTATGTATTACTGATCCTTCCGTTACTGAAGAAAGATCGTTCTTTTCCTTATAATGAAGCGATCGGCCGAGTATGTAAGGCTTTAGGGAATGAACCGATTATAGAAAAGAGAAACAATCATGAACCAAATCGTTCAAATAGCCAAGAGTTTTTTACTACTTTGGCATTAAGCTTTGAGGAGATGGAAGAGAAAGTGGAAGCACTCATTGCCATTGACGAAGCAGAAGGAGAAATTTCAGCGGGAATGGTTACACCTTATCCTCCGGGAATTCCTCTGTTGATACCAGGAGAACGAATTACCTCTCACGCCATTGAACGTTTAACAGAGTATGTAAAGAATAAGGCAAACATTCAAGGTCATCACCGCTTAGATGAAAATCGTTTGTTTGTGTACCGATAAGCAAGTGGAGGGAAAGACATGTCAAAAGGGTTGTTTATTACAGTTGAAGGTCCTGAGGGAGCCGGCAAATCAACGATATTAACGAAAATTTTTAACCGATTATTAAAGGAAGGCTTCGATGTCATTCAGACGAGGGAGCCTGGAGGCATTTCGATTGCTGAACAGATTAGAGAAGTAATTTTAAATACAGGGAACACGGAAATGGATAAACGGACAGAAGCCCTTTTATATGCTGCAGCGAGACGACAGCATTTGGTGGAAAAAGTGATTCCCGCACTTGAAGAAGGGAAGATAGTGATTTGTGATCGTTTTATTGATAGTTCCCTTGCTTATCAGGGGAATGCCCGGGGAATCGGTATGCAAGAGGTCATGAATATCAATCAATTTGCAATTGAGGATAAGATGCCGGATCTAACGTTATATTTTGATATCGATCCCGAAGAAGGGTTAAAGAGAATTGCGAAACATAATGGGAGAGAAGTGAACCGGTTAGATCTGGAATCGGTTGATTTCCATACGCTCGTTCGAGAAGGGTATCAGAAGTTAATGAAACAATATCCTGATCGTATTCAAGTCATCGATGCCAGCCAGAGTAAAGAAGCTGTATTTGACGAAGCATATGGTATCGTGACCGATTACTTAAATAAGTAAATTTAGATTAAATAATAAGGTGGACTTCTAAGCAAAAATTGGTGCTAAGAAGTCCGTCTCTTTTTTAGATGAAACATGTATGTAGATCCTGTTCAATGATATAATAGAAGGAAGTAAATGGCTTTAAAACGGAGGAATTGATTAATGAAGGTAATTATGGCAGTTGTGCAGGATAAAGATAGCAACCGTTTGTCTAATGCCCTGATGGAAAATAATTTTCGTTCGACTAAATTAGCAAGTACAGGCGGGTTTTTGAAGTCAGGGAATACCACGTTCATTATTGGTACAGAAGATATTCGTGTAGATAAAGCGTTACAGGTTATTAAAGAAAACTGTCAGTCACGGGATCAGATGGTGGCTCCTGTTTCTCCCATGGGTGGCAATGCAGATTCATACGTGCCTTACCCTGTTGAAGTAGCCGTTGGTGGAGCGACCGTATTCGTTCTTCCTGTAGAGCAATTCCATCAGTTTTAAAGTGAGGTTGAACCTATGAAAATTAACCAGGACCATCGGGTTTCCTTAGATAAAGTAACGAAAGACCAGAAATCTAATGGAACAGGTCAAGTTAAATTCGGGCAGCTTGTTCATAAGCACGATCAGAAAATGCAGATGGACCAGCTCAGTAAACTGCTCGTCACAATAGAAGATGCCGGCAGTCGTTTAGCAAAATCAAGATCATTTAAAGATCTTGCTAAATATAAAACATTGGTCAAAAAATTTGTGCGTGAGGCCGTAGATTTCGGGATGGATTTGAAGCAATCCCATACGTGGAATCAGTATGGTGAAGGCAGAAAGCTCAATATAGTAGAAACCATCGATCAACAGCTTGTTGAACTGACGGAAGATGTATTGGATAAAGAAAAGAAGTCCATTGATATATTAGGGAAAATTGGAGAAATAAAAGGATTGCTTATTAATCTTTATATGTAAGAGAGTGATGTTAAGACATGTTGATTGAAGAGATACAACCATTTCAGCCCGTCGTCCTTCAGATGCTTCAGAATAGTATTGTGAAGGATCGTGTCGCTCATGCTTATTTATTCGAGGGTGAAAAAGGGACACGAAAGAAGGAAATGAGCATCCTGTTTGCGAAGGCTTTGCTATGTGTGAACCGTGTAGATGGAAAGGCATGTGAAAGCTGCTCCAACTGCAAAAGGATCAATCATGGAAATCACCCGGACCTGCATCTGGTAGAGCCGGACGGTCTTTCAATCAAGAAGGATCAGATTAAAAGTTTGCAAGAAGAATTTTCGAAAACAGGTGTAGAATCCAAGAAGAAGATTTACATTATTGTTCATGGAGATAAGATGACAGCGAATGCGGCTAATAGCCTACTTAAGTTTCTTGAAGAGCCGTTAGCTGATACCACAGCGATTCTCATCACAGAAAATATTCATCGCATACTGCCTACTATTCTGTCACGGTGCCAGACGATTTCCTTTAAGCCGTTACCGAAAGAACAGCTGACAAAACAGTTATTGGAAGAGGGGATCCCACCCCATTTTGCTACGCTCGCAGCCAATTTGACGAACCATTATGAGGAAGCTGTAGAAATATGTCAAAATGAGTGGTTTGCACAAGCAAGAATAATAGTGTTAAAATTATATGAAGTCCTCCAGAAAAGTCCCTTCCAAGCAATGGTCAAAATACAAGAGGATTTTGTACAGCACTTCAAAGAAAAAGATCAAGTCGATCGAGCATTAGATCTTTTACTTCTAATATATAAAGACTTACTTCATATCCAGTTAGGAAAAGAAGAACAGCTCGTGTACCCGGACCAAAAGGAAAACTGGAAATCAAACGCACTTCAAGTATCTACCAATCGTCTTTCTACTAATATGACGGCGATACTTGAAGCAAAACGCAAGTTAAACGCCAATATGAATTCGCAGCTGCTAGTAGAACAGCTTATGCTAAAACTGCAGGGGTGATGGTCCTTTGTACGATGTTGTAGGTGTACGCTTTAAAAAAGCGGGTAAAATCTATTATTTCGATCCGGGTGAATTGGATATTCAAAAAGATTCTTATGTAATCGTTGAAACCGTTCGCGGGGTCGAATTTGGAAAAGTAGTCGTAGAGAGAAAGCAAGTCGGAGAAAATGATGTAGTGCTTCCATTGAAAAAAGTGATTCGTATCGCTGATCAAAAAGATCGATTAATCGTAGATGAGAACAAATCATCTGCGACGGAAGCCTACAATGTATGTTGTGATAAAATTAATCAGCACCAATTAGATATGAAACTGGTGGATGTAGAGTATACATTTGATCGTAACAAAGTCATATTCTATTTTACGGCTGATGGACGAGTTGATTTCCGAGAGCTAGTAAAAGATCTAGCTTCCATTTTCCGTACGCGCATAGAACTTCGTCAGATTGGCGTTCGAGACGAAGCGAAAATGCTGGGTGGTATTGGTCCTTGTGGCCGCATGCTATGTTGTTCTACCTTTTTAGGTGATTTTGAGCCGGTGTCCATCAAGATGGCAAAGGATCAAAATCTATCCCTTAATCCAACGAAGATTTCAGGTTTATGCGGACGTTTAATGTGCTGTCTGAAATACGAGAATGACGAGTATGAAGCAGCGAAAGCTGAATTACCTGATATCGGAGAAGTGATTAAGACACCTCATGGAAAAGGTAAAGTGGTAGGTCTTAATATTCTGGAACGTATTCTTCAAGTGGATATTAAAGAAGAAGAACGGGTTCTGGAATTCACATTAGATGAAATCATGAACGTGGGTGCCGTATCATTCCAAGCCACAGAGTAACGGGGTGTAGTGTCGTGGATAAAAAAGAGTTCTTTGATTCAGTCAGTAACATGGAACAACAAATTGGTCATTTATATCATCAATTAGGTGAGCTCAAGCAATGTCTAGCTGAAATGTTGGAAGAGAATAATTCGTTGAAGCTTGAAAATGAGCATTTGCGCCGTAGACTGGAACAAACAGAGAACTCACCAAAAAAGGTACAAACAAACAGCGATGCGGGTACAACGAGTGAGTCAGACTTAGAAGATAAAACACTGGATATAGGAGAAGGGTATGACAACCTTGCTCGATTATACCAGGAAGGATTCCATATTTGTAATATACATTTCGGAAGTCCACGGAAGGATGAAGATTGTTTATTCTGCCTCTCATTCTTAAATAAGAAATAGGAAAGAATAAATATCCCTGTTATCCCTCACTCAATAAAAAGAATACAGATTAAAAAGGGCTGATCCATACAAAAAGGATTGGTCCTTTTTAATCGAAAAGCGGAGGGGCTTTGCCGAGGGGCGACAAGCATAAGATGAGTCTGGCGGAAAGGCGTATTTTGCCTTTTTGGCAGAATTGGCTTATGACCTCGAGCCCCTAAGCCCCGGAGCTGGACAAATCCAAAAGCGGAGGGGCTTCTATCCCCCTATTTAAAAACTTTAGAAACTACATATAATAGAAGGGAAAATGGAGGAAAGGCATGGTCGAGTTAAAAGAAGATGAACGTTTAGATTATTTATTGGCTGAAAATATGAGGATCATTCAAAGTACATCTGTTTTCTCCTTTTCAACAGATGCTGTACTATTGGCCCATTTTAGCTATTTACCGATTCACAAAGGGAAAGTGGTTGATCTATGTTCAGGTAACGGCATCATCCCTTTATTACTAAGTGCGAGAACCAACGTTGATATTACGGGGGTGGAGATTCAAGAAAGATTATTTGATATGGCACAGAGAAGTGTCGTGTATAATGGTCGCCAAGATCAAATATCCATGAAGCTGGGGGATGTGAAGGAGATCGATCAGCTCCTTCATCATTCACACTATGATGTCGTAACATGTAATCCTCCATACTTTAATACTCCACCCGGTGATAAAAGAAACGTAAACGAACACTATGCGATCGCCCGTCATGAAATCCTTTGTTCCCTTGAGGATACTATTAAAGCTTCAAGCTATCTCCTGAAGCAAGGAGGAAAGGCTTCCTTCGTCCATCGTCCAGGTCGTTTGATGGACATCCTCTCGTTGATGAGGAAGCATCGTCTCGAGCCGAAAAGATTGCGCTTTGTATATCCGAAGCCAGGAAGAGAAGCCAACACCATCTTAATAGAAGGAATAAAAGATGGGAAACCCGACCTAAAAATCCTTCCACCCCTTTATGTGTACGATGAACAGAACAAATACTCAAGGGAAGTATATGATATGCTGTTTGGAAAGAATGAAGATAAGGACTAAAGAAATGAGGAGGTGAGCTATTCAATGAACCAGCAGAAAAGCTTCCAAGATAGTGAAAAAGGAAGTTTGTATCTTGTCCCTACACCGATCGGGAATTTAGAGGATATGACGTTTCGTGCAATCCGCATGATGAAAGAAGCGGCAGTGATTGCTGCTGAAGATACAAGAAATACTAAAAAATTATGTAACTACTTTGAAATTGATACGCCGATCATCAGCTATCATGAGCACAATAAAGAAACGAGCGGACAGAAGCTGATTGAACGTATGGAAAGAGGCGAGCTCGTTGCCCTTGTAAGTGATGCAGGAATGCCATCCATTTCGGATCCGGGTTACGAACTGGTGAAAGAAGCAATCGATCACGAAATTGCTGTCATTCCATTACCGGGGGCTAATGCGGCTCTTACAGCTTTAATCGCTTCAGGATTGGCTCCGCAGCCATTTTATTTCTATGGGTTTTTACATAGAGGGAAGAAAGATAAAAGAGCGGAGCTTGCGACACTTAAAACACTGGAAGACACATTTATCCTGTATGAATCACCACACAGATTAAAAGAAACATTAAAAGAATTATATGGGGCTCTGGGAAATAGACAAATCGTCATTTGTCGTGAGCTCACGAAGAAGTTCGAGGAATTCATCCGTGGATCCCTGGAAGAAGTAATGGAATGGGCAAACGATGGGGAAGTACGAGGTGAATTCTGCTTATTAATTGAAGGAGCGGGTCCTTTGGAAAAAGAAGAGGAAGAGGCCTGGTGGAGCAACTACTCCCTTCTGGATCATGTGCAGCATTACATGAACGAAAAAAACATGTCCTCCAAAGAAGCCATCAAACAAGTCTCAAAAGAACGCTCCCTTCCAAAACGGGAAGTTTATCAAGCCTATCATGTTGAATAGAAAAGTGCAGAGATGCAAAATCAGTAAATAAAAAAAGGACTGAGTCTAAATCGACTCGGTCCTTTGATATATTAACAACAAATTATTTTGTTTGTAGTGAATCCTGGATTTCTTTTAGTAATTGATCTGCACCTTCACGGCTAAGAACCAATTTACCGTTAGCAAGCTTGATGTTATCATCAGAAACTTCACCAGTGATTTGGCAAGTCATGCTTGGCTTATATTTCTTTAAGATGATTCTTTCATCGTCAACATAGATTTCTAAAGCATCTTTCTCAGCAATACCCAATGTACGACGTAATTCGATAGGGATAACGACACGACCTAATTCATCAACTTTTCTTACAATACCTGTAGACTTCATTTGAAAATCTCCTCCAAATAAATATTATTTATATCTCTCTAGTTCGTCAATATTCGACAAATTTCTTTTGTTGTTTCTATCATACCAACGATTAAGAATATCGTCAATAATTATATCTGTAAATTATTAAGAAAAAATGGATAAAAAAATGTTGTTTTAATAAGGTTTACGGTTTGTTGTAAAAAATTGTATTACCAATTAAATATTATTGTAATGAAAGTAATAAGTGAGATAAATGTCGAATTATCTTTATGAAATCCATTCATTCGACAAAATCAGACAAAAATGATTACTAGTTTCGACAATATTAAGATTCAACATTGTTTAGTTGCAGAAACCCTGTATTTTAGGTATATTTTGATGAGATAAGAGGTTAAGATGATAGGTAAGGCGCAGATAATGGATGTACGTAACATTTATGCCACTATAAACCATACGGAGGCCCAAATGGCTTTATGGGGGTAGATAAAAAAAGAGGAGGAACAGAAAGTGGAAGAAAAGTTGAACACCTTCTATATTACAACACCAATTTATTACCCAAGTGGAAATTTACATATTGGACATGCTTACACCACGGTGGCTGGTGATGCAATGGCCCGTTATAAGAGAATGCGTGGATTCGATGTCATGTACCTGACAGGAACGGACGAGCATGGACAGAAAATTCAACGTAAAGCTCAGGAAGAAGGAATTACTCCTCAAGAATATGTAGACGGGATTGTTAGTGGAATTAAAGATCTATGGGGGAAATTGGATATTTCATATGATGACTTTATCCGTACGACAGAGAAGCGTCATAAGGATATCGTGGAAAAAATCTTCCATCAGCTTGTGAAACAAGGAGATATTTACTTGGACCAGTATGAAGGCTGGTATTGTACACCTTGTGAATCCTTCTTTACTGAGCGTCAATTAGAAAACGGAAACTGTCCTGATTGCGGCAGACCCGTTGAAAAAGTAAAGGAAGAATCGTACTTCTTCAAAATGAGCAAATACGCTGACCGCCTTCTTGCTTACTATGAAGAAAACCCTGAATTCATTCAGCCTGAGTCCCGGAAGAATGAGATGGTGAATAACTTCATCAAGCCTGGATTAGAAGACTTGGCTGTTTCAAGAACAACCTTTGACTGGGGAGTGAAAGTACCGGGAGATCCCAAGCATGTCATTTACGTGTGGATTGATGCCCTTTCCAACTATATTACAGCTCTGGGCTACGGCAGTGAAAAAGATACAAATTACTTAAAGTACTGGCCTGCGGATGTTCACTTGGTCGGAAAGGAAATCGTTCGTTTCCATACGATTTATTGGCCGATCATGTTAATGGCTTTAGATCTTCCGCTTCCTAAGAAGGTTTTCGCTCATGGATGGCTTCTGATGAAAGACGGGAAAATGTCAAAATCAAAAGGGAATGTAGTCGATCCTGTCACACTTATTGATCGTTACGGCCTTGATTCTCTTCGTTACTATCTGTTAAGAGAAGTGCCATTCGGTTCTGATGGAGTCTTTACGCCTGAAGGATTTGTTGAGCGCATCAACTTCGACTTAGCAAATGACTTAGGAAACCTGTTAAATCGTACAGTGGCCATGATCAATAAATATTTTGATGGAGTCATTCCGACATATGTTGATTCTAACGGTGAATTCGATCAAGCCCTCCTGGATATGAACAAAGAAACAGTGAATAAATATGAAGAAGCAATGGAAAACATGGAGTTTTCTGTAGCTCTGTCCAGTCTGTGGCAGTTAATCAGCCGCACGAATAAATACATTGATGAAACTCAGCCTTGGGCCCTTGCTAAAGACGAAAGCAAAAAAGACGAGCTGGGCAGTGTGATGAGTCATTTAGCTGAATCATTAAGAAGAGTCGCCGTTCTTTTACAACCGTTCTTAACAAGAACCCCTAAGAAGATTTTTGAACAATTGAACCTTCATGATGAAAGAATGCACACATGGGAAAGTTTGGAGAGTTTCGGAGCTATTCCAGCAGGAACTGAAGTGGTGAAAAAAGGAGAACCGATTTTCCCACGACTTGAACTTCAGGAAGAGGTAAACTTCATCAAAGAGAAAATGCAGGGGTCTGCTCCTGTTGTCGAAGAAAAGAAGGATCCTGCTAAAGAAGAATCAGAGGAAATCGGAATTGATGATTTCATGAAAGTTGAGCTTCGCGTAGCGGAGGTCATTGGTGCTGAGCCGGTTAAAAAAGCGGATAAGCTGTTGAAGCTGCAATTGGATCTTGGTTTTGAAAAACGTCAAGTTGTGTCGGGAATTGCTAAATTCTATCAGCCGGATGAATTGGTTGGGAAAAAAGTGATTTGTGTGACAAACTTGAAGCCGGTAAAACTGCGTGGAGAACTTTCACAAGGAATGATTCTTGCTGGTGAAGAAAATGGAACACTGTCTCTTGCTTCCATCGACCAATCTTTACCAAATGGAACAAAAGTAAAATAAGCAAGGTTTTTATGCTTTTGTCTACAAAGGGATGTTCCACGTGGAACATCCCTTTGTTATATTGAGATATAGAATAATTGGGATAATATTCGTAATATCAGGAATTCTTTCACCTTATTATTATATTGAAAAAACAATATTATAGAAAGAAACAGATTGTTTTGGTTCTGTTACTAAAGTAGATAGAATGAAGAGTAACTGCGATTAAAACAGTATCAATAAAAAATATCCATAGAAACCATAATATGTAATATGAATGTTACATGAATGTGATGCTTGTCATGCTTTTTTATATTAAACTTATCTTTATTACAAGGAGTGTCTTACATGCTATTTGATACACATGTTCATTTGAATGCTGAACAATTTGACGAAGATCTGGAGGAGGTAATTTCAAGAGCAAGAGAAGCTGGAGTTGAAAATATGGTTGTAGTTGGCTTTGATCGTCCAACGATTAACCGGGCAATGGAGCTCATTGAGCAATATGAATTTTTATATGCCAGCATCGGTTGGCACCCAGTGGATGCAATTGATATGAAGGATGAAGATTTAGCTTGGATAGAAGAGCTCTCAAATCACCCTAAAGTAGTTGCCATAGGGGAAATGGGACTCGATTATCACTGGGATAAATCACCGAAAGATGTTCAAAAAGAAGTGTTTCGAAAACAGATTCATTTAGCTAAAAAGGTAAAACTCCCAATTATTATACACAACCGTGATGCCACACAAGATATAGTGGATATCCTCAGGGAAGAAGGAGCAGAGGAAGTTGGAGGGATCATGCATTGCTTCAGCGGAAGTCCTGAAATTGCTCAAGAATGTGTGGATATGAATTTCTACATTTCTCTGGGAGGCCCCGTAACCTTTAAAAATGCGAAAAAGCCAAAAGAAGTAGCAAAAGAAATTCCGTTGGAAAAGCTTCTGATCGAAACAGACTGTCCTTATTTAGCACCTCACCCGAACAGAGGGAAGCGAAATGAACCTGCATATGTGAAGCTGGTAGCAGAACAGATTGCGGAGCTTAAGGAAGTTTCATTAGAAGAAGTAGAGAACATAACAACCGAAAATGCAAAAAAGTTATTCAACATAAACTGACATCAGATATTGTCGAGAATTGAGAGAGCTTGTCCGAATAGATAATAAAAACAAAAAGTTCTACATAGGATTCTTGTTTCATAGGATAATCATGTCGATAACTCTCTCTTTTCTTTTTCTCTTCTTTTATGCATAATATGTTTTATGTTCCCTGGGTTTCAATATTTTGCTAGATTAAGTTAAAAGAAGTAAGGGTTGACAGTCACTGGATTACTCTATATAATCACTCCGAGAAAAGGAGGCGTTTTTCATGAAGTTTAAAGCCATGAAAAGCCTGTTTTCCAAGTCTTTGAGTCGAAGGAAATGGATTGTTACAATCGGAACATTGGTAACATCTGCAGCTGTATTTGGAATTCTTTTTTATGAAGGATCTAAAAACACTGTGGCATTGACCTTAGACGGCGAGCAAAAAGAGATTAGGACGCATGCGAATACAATTCAAGATATATTAAAAGAATTAGAGATTTCAACCCGCTCACAAGACTATTTGTACCCTTCGGGGAATACGAAGGTCTCAAATAACATGAATATTGTTTGGGAACCGGCAAAACAGGTAGAAGTAGTAGTAGGGGATCAGACGAAAAAGGTCTGGACGACTGCTGATACAGTAAAAGAGTTACTCTCTGAAAATGAAATTAAAGTAGGAGAACATGATAAGGTCAAACCCGGCTTATCAGAAAAGGTAACAGGGGACATGAATGTGAAGATTGATACCGCATTTTCACTTAAGCTTGTGAACGGCGGAAAAGAACAAAAGGTATGGTCTACTTCGACTACGGTCGCTGACTTTTTAAAGCAACAAGGAATTACTCTAAAGAAATCAGACCGTGTTGAACCAAGTTTAGACAAAGTTGTTAAAGCAAATGATGTCGTAAATGTCGTTCGAGTTGAAAAAGTCACCGATGTAGTGGAAGAGACAAAGGATTTCACCATTATTTCCAAGAAGGATTCCGATCTTTCAAAAGGGAAAGAGAAGGTCGTTCAAGAAGGTAAAAACGGCTTGGTTGAAAAGAAATTTGAAGTTGTGAAAGAGAACGGCAAAGAGGTTTCCAGAAAATTAGTCAGTGAAAAAGTAGTGAAAGAAAGCCAGGATAAAATCATTAATGTCGGAACAAAGGTTTTGGTGGCTCAAGTTTCACGTGGAAGTTCATCATCTAATTCATCTGCAACAGCCTCAGCTGCTCCAAGTGGAGGAAGAGAGTTTTATGTGAGCTCTACAGCTTACACTGCATCTTGTAACGGATGCTCTGGCTTTACAGCTACAGGAATCAACCTGAAATCAAATCCGAATGTAAAAGTGATTGCAGTAGACCCTTCTGTCATTCCTTTAGGAACAAAGGTATATGTAGAGGGCTATGGCTATGCCGTAGCTGCAGATACGGGTGGAGCAATCAAAGGGAACAAAATTGATGTATTCTTCCCGTCTAAATCAGATGCCTATCGTTGGGGAAGAAAAACAATAAAAGTAAAAATATTAAACTAAGAGCAGGGGTGTTCTCCTGCTTTTTTTTATTTATCGGTGAAAACCGTTATAATAGCTTTAGGTCTTCAATGATTAGACGAAAATGAAAGCAGAAATGTTTCAACTTTTTTGGAGGAATTATGAAAATTAAAGAAATCATCGTAGTGGAAGGAAAGGATGATACGGTAGCCATCCAACGTGCTGTCAATGCAGATACGATTGAAACGAATGGTTCTGCTGTTTCTCCGGCTACTATAGAAAAAATAAAACACGCCCAGGAAAAAAGAGGCGTAATCATCTTTACCGATCCGGACTACCCGGGTGAACGTATCCGGAAGATTGTGAGTGATGCGGTACCGGGTTGTAAGCACGCCTTTGTACATAAGAAGGATGCGCTGCCAAAGTCAGGAAGAGGGATAGGTGTAGAACATGCTTCACCAGATATCATAAGAGAGTCTTTAAGAGAGGCTCATGTGCTGGACGTTGAGCAGGAAGAGGTCATTTCGAAAGAGGATTTAATCGATGCAGGCTTAATCGGGAGTCCTCAGTCGAAGGATCGAAGAATTGCACTTGGTGAGAAGCTTAGAATCGGATACACTAATGGAAAACAGCTGCACAAACGATTAAGGATGTTCAATATTCAAAAAGAAGAGTTTAAGAAAGCTTTAATGGAAATTATTCAGGAGGAAGAAAATGCATAAAGATATTGCCACCCCGATACGCACGAAAGAGATATTAAGTAAGTATGGTTTCTCGTTTAAAAAGAGCCTGGGTCAAAACTTTTTGATCGACCCCAATATCCTCAGGAACATAACGGAATACGCAGGGTTATCTGAGAAAACCGCAGCCATTGAGATTGGACCTGGAATCGGTGCGTTAACAGAACATCTTGCGCGTACCTCAGGGAAGGTCGTTGCATTTGAAATCGATCAGCGACTCATTCCTATCTTGGATGATACATTATCCCCTTACAAAAACATTAAAATCATCAATGAAGATATATTAGAGGCGGATGTAGAAGCCATTATTAATAAAGAGTTTGAAGGGTTCGAAGACATTATGGTAGTGGCAAATCTCCCTTATTACGTCACAACACCTATCATTCTTAAGCTGTTGATGGAGCGTCTTCCAATCCGGGGAATCTGTGTCATGCTTCAAAAAGAAGTGGGAGACCGTATTTCAGCTAAGCCCGGAACAAAAGCTTACGGATCTCTTTCGATTGCCATACAATACTATACAGAGGCCGAGATGGTCATGACTGTCCCGAAAACGGTCTTTATGCCGCAGCCGAATGTGGACTCAGCCGTCATCCGTCTAACGAAGCGTGAGAAGCCTCCTGTCGAGGTGATCAGTGAAGACTTCTTCTTTACCGTTACACGCTCGTCTTTTGCTCAAAGAAGAAAGACGATCCTGAACAATTTAAGCAGTCAGCTTCCCCAAGGAAAGGAAAAGAAAGACATGATCCTTGAGGCCTTATCTGCAGCCGGGATTGAACCTACACGCCGTGGAGAGACACTGTCGATACAGGAATTCGGCCAGTTGAGTGATGCGTTATACCCGAACTTTAATTAAAGCTTGGATAGATGGCTAAACGTGAAAGTGCGTTTAGCCTTTTTTTATGTTTCCGTGTACTCCGCAGGGGACTCCCATTTTATTGACACCGAACGTTAGAGGGCTGCATAGGTTATCACAGGGAATATTTACTTAATTAAGGATAAGGAACGTGTTGAGAAGGATATGACAAACGTTAATCCTCCTCGGCTTATTTATTTCCTTTTTTGATTTAACGAATGTTTAGCCCACGGGAGTGACTGATGTGAATATCGAAATCAATGATGTCGTAGGTCGCCTTTCATATCAATGTGATATTTTATTCAGAGTCATAGATATCCGCATGATGGATGGCCAAAAAACGGCAGTACTGTATGGTGAAGATTTTCGATTAATAGCGGATGCTCCTTTTCATGATTTGAAGAAGATGGACCCTAGAGAGCAGGAACGTATTACACAGGAGTATCGTTCAAAAGAGGAACAATCTCTTGACCTATTTCGTCAGGATATAGAGCTTCTTAAGTATAAGCAGGAATATAGGGTAACGAATGCTTATCGAGACGATTATAACTATTTCCAGGTTCCAGGGAAAGTGCTTCATCTTGATGGAGATCCCAGCTATTTAAGAAAGTGTCTAGATCTTTATGAAAAAATTGGTGTCCCGGTAAAAGGTGTTCACTGCAGCGAGACAGAGATGCCTGAACAGATTGGGGCGCTTATCGATAAATATAGACCGAATATTATTGTTTTGACGGGTCACGATGCCTATTCCAAGGCGAAAGGGACCAAAGCCGATATTAACGCCTATCGGCATTCTAAATATTTTGTTCAGGCAGTGCGGGAAGCACGCAGCAAATCTCCACACCTGGATCAGTTAGTGATCTTTGCAGGTGCTTGTCAATCCCACTTTGAATCACTGATCCATGCTGGAGCCAATTTTGCCAGCTCCCCCTCCAGAGTCAATATTCATGCATTGGACCCCGTGTATATCGTGGCTAAGATTTGTTTTACCGGGTTTAAGGACTCGGTTAATGTGTGGGACGTCATCCGCAATACATTAACCGGGGACAAAGGGCTTGGCGGAATCGAGACGAAGGGTGTCCTTCGTACAGGGATGCCATATAAAATTACAGACGAAGAATAGGGAATGTTCGACAAAAATCAAATAGACCTTACAATTTACTGCGTAAATTGTAAGGTCTATTTGGTGTTTAGATGTATAGATTAGTAAGGTGGATTTTTAAGTGGTTTTTATGCTTGTCGCCTCTGGTCAAAGCCCCTCCGCTTTTTTGTTTACATAATTTTTCATGGGTTGGGGAATGTTAGGTGTGTAGAAAAAACGTACTTTTTGTTGAATAAAATATATTGACAGGTGTTCCTTGTTCTTGTTAAAATAATAAATTTATTTGACTAAAATTACATAATGTGTTATATTTGATTATAGTGAGGTGGAAGCGAAATGCCAAAAACATTAGCCGACATTAAAAGATCCCTCGATTCTAATCTTGGGAAACGTTTAATGCTTAAAGCAAACGGTGGACGTCGAAAAACAATTGAGCGTTCAGGTGTTCTAGCCGAAACGTATCCTTCTGTATTCGTGGTTCAACTGGATCAAGAAGAGAATGCGTTCGAACGAGTTTCTTACAGCTATGCAGATGTTCTCACTGAGACAGTTCAATTAACATTTTATGATGAAGCAACAGGAAATATCATCTTTAGCCAGCAGTAGACAATAGTTTGCTGCTTTTTTATTTGTCCAATTTTCAGGATGTACTTAGATACGGTTTTCTCCTTTGTAATGTTTTGTCCTTTTGTACACATACTAAACGTGTGGTACATCTAAAGGAGGTAGACGATGAGCAGAAGAAGAGGAATCATGTCTGATCAATTAAAAGAAGAAATCGCTCAGGAATTGGGATTCTATGATGTTGTTCAGAAGGATGGTTGGGGTGGAATCACGTCACGAGATGCAGGTAATATGGTGAAGCGCGCAGTTGAGCGCGCAAGTCAGCAATTATCTGAAAATCGTCCTCACTAACTCTTTTCACGTATCCAGGATTACATCTTTTATCAGTACCATATACAGGGGGTCGCCTTAAAAGTGTAGTGCTTTTCAGGTGGCCCTTGTTTTAATAAAGACAAGACAATCTTTCCTATCAGTACTTTACGTGATAAAATAACATACTTGTATGAGTATGTTTAGAAGTTAACACTCTCAATAATAAGTGTATGATACAATATAACAAAGAGTATTGGTAAGAAGGTGATGATATGAGGTTATTAGTGAAGGCGCCGGCGAAAATTAACCTATCACTTGATGTTTTACATAAACGTTCAGATGGTTACCATGAAGTTGAGATGGTTATGACTACAATTGATTTAGCAGATAGAATTGAGCTTACGAATCTTTCTGATGATACGATTAAGATTCTCTCGCATAATCGATTTGTGCCGGACGATGGAAGAAATCTTGCCTATCAGGCTGCACAGCTTTTAAAGACCAGGTTGAATATCAAAAAAGGGGTAGCAATCTCCATAGATAAAGTGATACCTGTAGCAGCAGGATTAGCAGGCGGGAGCAGTGACGCAGCAGCAACCTTAAAAGGGTTAAATCGATTATGGGATTTGGGTCTCAGTATGGATGAGCTTGCAGAGCTTGGTTCCGAGATTGGTTCAGACGTATCTTTCTGTGTTTACGGAGGTACAGCTTTAGCATCAGGACGAGGCGAGAAAATCAAACATCTTCCCGCCCCACCTAATTGTTGGGTCATATTAGCAAAACCAACAATAGGGGTTTCGACAGCAGATGTTTATAAAAATTTGGATTTGAAAAACATTACACATCCGAATACAAACGCCATGGTTTCAGCTCTAGAACATGGAAATTATCATGATATATGCTCCAACCTTGGGAATGTGCTTGAATCGGTCACATTGGATATGCACCCTGAAGTGGCACAAATCAAGGACCAAATGGAGCGTTTTGGTGCCGATGCTGTTCTAATGAGCGGAAGTGGACCGACGGTATATGGATTAGTGCAATATGAATCAAGACTTCATCGAATCTATAATGGTTTAAGAGGTTTTTGTGATCAAGTGTTCGCTGTGCGCATGCTGGGAGATTAAGAGCTCTTGCCGAAATCCGTATATTAGTGATATATTTACATTATAATATTCGGATTTAGGAGGTTTCTTTGGTGAAGTTTAAGCGTAGTGAACGATTAATTGATATGACGCATTATTTATTAGAACGCCCCCACCAACTTGTTCCTTTAACTTTTTTCTCTGAACGGTATGGTTCTGCAAAGTCTTCCATAAGTGAGGACTTGACGATAGTAAAGGAAACATTTGAAGGACGGGGTGTGGGGACTGTTCAAACAGTTCCCGGGGCAGCCGGTGGAGTGAAATATGTTCCAAAGGTAAACAGTCAGGAAGCGAAAGTAATGATAGATGAGCTTTGTGTTCATCTGGAAAGCTCAGATCGTTTATTACCAGGCGGATACCTATACATGACCGACCTCCTGGGTAACCCTCAGCTTATGAAAAGTGTCGGGAAATTACTGGCGTCTGCTTTTGCTGAGAAAGATATTGATGTCATCATGACAGTAGCAACAAAAGGGATACCGATTGCAAATGCAATTGCCTCATATTTAAATGTTCCTGTGGTCATCGTTAGACGGGATAGTCGTGTAACAGAGGGATCGACTGTGAGTATTAATTATGTCTCCGGCTCATCTAAGAGAATCCAATCCATGGTTCTTTCCAAGAGAAGTTTGAAGGAAGGGTCTAAAGTATTGGTTGTCGATGATTTCATGAAGGCAGGGGGAACCATCAACGGTATGAAGAATTTACTGGAAGAGTTCTCTGCTACTTTATCCGGAATAGGTGTTTTAGTTGAATCCAATAGTATCGATGGTCGACTAGTGGATGATTATGTTTCATTGTTAAAATTGTCTGATGTGAATGAAAAAGATAAACAGATTTCATTGACCGAAGGAAATTATTTTCAATCAAATTTAACATTTCTACCATAAGGGGAGGCATTTAATATGCGTGTAATTTCTACAAAGCAAGCACCAGCAGCAATTGGTCCATACTCTCAGGGGATTGTCGTAAATAATTTATTTTACAGTTCAGGTCAAATCCCTCTGACGGCAGAAGGTAATATGGTAGAAGGGGATGTAGCGGAACAGACGCAACAGGTGTTCCGTAATCTTCAAGCCGTACTATCGGAAGCTGGAGCGTCATTGGAAACAGTGGTGAAAGCAACTGTATTCATTAAGGATATGGATGACTTTGGTACGATTAATGAAGTGTATGGGGAATATTTTAGTAACCACAAGCCGGCTCGTTCTTGTGTAGAGGTAGCCCGCTTACCTAAAGATGCCTTGGTTGAGATCGAAGTAATCGCACTCGTGAAGTAAATTCACGGGTGTTTTTTTGTGTCAAAAAAGAAGTGTAGTTCAAATGAAATAGATGACAAGATATAAAAAATAAAACTTTTCAAAAAATTTTACAATTTAAGAAGGAATATCTAAATAATTCGTTGAATACATAGAGTAGATTTCATCTAGGGAAAAAGGTGGTGAACAGAATGGAAGTAACAGACGTAAGATTACGCCGAGTAAACACCGATGGTCGCATGAGAGCTATCGCATCTATTACGCTGGATAATGAATTTGTTGTTCATGACATTCGCGTTATTGATGGGAACAATGGCTTATTTGTAGCGATGCCAAGCAAGCGAACTCCAGATGGGGAATTTCGTGATATTGCTCACCCAATTAATTCAGGTACTCGCGGCAAGATCCAAGATGCCGTCTTAGCTGAGTATCACCGTCTAGGTGAGCTAGAAGAAGTTGAGTTAGAAGAAGCTGGGGCTTCCTAATTAGATCTATAGCATCAAGAGCCTACTTTTGTAAGGCTCTTTTTTTTGTCTCTAGAGCCGGTCGTTTAAAAGTGGCGATTCTTACGTTTTTTGTATACCCCGATTTTTAGAGAGATGAAACCTATAATTATTATTTCTGAGGAAAAGAAAATTCGACATATATTTTTATATGAAAACTACCTGGAATCGGGATATGGAATAAGACTGGATAAGGCGGATTCGTCTTATGCTTGTCGGGCCTGGGCAAGCCGCCTCGTCCTTTCTATGATGTCCAGCTCCGGCGGCTTGGGGCTCGAGGTCATAAGCCAAGTAACCCAAAAAGGCAAAGAGCGCCTTTCCGGGTGACTCGTCTTATGCTTGTCGCCCCAGGGCAAGCCGCCTCCGCTTTTCTATGATGTCCAGCTCCGGCGGCTAGAGGCTCGAGGTCATAAGTCAAACCTGCCCAAAAGGCAAAGAGCGCCTTTCCGGCAGGTTCGCCTTATGCTTGTCGCCTCTGGGCAAGCCGCCTCCGCTTTTCTATGATGTCCAGCTCCGGCGGCTTGGGGCTCGAGGTCATAAGCCAAGTAACCCAAAAAGGCAAAGAGCGCCTTTCCGGGTGACTCGTCTTATGCTTGTCGCCCCAGGGCGAGCCGCCTCCGCTTTTCTATGATGTCCAGCTCCGGCGGCTTGGGGCTCGAGGTCATAAGCCAAGTAACCCAAAAAGGCAAAGAGCGCCTTTCCGGCAGGTTCGCCTTATGCTTGTCGCCTCTGGGCAAGCCGCCTCCGCTTTTCTGATGACAAATATATGTACTTTTATATGAATCCTTGAAATGATAAAGTTTTTAGGATATATTCGTTATGGATAAAAAGGTTATTGGAGGACCAAAAATGACAAATCGATATGCCGTTATATTAGCTGCCGGGCAAGGTACGAGAATGAAGTCGAAGCTTTACAAAGTTCTTCATCCTGTGTGTGGCAAGCCGATGGTGGAACATGTGGTCGACCAAATTTCAACACTTCATATAGAAAAGACTGTCACAATCATCGGTCACGGTGCTGAACTTGTGAAGTCACATTTAGAAGGCAAGAGTGATTTTGCCCTTCAGGCTGAGCAATTAGGTACCGCTCATGCTGTTATGCAGTCTGAAGATGTGTTAGGTGATTTAGAGGGTACTACTTTAGTGGTATGTGGTGATACACCGCTCATTAAAGGAGAAACGATGGAAGCGTTAGTGAAGCATCATGAAGGACAGGGTGCGAAAGCAACTATCTTGACTGGTCACACTGAATCTCCTGATGGATACGGACGCATCATCCGTAACCAAGAAGGCTTGGTGGAACGAATTGTTGAACATAAGGATGCAACTGATGAAGAGCTAAGCGTTAAAGAGATCAATACCGGAACATATTGTTTCGATAATAAAGCGTTATTCGATGCCCTGAAAAAGGTTTCGAATGATAACGTACAAGGCGAGTATTATTTACCGGATGTAATTGAGATTCTTCAGTCTGAAGGTGAAATCGTAAGTGCGTACCAAACAAGTGATTTTGATGAGACATTGGGTGTGAACGACCGTGTCGCGCTTTCTCAAGCAGAGATCACGATGAAAAAGCGCATCAATGAATACCATATGCGCAATGGTGTAACGATAAAGGATCCAAACAATACGTATATTGATGCCGGTGTGACGATTGGCAGGGATACGGTTATCCTTCCGGGTACGGTTCTTACTGGTCACACTATAATCGGTGAAGATGCTATGATCGGACCAAATTCTGAGGTGAAGGATTGTCAGATCGGTGACCGAACAGTCGTGAAGCAATCCGTTGCTCATGACAGCTCGATCGGATCGGATGTCAATATTGGGCCATTTGCTCATATCCGTCCGGCTTCTACTATTGAAGATGAAGTGAAGATTGGCAACTTTGTTGAAATTAAGAAGGCTTCGTTCGGTAAAGCAAGTAAAGCATCCCACTTAAGCTACATTGGAGATGCAGAGGTTGGAAGTGACGTCAACATTGGATGTGGATCGATCACGGTGAACTATGATGGAAAGAATAAGCACCTGACAAAGATTGAAGATGGTGTATTTGTAGGCTGTAATTCAAATCTGGTCGCGCCTGTTAAAGTTGGCAAAGGTGCCTACATTGCTGCCGGTTCTACGATTACTGAGGATGTTCCGGGAGAGTCTCTTTCGATTGCAAGAGCTCGCCAGGTAAATAAAGAAAACTACGTTCAAAATCTAAATCATAAGAAATAATTGGAGGTCCACAATGCCAAACTCTTATATTAATTCCAAATTAAAAATTTTCTCCCTTAATTCAAACTACCATCTTGCAAAGGAAATTGCCGATGAGGTAGGAGTGGAATTAGGGAAATCTTCTGTTAAGCGTTTTAGTGACGGTGAAATCCAGATTAACATTGAAGAAAGTATCCGTGGTTGTGATGTATTCGTCATTCAGTCCACTTGTCAGCCTGTAAACGAAAACCTGATGGAGCTTCTTATTATGGTAGATGCGTTGAAACGTGCATCTGCTAAAACGATTAACATTGTAATGCCTTATTATGGTTATGCCCGTCAGGACCGTAAAGCGAGAGCACGTGAGCCTATCACGGCTAAATTAGTGGCAAACCTGTTGGAAACAGCCGGTGCTACCCGCGTAATCACACTGGACCTGCATGCTCCTCAAATTCAAGGTTTCTTTGATATCCTGATCGATCACCTCATGGGTGTTCCTATCCTAGCGGATTACTTTGAAGAAAGAGGATTCAATAACGAGGACCTTGTCATCGTATCCCCGGACCACGGAGGAGTGACAAGAGCCCGTAAGCTTGCGGAACGCCTAAAAGCGCCGATTGCCATCATTGATAAACGCCGTCCGAAACCGAACGTTGCAGAGGTCATGAACATCGTTGGTAATATTGATGGTAAAATCGCCATCTTAATCGATGATATCATTGATACTGCAGGTACGATCACGCTGGCTGCCAATGCGTTGGTAGAAAACGGTGCAAAAGAAGTATTCGCGTGCTGTACGCATCCTGTTCTTTCAGGTCCGGCGATTGAGCGAATCGAGAATTCAAATATTAAAGAGCTGGTTGTGACGAACTCTATCCCATTAGGCGAAGAGAAAATGATCGGTAAAGTCAAGTCGCTGTCAGTGGCTCCACTAATCAGTGAAGCCATCATCCGTGTCTATGAGCAACAATCTGTCAGCACCCTTTTTGATTAAGAATTAATATTTGTAGTTTGTGCATATGAAGAAGAGCCTGTCATTATTTGAGACAGGCTCTTCTTTTTGTTTGTTTTTTTTACATATGATCTGCCAATGCTCTGTCAATAAGTGTGTGCTGGATGGAGAGGGGGAACTGCTCCGCTTGCAGCTAGCGTTCGGCCGATCCTCCTCAGCTTAGCCGAACGGGGTCTCGGCACGACCGAAATCCGCCGGAGTATGCGCAGTTCCCCTCACCATCTTTAACAGTATTTCATGACAGAGCTTCAAGGTGTGCAAGAAAACAATGTAACTAGAAAAAAATCATCCTTCTTCCTTAAAATGAAATTCAATCTCTACTTACCTTAAATGAGATTGTTTGCCAAAATTCTTGTTATTATTGATTTCCGTTAAGGATACATGCTCAGAAAGTTGATCCTCGCTGCAGGATGCTCGACTCCTGCGGGAATAGCTGGACAGTACGAAAAGCGGAGGGGCTTTGCCTAGGGGCGACAAGCATAAGTCGAGTCTGCCGGAAAGGCGTTCTTTGCCTTTTTGGCAGACTTGGCTTATGACCTCGAGCCCCTAAGCCCCGTAGCTGGACAGGTGAGACCCCGGAGGCGCAGCCGAGAAGGCTCACCGCCAGCCCCGCGGAAAGCGAGCATCCTGGAGCGGAAATCAACTACTACTTTCTTTTCTAAATCAACAAACTTTACGAAAATAGCTTTTCTTAAAACGCCCATCTGACAACATTCCTTTAGCACCCTTCCCGTCATAAAATGATTTTTCTATGTTTATTTCAAATCACATTAGGGTAATTACTATATATAGAACTTTAACTAACATAAAAGATTAGGGAAGGTGTTGGATTAGACATGGCAACTGAATTAAAAGCAAATACCAGGAAAGATTTTAAACGATCTTCATTAACAAAGCTGAGACACGAGGGGAATATCCCTGGAGTCGTGTACGGCTACAAAGCAGATAATACGCCGATTATGGTAGATGCTATTACGTTTATTAAAACGATTCGTGAGGTAGGAAGAAACGGAATTATTTCCTTAAATGTAGATGGCAATAAACAAAACGTCATTTTAAGTGACTATCAGCAGGATCACTTGAAGGATGCCGTTACCCACGTTGATTTCCTTGCTGTGAATATGTCAGAGGAAATTGATGCTGATGTTCGTATCGACCTTGTAGGAGAAGCGGCAGGAGTGAAAGACGGCGGCGTACTTCAGCAGCCGTTGCATGAGGTATCTGTTACAGCTAAACCTAAAAATATACCGGAATCAATTGAAGTCGATATTGCAGATCTTCAAGTTGGAGAAACAGTGACGATCGGTGATATCCGCGATAAATACAGTGTCACTCTTAATGAAGAGGATGATCGTACAATTGCTTCCATTCTGGCTCCCCGACAAGAAGAAGAGATTGACAGCGGTGAAGAGCAGGAAGCTGGTACTCCTGAGAATGAAGAAGGAAGAGAATCAGAGGCCAGTGAAGAAAGTGAATCAAAGGAAGAATAAAAATCAATATTTTTTGGCGTAACCTTTTGCAGGTTGCGCTTTTTACGTTATTCTAGAGGTATAAGGTCAGAAGAGGTGTTAGACATGAAATTAATCGTTGGATTGGGAAACCCGGGATCACAATATGAGAAAACGCGTCATAATATCGGGTTTGTTATTATAGATGCTTTAGCAGATCGACTGGGGGTTTCATTGAATCAGTCAAAGTTCAAAGGATTATATGGGACCTACCATTATAAAGGGGAAAAAATCGTTTTATTAAAGCCGCTTACCTACATGAATTTGTCTGGAGAAAGCATTGTTCCGCTAATGGATTATTTTAATATTGAAGATGAAGATTTGCTGGTCATTTATGATGATTTGGATTTACCTGTAGGAAAGATAAGGTTGAGGCAAAAGGGAAGTGCCGGCGGGCATAATGGGATAAAATCCACCATCGCTCATTTGGGCTCTCAAAACTTCAATCGCCTTAGAATAGGAATTGATCGCCCTGTAAATGGGATGAGTGTCCCTGATTATGTTCTTGGAAGGTTTAGTAAGGAAGATCAAGGAGAGTTGGATAAAGTCATCTCTGCTAGTGTGGAAGCATGTGAAACATGGTTTGATAAACCTTTCCTCGAAGTGATGAATAAATTTAACTAACGAATTCATATACTACATTTCCAGGACTCAAAAATCTTGGCGACCTTCCATCATTCCGGTGAAGGGTTGAATAACTCCCCTCTAACAGGTTCATACTAAATGTATAAATGTGTATGGAGGGAAATGGTATGGCGATCCATTATCAGTGTCGACATTGTGGTACAAATGTTGGAACACTTTCAAACGTATCTGTCCATTCAGAGCAGCTCGGGATTCATACGCTGTCAGATGAAGAACGGTTACATATGGTTCAGTATCAGGACAACGGAGATATTCAGGTGAAGACCATCTGTGAAGATTGTCAGGAGAGTCTGGAGAGAAACCCTGACTATCATCAATTAGATCATATCATTCAGTAAGAACGCTTTGGTGGAGAACCAAAGCATTTTTCTGTTTACTGTTAAGATATATAGAAAGATCCAAAGGGGAGGAGCGTACACTTGAAAGGTATTTTAAAACAGGTTCACCAAAGTGAAGAAATTCAGTCCATCATCGCTGGAGTGGAGGAGCAATTATCAGAACAACTTGTCGCAGGATTGTCTGGCTCATCCCGAACAGCTTATATAGCGGATGTATATTTACAAACGAATAAATCCACCATAGTGGTTACACATAATTTGTTTCAAGCCCAGAAAGTCTATGATGATCTCATTCAGTTCCTATCGGAGGATGAAGTATATTTATATTCTGCTAATGAGTTAATCGCAGCGGAATTAAGTGTAGCGAGTCCGGAACTGAGAGCTCAACGTATCGAAGTGTTGAATAAGCTTTCACAGAATCACGCTGGTGTATATATTGTTCCTGTCGCAGGATTGAGAAAGATCCTTCCTCCGAAATCCATGTGGGAAATGAATCAAATCCGTTTTAAAACCGGTGAAGATATCGATCTTGATGAAGTGTTAAATCAATTGGTTCAAATGGGCTATCAGAGGACGGGAATGGTCAGCACACCTGGTGAATTCAGCCTTCGCGGGGGAATCGTCGATGTATTCCCGTTAACGTCCCAGAATCCTGTCCGAATCGAATTATTTGATACTGAAATTGATTCGATTCGCATCTTCTCTGTTGAGGACCAGCGTTCGATTGATAAACTTAACGCTATGGAAATAGGTCCTGCCACAGAGGTCTTATTGAATTATGAAAACATCGAAAGGCTCATCCGCGAAATTGAAGCAGGACTTTCCGCCAGCTTAAAGAAGGTGAAAGCGGCAGCTGTAAAGGAAAAGATGACAGAGTACATAGGGCATGAAGTTGATCAGCTTGAAAACGGACAAGTTCCTGAGCAAATTTTCAAGTACCTGTCCCTGGCGTATGATCATCCTAGTAGTTTGCTAGATTATTTACCTGAAGACGGGGTCATTTTCTTTGACGAATTCAGTCGTGTACAGGAAATGAGCGAGTCCCTTGAGAAAGAGGAAGCAGAGTGGTATACCTCGTTGTTGCAAGAAGGACAGATCATCCATGACGTCCCTGTATCCCATGCGTTTTCCGAGTTGATTAGTAACACGAAGTTGCCAAAGGTGTATTTCTCTCTTTTCCTGCGTCACATTCCAAACACAAGCCCTCAGAATATCTTTAATGTTTCTACAAAGCCCATGCAGAATTTCCATGGGCAGATGAATGTATTAAAGGCTGAACTGGACCGTTGGAAAAAAGGGAAATACACAGTTGTCTTATTGGGACCGGATGAAGAACGGGTAAAGAAACTTCAAAGAGTATTGGACGATTATAAAATTGAAATCGCATTTGTGGAAGATGGAGATAAGCTGCTGCCGGGCACGATCCAAATGATCAACGGCAGCCTGACGAACGGATTTGAACTTCCCCTTCAGAAACTGGCCGTTATTACAGAAGAGGAGCTTTTCAATAAGAAAACCCAAAAGAAGCCCAGAAGGCAAAAACTTTCAAACGCTGAGAGAATCAAAAGCTATTCTGAGCTGAAGGTAGGGGACCATGTGGTTCATGTGAATCACGGGATCGGAAAATTCCTTGGGATTGAAACATTGGAAATCAATGGGGTCCACAAAGACTATCTCCATGTGAAATACCAGGGAAATGACAAGCTCTATGTTCCGGTTGATCAAATTGAACTTGTCCAAAAATATGTCGCCTCAGAGAATAAGGATCCAAAGCTTTATAAGTTAGGCGGAAGTGAATGGAAGAAGGTCAAGTCGAAGGTTCAGTCTTCTGTTCAGGATATAGCAGATGATCTCATTAAGCTCTATGCTGAACGGGAAGCGGCAAAAGGCTATGCATTTTCTCCCGATGGTGACATGCAAAGAGAGTTTGAAATGGTGTTTCCATACGAAGAAACCGATGACCAGCTGCGTTCTGTAAGCGAAATTAAGCAAGATATGGAAAGAGAACGGCCGATGGACCGCTTATTATGTGGAGATGTAGGTTATGGAAAAACAGAAGTAGCCATTCGGGCAGCCTTCAAAGCCATTGCCGATGGAAAACAGGTCGCTATTCTCGTACCCACCACCATCCTTGCTCAGCAGCATTATGAAACGATCAAGGAGCGTTTTCAAGACTTCCCGGTTGAGATCGGATTATTAAGTCGTTTCAGAACACGAAAGCAGCAGCAGGAAACGACGAAGGGTCTTAAGAACGGAACCGTTGATATCGTAGTGGGGACTCACCGCCTGCTTTCTAAAGACATTCAATACAGGGACATAGGATTATTGATCATCGATGAAGAACAGCGATTTGGAGTTACGCACAAAGAAAAAATCAAACAATTAAAAACGAATATTGATGTGTTGACCCTAACGGCTACTCCGATTCCACGAACTCTCCATATGTCGATGCTTGGAGTTAGGGATCTATCTGTCATTGAAACACCGCCGGAGAATCGATTCCCGGTTCAGACATATGTAATGGAATACAACGGTGCTTTGATCAAAGAGGCCATTGAAAGAGAAATGGCCCGGAACGGTCAGGTATATTTCCTCTATAACCGAGTGGAGGATATTGAAAGAAAAGCGGATGAAATTTCCATGCTTGTGCCAGATGCGAGAATAGCATACGCCCACGGCCAAATGAGTGAAAACGAGCTCGAAGCCGTAATCTTAAGCTTCCTTGCTGGGGAGTATGATGTACTGGTCACTACGACGATCATTGAAACAGGTGTGGATATCCCGAATGTGAACACATTGATTGTCTTTGATGCCGATCGGATGGGCTTATCTCAGCTCTATCAATTAAGAGGAAGGGTAGGACGTTCTAACAGGGTGGCCTATGCCTATTTCACCTACCGTAAAGATAAGGTGCTGACGGAAGTCGCAGAAAAACGATTGCAAGCGATAAAAGAATTTACGGAGCTCGGTTCAGGATTCAAGATTGCCATGCGTGACCTGACGATCCGTGGAGCAGGGAATCTTCTGGGAGCACAGCAACACGGCTTTATTGATTCTGTAGGATTTGACTTGTACTCTCAAATGCTGAAAGAAGCCATCGAAGAGCGAAAAGGAGATCTGCCGAAGCAGCCGGAGTCTAGCTTTGAAGTGGATATTGAAATCGATGCTTATATTCCAGATGATTATATTAAAGATGGACATCAAAAGATCGAAATGTATAAACGATTCCGCTCCCTCTCTTCGCTTCCTGAAATCGAAGAGCTGGAAGAAGAAATCCTTGACCGTTTTGGGGAGTACCCAGAGGAAGTCGGCTATCTATTCTTAATCTCTGAAATGAAAATATACGCCAAAAATACAAAGCTTGAGTCCATTAAACAGGATAAGAAATCAGTGAACATCTTTATGTCGCCTGAAGGAACAGCACAGATCGATGGATCCAAGGTCTTTAATTTATGCAACAAACACGGCCGGGCTGTGGGTCTTGGAATGGAAGGATCTAAGCTTAAAATATCCATCAATACCTCACGCTTGGAAGCATCCAAGTGGTTTAATATGGCATATGACATCATTAAGCATTTAGATGAAGCGTTAAAAGTAGAGGAAAACGCGTAATAATGATAAGAATTTCGTCACATTCATCAGGTGGTGAAATGCGGAAATTCTTACCTTCGTTATAATAATGTAACCAAAATGTAAACGCGCTGATTGTTTTACTTTACTATGATAAGGGTATTAGTATTTATGCAGCTGCCAACAATGGAAAAAGATACCTGCATTAGAATTTTAGTGAAATTACAGAAAAAATAACTGAATGTGTATAGAACTTCTAAGTTGTAAGATACTAAACTCAACAATGGTAAAGTATTCAATAACAAGTTGGTACATTGCCAAATAAAATCATCTGATGAAAGTGAGGCAACTATAGATGAAAGCAACTGGTATTGTTCGTCGTATTGATGATTTAGGGCGTGTCGTCATTCCGAAAGAAATTCGTAGAACATTAAGGATTCGCGAGGGAGATCCCCTGGAAATCTTCGTCGATCGTGACGGAGAAGTCATCTTAAAGAAATACTCCCCTATAAGTGAACTTGGTGACTTTGCTAAGGAATACGGCGAAGCATTATACGACAGCCTTGGAAGCGCAGTGTTAATTTGTGATCGAGATGCTGTAATCGCCATCTCCGGCGCTTCAAAGAAGGAATATTTAAATAAGAACATCAGTGAACTGGTTGAAAAAGTAATGGATGACCGTACGTCTCTATTACACACTCAACAAGGACAAGCTGAGCTTGTCGATGGACACGGTGAAGATCTGGCTTCCTATACGATAGCCCCGATAGTCGCAAATGGTGACCCGATTGGTGCCGTTGCGATCTTCTCGAAGGAACGTACAGTAGGCGAAGTGGAACAAAAGGCAGTAGAAACGGCAGCTGGCTTTTTAGCAAGGCAAATGGAGTCATAATCTAAAAGAGCGGCACTTAGCCGCTCTTCTTTTTTATTTTTGGCCTGATAAACGAAGTTGTTCAAAGAAAACAGGCAGCTCTTTATGGTAAAATGACCAGTACATAAACGAATTTTTTCTCTGCCAGATCAGACTCAAAGAGCATTGAAAAAGTGGTACAGAAAGGCAGGGAAACTGGTTGAGTAAGAAGTACTCTTCCAACCAATTTTTGAAAGGGGCAATGGTATTAACGGTTGCCGCACTAGTGACGAAGATATTAAGTGCAGTATATCGGGTGCCGTTTCAAAATATTGTTGGGGATATTGGTTTTTATATCTATCAGCAGGTGTATCCTTTTTACGGAATTGCCATTGCATTATCCACCTATGGATTCCCTGTGATCATCTCGAAGTTAGTAGCCGAGAAAATAGAAAATGAAGATGAAGAAGGAGCGAAGAATGTAGCCGTCACCTCCTTCATGTTTCTATGTATCGTTGGATTAAGCTGGTTTCTTATCGTGTACTTTGGAGCAGGGGTGATAGCCCGCTGGATGGGGGATCCACTCCTTAAACCGTTGATTCAAGTCATTTCTTTATCCTTTCTGTTGTTAGCTCCCATTTCTGTTCTGAGAGGATATTATCAAGGAAAGGAAGATATGGTGCCCACAGCTGTTTCACAGGTGACAGAGCAAATGATAAGAGTGGCGACGATTCTTTTATTTTCAACTATTTTGGTTTCTCAAGGATATTCCCTGTATATGGCGGGGAACGGAGCGCTATTCGGTTCGATAACCGGTGGGCTGGGAGGCTTGTTGGTTTTACTATTCATAGTCACTGCACGCAGGGAGAGGCTGTTTTCACGCAAATCCCTGAGGTTGTCCCCTGATTATTTCCACATTTGGTCACGGTTATTAATGAACGGAACTGCCATTTGTGTAAGTGCCATGCTGCTGGTCCTTCTTCAGTTTGTTGATTCCTTGAATGTATATTCTCTCCTGACCTCATCAGGTATTGATACGGAGTCGGGGAAGACGTGGAAAGGGATTTATGACCGGGGTCAGCCCTTTGTCCAGCTCGGGACAGTAGTGGCCACCTCTATTTCCCTCACCATCGTACCATTGGTGACAAGTGCCTACTTGAAAAAGAAAGAAGATTTGATAAGGGAGTACAGTCAGTTATCCCTGAAAATCAGTATTACCATTGGATTTGCAGCTACATTAGGAATCATCAATATCATGGTTCCTACCAATACGATGCTATTTGAAAATGCATTGGGCTCAAAGGTGATCGCCGTTTTCTGTCTTTCCATTTTCTTTAGCTGTCTGATTCTTACGTTTGCAGGCATTTTCCAAGGAATCGGTAAGATTTATTACCCTGCAATCTGTATTTTGATAGGCATTCTCTTAAAGTATTTCGGCAACGCATATCTCATTCCCGTCATGGGTATTATGGGAGCGTCCATCGCGACGGTCGTTTCTTTAACCGTTATTACCGGTATGATGATCTTGAAGCTAAGGAGATTATTCCCTATCCGGTTTTTTCCTTTTTCTTTCTATAAAACCTTATTGCTGAGCGGTGCAGCCATGACCATCGTGTTACAGGTTTTCCTGCAGGTTTATGATACACTTTTAGACAAAGGAATGCCTGAACGCGAGCTTTCTGTCCTTTTTTCTTTAGGAGGAGCCTGCCTCGGCGCCCTCATCTTTCTGATTGTTTTTTTAAGAGGAAATGTCCTCTCCAGAGAAGAAATGGGTTTCTTGCCGTTTGGTAGTAAATGGGTAAGGCTGATGAATATTATGCAACCATTGAATAAAAAGTAGCGAGGAGATCAATATGCATACAATAACAATTGTGGGTTTAGGTGCAGGGGATATCGAACAGCTCCCATTAGGAGTGTACCGATTACTAAAGAATAGCTCACATCTATACTTACGTACGAAGGAGCATCCAGTCGTAAAGGATTTAGTGGCTGAAGGAGTCGAGTTTCAATCCTTTGATGCTGTATATGAAAAGCATGATCAGTTCGACCACGTGTATGAAGAGATTGTATTTGAGCTGGTTAGGGAATCTGAAAAGCATTCAATTGTCTATGCCGTACCGGGTCATCCATTAGTAGCTGAAAAGGCTGTTCAAATGCTTCTGGACCTTCAGGAAGAAGGAAAGATACAAGTGTCGATAGGCGGAGGCCAAAGCTTCATTGATGCTCTGTTCGCTTCTGTCGGAGCGGACCCGATCGATGGCTTTCAGCTGTTGGATGGTACGAATTTAAAGCTTCAAGATATTCATATGAATCAACAGCTTATCATCGGGCAGGTGTATGATGCTTTTATCGCTTCTGAGGTGAAGATTACCTTGATGGAGCTCTATCCATATGATTATGAAGTCTTGCTTGTCACAGCGGCCGGCAGCAAGGAAGAGAAGGTGGATAAAATACCGCTGGTTGAACTTGATCGTGTGGCCCACCTCAGTAATTTAACAAGCTTGTACGTTCCTGCTGTGAAAGAAATGGCATCCACTTATAAACAATTTGCAACGTTAAGAGAGATTATTTCGACATTAAGGGGACCGAATGGGTGTCCTTGGGATAAAGAGCAAACTCATCATTCCCTCAAGAAATATTTACTCGAAGAAACGTACGAGTTACTGGAAGCCATTGAGGAAGATGATATTGATCATATGATTGAAGAGCTGGGGGATGTCCTGCTCCAGGTCATGCTTCATGCCCAAATAGGTGAGGATGAAGGAATGTTCACCATGGAGGAAGTGATTGAAAGTCTTGCTTCCAAAATGGTCCGAAGACACCCTCATGTATTCGGTTCGGTTCAAGTAGAAAATACGGAACAAGTGAAAGCGAACTGGGATGAAATCAAGAAGCAAGAAAAGCCGGATGAACATGAACCGATGCTTAAGAACGTTGCCAAAGGAATGCCGGCTCTCATGAAGGCATACGAATACCAGAAGAAAGCCGCAAAAGTAGGCTTTGATTGGCCAGACCCACTAGGTGCCTGGGGAAAAGTATGGGAAGAATTAAAGGAATTTGAAAACGAGGTCGAGAATAATAATGAAAAAGATATCAAAAAAGAATTTGGAGATATTTTATTCGCACTTATCAATGTGGCCAGATTCTATAAGATATTTCCAGAGGAAGCCCTGTCTATGACGAATGCAAAATTTTACCGCCGCTTTTCTTATGTGGAGGAACAGGTTTTGAAAACGGGGAAGAGCTTTGAGGATTTCACTTTAGAAGAATTAGACCAATTTTGGAACGAAGCCAAAAAGATGAATATCGAATAAGGGGAAATGAATAATGGTATCCATGAGATTAGATAAATTTCTAAAAGTATCAAGACTGATAAAAAGAAGAACGATGGCGAAAGAAATTGCCGACCAGGGTCGTATAACAGTGAATGGGCTGCAAGCAAAAGCAAGCTCTAACGTGAAGGTTGGAGACGAATTAAGCGTGAGGTTTGGTCAAAAGATTATGAGGGTAAAGATAGAAAGGCTTCTTGAAACAACAAAAAAAGAAGAAGCGAGTGGACTTTATTCCGTACTTTCAGAAGAAAGAGTTCAAGAAGAAACGGAATAAGGATTACATAGTAGGTGGCTCTATTTTGGTTCTATTTTTCTCCCGAAAACATAAACATAGTTACAAAGCTTGTACTATGGGAATGTGAGGGATGGGTATGAATCAATATTATGATGGAAACAAAGATAAAACGACTTTTCAGGAACATGACGTCATGATGAGGGGCCGGAAGCTTCTTGATATCACAGGTGTTAAACAGGTGGAAAGCTTCGATAATGAAGAGTTTCTACTCGAAACCGTAATGGGCTTTTTGTCTGTAAGAGGTCAAAATCTACAAATGAAAAATCTGGACGTGGATAAAGGCATCGTCTCCATTAAAGGAAAGGTGTTTGATCTCGTTTACCTGGATGAACAAAATGGGGAGAAGGCTAAAGGCTTCTTTAGCAAGCTGTTTCGATGACACTCTCAACCCAGTTCTACACCATGCTCTCCATGATTGGAATGGGAGCTTTATTTGGTGCGACATTAGACACATACAATCGGTTCTTAAACCGGTCTGAAAGAAAACGGTGGCTTGTATTCATAAACGATATTATGTTTTGGGTATTACAAGCCCTATCGATTTTTTATATTTTATTTGTCGTCAATTTCGGTGAGATCCGTTTTTATATTTTCATTGCTTTGCTGTGTGGGTTTGCTGGTTATCAGGCCCTCATCAAACAGCTTTATCTTGCCTTTTTGGAACGGGTGATCTTATTTTTTATCTCCCTTTATAATTTTGGTGTGAAAATGGTGAAAAAATTAATTTATTCACCGATAAAATGGATAATTGTGCTTCTCATTACCGTGGTTTTATCTGTAGGAAAAGGGCTCTTATCCGTCATAATATTCCTGTTAAAGGTGATTTGGAACGTGTTACAATGGGCGATTAAGCTCGTAACGGCTCCAATATGGTGGATATTGAAGGGTATTTGGAATTTATTGCCGAAAAATCTTACAAAAAGAGTCGAGAAGTTATATAATAAAGTGGCAGGAATTTTTAAAGTATATATCAAAAAAGTATATAGAGTGGTAGAAAAGTTCAAAAAGAAACCTAAAGACAAAGAATAGGGCTTAAGGCTTTGCCACTCCATATTGTAAAGGAGGTTTGGGAATGAGAAAAAACGTGACACCAATGGAAAATGAATATGTTCGTCATCAGGAGCATATGCATCATTCGTCTTCTAAGAGAAAAAAGCGTTTGGTCCGTCGATTAGCAGTATTTTTAATTTTAGTATTGGCAATTAGTGGATTTTTAATTTCGACTCTCATTTCCAGAGCCCAGGTTTTAGAAGATAAACGTACTGAAAAAGCACAATTAGAAAAAAAGTTAGAACATCTAAAAGATAAGCAAACCGCGTTGGAAGAAGAGATTGTGAAGCTTAACGACGATGAATATATAGCCAAACTGGCTCGCCGGGATTACTTTTTATCAGATGAAGGTGAAATTATTTTCAACATACCTGAACCAGATAAAGAGAAAGAAGAAGAGGTGTCTTATTGACACTCTTTTTTTAAATTGGCTATAATATGTAGTAAGGTTTATCTTTTATCATTTTAAGGAGGAGCATTTCTTTTATGTCAATCGAAGTAGGCAGCAAGTTACAGGGTAAGGTAACAGGTATTACAAATTTCGGAGCGTTCGTGGAATTATCGGAAGGTTCAACAGGTTTAGTTCACATTAGTGAAGTTGCAGACAACTATGTTAAGGATATTAACGAACACCTTAAAGTTGGCGACGAAGTAACAGTTAAGGTTATTAATGTTGAGAAAGATGGAAAGATCGGTTTGTCCATCCGAAAAGCGAAAGAGCAACCACAACGCCCGCAGCGCCCTCAGCGTCCTCAACGCCCGCGTAATAATAATAACAAACAGAACGACACACGTACTAAAGAGAGTTTCGAACAAAAGATGGCACGTTTCTTGAAAGACAGTGAGGATCGTTTATCATCTTTAAAGAAAAATACTGAGTCTCGTCGTGGTGGAAAAGGGGCGAAAAAAGGTTAACTTGCTGTCTATTAACTCATATAGCAGGTTGTGAACGGAAAACAGGCATACTCATAAGAATGAGTGTGCCTGTTTTTTTAAAATGTGAATAAAGGAAAACGACCTGCCCTCATCGAATAAAATAGTCTTAACTAATTTTATGGAGGAAGCCATTATGAAAAAAGAACAGATAATTGATCACCATGAATCGTTTAAGCTGTGGCTTAATGAATTGAAAAGGATCAATGACAAAGAGTGGTTTCAGCCAATGGAGGAAAGCAAGTGGTCGATTGCTGCAAATGTTTCTCACATGATCAAATGGGACCAATATTCATTAGTGGAGATTCTCCCAAAGGTTTCAGAAGGAGTACAGTTGTCTCCTTTTCCGGATTTTCAACGTTTTAATGGAGAAGCTAAAAGATATGCGCATGACGTGGTAAATAAGGAAGCTTTGATTGAAGAGGGTATCAAGACACGCGAATCGATTATAGCTTATGTAAGTAGCTTATCTGATGATGATTTACAACATTCGTTCTCAGTAGGAGATCAAAGCTTTACACTTGATGAGTTTTTTGAAGACTTTATCGGTCATGATAAACATCACCAGGAGCAAATTGAAGAAGTTGTGTCTGCAGAAAAAGCTTGATGTGCCTCTTCATACGAAAAGAGCTGAATATAAAAAAAGACTATCATAAATGATAGTCTTTTTTTACTATGACCCGTACGGGATTCGAACCCGTGTTACCGCCGTGAAAGGGCGGTGTCTTAACCGCTTGACCAACGGGCCTTGAAATATGGTAGCGGCGGAGGGGATCGAACCCCCGACCTCACGGGTATGAACCGTACGCTCTAGCCAGCTGAGCTACACCGCCATATTTATGCACCTTTTAGGCACAAAATCTATGATACATAGAAAGAATTATCTTGTCAATATAATCTGGTAAAGAATTTGTCAAAATTCCCTCAAGCATACTCGCGTAAGCGTTTAAGATGAAAAAAGTAGAAAAGAAGAATAGATGCGATTATAATATTCTGAATATTTTACCGGAATCCATAGAAAGTCGTCGAAACTTTCTTGGTATGCATTCCCTCATTTTGACAAAGTTTTAAGCTTGTACCATTTATACTTAACAAAAAAGAAATGGGGAGTGTTTCATACATGGGGAAAGCCGATCAGTCGATCATAGAACCTGTTCAGAACGTGGACATTGAACACACTAGGGTGGAACTATCCAAAAGAATGAAGTCTATTTATTCGAAACTGGAGTGGCTGTTCGTAGAAAAGGGCATCGCCTTATTCGTTATCGGATTTTTATTGGGAAGAGCGTTGATCCTTTCACATTTAACGCCGTTCGCACTGCCGTTCTTCGCTACCGTTTACATTATTCGGAGAGAGAAATCTCCCATTGCGCTAATCGGATTGCTTGCAGGAGCTCTCACCTTATCTCTTCCTAGTATCAGTTATACGTTTGTCAGTGCGGTAATATTCCTATTAGCGTTTCGATTGTCTCAGAAATATCACAAGAATAATTTGAGAGTCGTCGCTTTTTATGTATTCTTCACAGTCATGGTGGCAAAGCTTTCATTCGATTATATCCAGCAAGGACAAGCACTGACTGTGTACAACGGAGTAATGGCGTTAATAGAAGCGAGCCTTGCCTTTCTCTTAACTTATATTTTTATTCAAAGCGTACCCCTTGTAACCATTCAGCGGAGAAGGAAATCGCTGAAAACGGAAGAAGTGGTCAGCCTGATCATCCTATTAGCATCTATCATGACAGGTACAATCGGATGGTCAGTATACAATCTGTCTGTGGAACATGTGTTATCGAGATACTTAGTGCTGCTGTTTTCCTTTATAGCAGGGGCTACAGTGGGCTCAACAGTAGGGGTTGTCACTGGGCTTGTTTTCAGTTTAGCCAACGTTTCCAGCTTTTATCAAATGAGCTTGCTTGCTTTTTCGGGGCTTCTGGGCGGACTTATGAAAGAAGGAAAGAAATTCGGAGCAGCAATCGGTTTGTTAATCGCTACTTTACTAATGGGTATGTACGGAGAAACAGATACAGTCATAACGAAAACCTTATATGAATCGGGGGTAGCGATTTTACTCTTATTCTTAACCCCTCAAAGTTTAACATCTAAAATTGCCAAGCATATTCCGGGAACAGCGGAATATCAGCAGGAACAACAGGGATACATGCGCAGAGTCAGAGATGTGACCGCTAATAGGGTCACGCAGTTTTCCTCGGTGTTTCAAGCTTTATCCAATAGTTTTCAACAAATAGAAGACCGATTTGAAGAGGAGGAAGATAAAGAGTTTGATTATTTCTTAAGTAATGTGACAGAGAAAACGTGTCAAACCTGTTTTAAGAAAGATCAGTGCTGGGCCAGGAATTTTGATAAAACCTATAATCTGATGAAAGATGTGATGACCGAATATGATCAGGGCCGTGTCCCACTGTCTTCAAAACTTGCTAGAGAAGTAGAGAAGCATTGTACGAGAGAGAAAAAACTGAAAGAAACCATATATCAGGAGCTGACCTTCTATCAAGCGAATCTGAAATTAAAGAAGCAGGTGCAGGAAAGCAGGAAGCTGGTCGCCGACCAATTACTTGGAGTGTCAGAGGTGATGGGGAACTTCGCGAAAGAAATTCAAAGAGAAAGGGAGAATCATCATATTCAGGAAGAACAAATCTTAGCTAGCATTGGAGAGTTTGGAATCGAGATTGAAAACATTGAAATCTATAACCTGGAACAAGGAAATGTCGATATAGATATGACCATGCCTTATTGCGGGGGGCATGGACAGGGTGAAAAGCTGATTGCCCCGATGCTATCGGATATATTAGGAGAAAATATCATTGTTCAAAAGGAGGAGTGTGCTCAATTTCCGAACGGTCAATGTCATGTGACTTTCCAATCTGCCAAGAAATTTGTAGTGGATACAGGAGCTTCTCATGCAGCGAAAGGGGGAGGGCTGGTATCAGGAGACAGCTACTCGATGATTGAATTAGGAAGGGGAAAATATGCTGTTGCGATTAGTGACGGGATGGGTAACGGAGAACGGGCTCACTATGAAAGCAATGAAACGCTTAGGCTTTTGAAAAAGATACTGGAATCCGGGATTGAAGAACAAGTAGCGATCAAATCCATCAACTCGATTCTATCTCTCAGAACGAATGATGAAATATTCTCCACATTGGATTTAGCCATGATCGATCTGCAGAATGCGTCATCGAGGTTCTTGAAAATTGGTTCAACCCCGAGTTTCATTAAGCGGGGAGATAAAATCATCAAGGTAGAGGCAAGCAATTTACCCATGGGGATGCTTCAGCAGGATTTCGATGTGGATGTCGTGTCTGAGCAGTTAAAAGCAGGAGACCTTCTCATTATGATGAGTGATGGTGCCTTTGAAGGGCCGAAACATGTAGAAAATTATGATCTCTGGATGAAGAGGAAAATAAAGGAGCTGGAAACGGAGGAACCACAAGAAGTGGCCGATATTCTAATGGAGGAAGTGATCAGGTCGAGCTCCGGCTTAATAGAAGATGATATGACCATTGTAGTTTCAAAAATCAAACACAATATACCGAAGTGGTCGTCTATCCCTGTGCAAAAATCGAAATCAAAGGATAAAAAGAGAATTTCCTAGCACGTATACTTACCCTATAAAAATAGTTAACTAGAGTATAAATCCCTCCTTATTCGGCGAAGATGGTAACAACTTTAGAATGAGGAGGGGAGTCTGATGAAGCCAGGTACACTTCGTCAAATTCTATTAATTACTGATGGTTGCTCTAATCAAGGTGAAGACCCGATTGCGATGGCGGCTCTTGCGAAGGAGCAGGGAATCTCAGTGAACGTCATTGGGGTCATGGATAATGATGTGATAGATGATAATGGAATGCAGGAAATTGAAGGAATTGCTCTATCGGGGGGTGGAGTAAGTCAGATTGTATATGCCCAACAGCTTTCTCAAACAGTACAAATGGTCACGCGCAAAGCGATGACACAAACCTTGCAGGGGGTTGTAAATAAAGAGCTGAAGCAAATCCTAGGTAAATCCGCATCCATGGAGGAACTTCCTCCCGAACAACGGGGGGAGGTCATGGAGGTTGTCGATGAACTGGGAGAATCCGTTGATATGGAAGTGTTGATTCTTGTCGATACGTCTGCGAGCATGAAGCATAAGCTTCCCACGGTTAAGGAAGCCTTATTAGACCTGTCATTAAGCCTGAATGCAAGAATGGGTGATAATAAATTTTCCGTCTTTGTATTTCCCGGGAAACGACAAGATGTCGAAAAATTGCTGGATTGGACACCAAAACTCGAAACATTGACGAGTATATTCTCTAAATTGTCTCCAGGTGGAATTACTCCAACAGGTCCGGCGATCTCAGAAGCTATCACCCACTTTAAGAAAAAACGTTCATTAAGGGGATTGCTCTCTCGTGGCGATGATGAACAATACTTCGAAGAAACCATTTAATTTCCCGCCTGGAACAGTTATACGAGGAAAATGGTATAAGCAGATCTACACCGTTGTAAAAGAATTAGGGTATGGTGCGAACGGGATCGTCTACCTGGTACAAGGTTCGTCTGGATATCAGGCGTTAAAGATGAGTGACAGCAATGTTTCCATTACCTCGGAAGTGAATGTATTAAAATCTTTCTCTAAGGTCCAAGGTGCTCCCCTTGGGCCAAAGCTTCTTGATGTGGATGATTGGGAGTATCGTGGACAGAAAATCCATTTTTACGTGATGGAATATATTCAAGGTACTGACTTGTTGTCATTTGTTCAATCAAAAGGATTTTCGTGGACGGGTGTACTCATTGCTCAGCTCCTGACAGATCTGGAGAGAATTCATAAGGAAGGATGGGTCTTTGGGGATTTAAAACCTGAAAACTTGATCGTCACCGGACCTCCTTACCGAATTCGCTGTATTGATGTTGGGGGAACGACCATCAATGGGCGGGCAATCAAAGAGTTTACGGAGTTTTTTGATAGAGGATACTGGGTAGGGGGGTCCCGAAGAGCCGAACCTTCTTATGATCTTTTCTCTGTGGGGATGATCCTCATTAATTTAGCCTATCCAGAGCGTTTCACCAAGGCAGGAAACGGGAATATGCAACAATTAAGGCAGGCTATCGGTTCCAAAGACCAATTGAAAAAGTTTGAAGGATCGATCCTTGATGCCCTGGAAGGGAAATTTCAATCTGCCAGTGATATGAGGGTCAGCCTCCTGAATGGACTTTCTCACTCTCAGCCAGTACAGCAGCCCAAATCGAAACCTAAAGTAAGTAAACCTGTTTCAACTAGCGCTCCTGCAAGTTCATCCGCTGCCCATAGCAGATATCAAAATCAACGAAATAAAAAATCTAGTCACTTTCTTGAGACTGTGCTCGTGGTGATGATTGTTTCGTTATTATATGTTTTGTATATCTATGGAGAATTGATGTAGCGTAAGAGTGTAAGAATTCAGTAGGTATTGATACAATGGGGGAAATGGATTCAGGAAGTGGAAGCGTTATGTTAGAGCAAACGATTAAAAGGTTTATTCAAGACCATAGGTTGATTGAAAAAGGAGATCGTATTTTGGTGGCAGTGTCGGGAGGCCCTGATTCCTTAGCGCTGCTCCATTTTCTTGATTCGAACAAAGCTGAGTGGGAAGTAGAAGTCGTTGCGGCTCATCTTGATCATATGTTCAGAGGAGACGAATCCTATCAGGAACTCTTGTTCGTCAAAGAATACTGCAATAAGAGAAACATCCCTTTTTACAGTGAAAGAGTGGATGTATCAATGGAGATCGAGCGGAAGAATGGAAGTCTGCAGGAAATGGCCCGTCAAATTCGTTATGAATTTTTAATGGAGGTCATGGAAGAGGCATCTGCTACGAAATTAGCTCTTGGCCATCATGGGGATGATCAAGTAGAAACCATCCTGATGAAGTTGACAAGAGGAGCATCCGGGGCTAGCAGAGCCGGGATTCCCTTGAAACGATCCATTACTGCAGGTGAGATAATACGGCCATTTCTCTCTGTTACAAAAGAGCATATAGAGACGTATTGTGAAAGGCACGATCTAAACCCGAGGAGAGACCCCAGTAATCTGAAGGAAGATTATACCAGGAACAGGTTCAGAAAAAAGGTTCTTCCTTTTTTAAAAAAAGAGAATCCTCATGTTCATCTCCAATTTCAACGATTTAGTGAAGAATTGACAGAAGATGAGGCATATTTAGAGGAATTAGCAAGGGCTAAGTTGAATAAGGTATGGAATAACACTGGGGATTTCTCATCTTTACATATCGATGGTTTTCTTGCAATGCCTCAGCCTTTACAAAGAAGAGGGATTAATCTAATATTAAACTATCTTTACAAACTTAGACCATCTTCCTTATCGTCTATACATATTTACGATGTATTGGGTATATTAAAAGGAAAAACGCCTAATGCCAGCTTGGATTTACCAAAAGGGCTTAAGGTAACAAGGGCGTATCATACATGTTATTTTCATTTTGGAGAACTAGCGTTAACCGAAGCTCCTTATTGTCACGAGATACAGGTTAATGAAACGCTTGAACTTCAAGGTGGATATCAGTTCCTTCTTTATTTTTCTTCCTCGTTAGCAGAGGATCGTACCGGTGATAGGATCTACATTGATCCGGACAAGGTTACCCTGCCATTATATGTGCGTACGAGAAAGAGCGGAGATCGAATGAAAGTGAAGGGGTTGGAAGGCTCAAAGAAGCTTAAGACACTCTTTATTGACGAAAAAATTCCTGTTCACCTCCGTGACGAGTGGCCGATTGTAGTGGACGCAGATAACCACATACTTTGGGTTCCGGGAATGAAAAAGTCTACTTACGATTTGGGAGAAGAGCAAGAAAATAGTTTAGTACTACAATTTAAGAGCAATCATCTTCTAGGAGGCAGTTGAACATTGTTAAACCAAGATATTGAAAAAGTGTTAATTTCAGAAGAAGAACTTCAAGAAAAGATTAAAGCATTAGGTGCACAATTAACAGAGGAATATCAAGATCGTTTTCCTTTGGCAATTGGAGTTTTAAAAGGTGCAATGCCATTCATGGCTGACCTTTGTAAACGTATGGATACGCATATGGAAATGGATTTCATGGATGTATCCAGCTACGGGAACTCTACTGTCTCTTCAGGAGAAGTAAAGATTGTGAAAGATTTAGATACGAAAGTGGAAGGTCGGGATATCCTGATCATTGAAGATATCATCGACAGTGGTCTAACATTAAGCTACCTTGTGGAGCTGTTCCGTTATCGTAAAGCGAAATCCATCAGCATTGTCACTCTGCTTGACAAGCCGACTGGACGTAAAGCTGATATCAAAGCGGACTACGTGGGCTTTATTGTCCCTGACGAGTTCGTCGTCGGATATGGTCTGGATTACGCTGAAAGATACCGTAATCTGCCGTATATCGGAGTTTTAAAACCAAGAGTGTATACAACTGGAGAATAAGTATAATCTAAAGAGGAATCTTGTGAGTGCAATTTGTTGTAATGCCATGATTTTCTATGATACTATTTTACTTAGTTTGTTTACCGTGGGAGGAGGTAAGGGATGAACCGGATCTTTCGAAACACCATATTCTATTTACTGGTCTTTTTAGTGATTATAGGTGTGGTGAGTTATTTCAGTAACAACAACGAGCCAACCAAAAATATCGAGTACAGTACGTTTATTAATAACCTTGAAGACGGAGACGTTTCTTCTTTTTCAATTCAGCCTGGCAGGGGCGTTTATGAAGTAAAAGGACAGATGGAAGGGGCTAAAGAAGGAGAGTACTTCTTAACCTATGTCCTTACTACAGATGGAAAGTTAATGGAGAAGATCAATACGGCAGCATCAGAGCAAGGAATTGATGTGGAAGTATTACAAGCCAAAGAAACAAGCGGCTGGGTATCTTTCTTTACAACGATCATTCCATTTGTCATTATCTTTATTCTGTTCTTCTTCTTACTTAACCAAGCTCAAGGCGGCGGAAGCCGTGTCATGAACTTCGGGAAAAGTAAAGCAAAGCTATATAGCGAAGAGAAGAAGAAAGTTCGCTTTAAAGATGTAGCGGGAGCAGATGAAGAGAAGCAAGAACTTGTAGAGGTAGTGGAATTCTTAAAGGATCCACGCAAATTCTCTGAAGTAGGTGCCCGTATTCCAAAGGGTGTCCTTCTAGTAGGACCTCCAGGTACAGGTAAAACCTTACTTGCACGAGCAGTTGCTGGAGAAGCAGGAGTTCCTTTCTTCTCAATCAGTGGTTCCGACTTCGTTGAAATGTTTGTCGGTGTCGGTGCATCTCGTGTACGTGATTTATTCGAAAATGCGAAGAAGAATGCACCTTGTATCATTTTCATCGATGAGATTGATGCGGTCGGTCGTCAACGTGGAGCAGGTTTAGGTGGAGGTCACGATGAGCGTGAACAAACCCTTAACCAGTTACTAGTCGAAATGGACGGCTTTGGCGCTAACGAAGGTATTATCATTGTCGCTGCAACAAACCGACCAGACATTCTGGATCCTGCATTGTTACGTCCAGGGCGTTTCGACCGTCAAATTACAGTAGATCGTCCCGACCTTAGAGGACGTGAAGCGGTTCTTAAAGTACATTCTCATAATAAACCGCTTGATGATTCAGTGGATCTAAAAGCGATTGCGATGAGAACACCAGGCTTCTCTGGAGCCGACTTAGAAAACCTTCTGAACGAAGCAGCTCTTGTAGCAGCCCGTGAGGATAAGAAGAAAATCGATATGCGTGATATTGATGAAGCAACTGACCGTGTCATTGCTGGTCCTGCTAAGAAGAGCCGCGTCATATCTGAAAAAGAACGTAAAATCGTGGCTTTCCACGAAGCGGGTCACACCGTTATCGGTTTAGTCCTTGATGAAGCAGATATGGTACATAAGGTGACCATCGTTCCTCGTGGGCAAGCAGGCGGATATGCCGTTATGCTTCCGAAAGAAGATCGTTACTTTATGACGAAGCCTGAGCTTCTAGATAAGATTACCGGTTTACTTGGTGGTCGTGTAGCAGAGGAAATCATCTTCGGTGATGTATCAACCGGTGCTCACAATGACTTCCAACGTGCAACTGGAATCGCCCGTAAAATGGTCACTGAATATGGTATGAGTGATAAGCTCGGACCACTTCAGTTCGGTCAATCTCAAGGTGGTCAAGTGTTCTTGGGACGTGACATCAATAGTGAGCAAAACTATTCAGATGCCATCGCATACGAAATTGACCTGGAAATGCAGCGTCTAATTAAAGAGAGCTATGAGAGAGCGAAGCGAATTCTTACTGAGAATCGCGACAAGCTTGAGCTCATTGCGAAAACATTATTAGACATCGAAACATTGGATGCGGCACAAATCAAGCATTTAATGGATCACGGTAAACTACCGGAACGTATCTATGAATCCGACCAGGAAAATAGTGACGTGAAAGTAAATATCCAAAAGAAAAATGAAGAAACTGTGATCGAAGAAGACACGGCTTCAAAAGAAGACGATTCTAACTCAGATCGCACGTAATATTGAGGGATGCATCCAGTAATGGGTGCATCCTTTTTGTTTTGGATAGGTTTAGATTTTTACTGGTGGGATATGCTCAGCTCGTGGAATAATATTCGATTTGGGTATTATTGTAAAATGGCTGGGTTTTGCTCGGTTTCGGCCGGATTCTCTAAAGAAACACCTTGTGATGGTTCAACATGAAGGCAAAGAGCGCATTTCCGGTCGGTTCGTCTTATGCTTGTTGGTCATACCAAGCCGGTTGCGGTTTTATACCTATTTAAAATAAATTATGGTATGATGTTGGCAGTGTGAAAACAATTGGCTTAGTAGGTGAGGAAATTGATTTTTGTAATGGATGTAGGGAATACCAATATTGTGTTTGGTGTGTATGAAAATGACCATTTAAAATATCATTGGAGAGCTGAAACGAATCGACATAAAACGGAAGATGAGTTTGGAATGCTTGTGAAGAATCTGTTCGAGCATGTGAAGCTGACGTTTGACGAGATTGACGGAATCATCATTTCCTCCGTTGTCCCTCCAATTATGTTTAGTTTGGAACGTATGTGTGAGAAGTATTTTAATATTACTCCGCTCGTCGTTGGACCTGGTATTAAAACCGGTTTAAATATCAAGTATGAAAATCCAAGGGAAGTCGGAGCGGATCGAATCGTAAATGCTGTCGCTGGTATTCAAGAATACGGTGGTCCTCTCATTATTGTTGATTTCGGTACAGCGACGACGTATTGCTATATCAATGAGGAAAGACAATATATGGGTGGAGCGATCGCCCCTGGTATAGGCATTTCAACGGAAGCCCTGTACTCGAAGGCGGCCAAATTGCCAAGAATTGAAATTGCCCGTCCTGAACACATCATTGGAAAGAATACCGTAACCGCTATGCAAGCAGGTATTCTCTATGGATATGTTGGACAAGTAGAAGGTATCGTTCAAAGAATGAAAGCGCAAAGTAAGAAGGAACCCACAGTCATTGCTACGGGAGGATTAGCTACATTAATTTCGAAAGAATCCAACAGCATTGACGTCGTAGATCCTTTCCTTACATTAAAAGGTTTAAAATTAATATACAAAAGAAACATGATCTAAAGTGAAAGGAGCTTCAACCATGAGCGACTATTTAGTAAAAGCGTTAGCCTATAATGGCCAAGTACGTGCTTATGCAGTAAAAAGCACGGATACAGTAGGAGAAGCACAAAGAAGACATGGAACATGGCCAACTGCATCAGCAGCATTAGGTAGAAGCATTAGTGCCGGAGTGATGATGGGGGCTATGTTAAAAGGAGAAAATAAATTAACGATCAAAGTAGAGGGCGGAGGCCCGATCGGTGCCATTCTTGTAGATAGTAATGCAAAAGGGGAGGTCAGGGGATATGTGACCAATCCTCATGTACACTTCGATTTAAACGAGCAGGGGAAGCTTGATGTCCGTCGTGCAGTCGGTACAACAGGGACGTTATCCATTGTTAAGGATATCGGTATGAGGGATCATTTCTCCGGTCAGGTTCCGATTGTTTCAGGAGAACTTGGTGAAGACTTTACGTATTATTTCGTCACTTCAGATCAGGTACCCTCTTCTGTAGGAGTAGGTGTGCTTGTGAACCCTGACAACTCCATTCTTGCAGCAGGCGGATTCATCCTCCAGCTAATGCCGGGAACGGATGATGAAACGATTACGAAGATTGAGGAACGCTTAGCTAAAATCCCTCCGATCTCTAAATTAATCGAAAATGGACTCACACCTGAAGAGGTATTGGAAGAAGTGCTTGGAAAAGGGGAAGTCAAAGTACTTGAAACGCTTCCGGTAGCATTTAAGTGTCAGTGTAATAAAGAACGTTTTTCAAATGCCATCATCAGCTTAGGGGAGCAGGAAATTCAAGAAATGATTGATGAAGATGGAAGTGCAGAGGCAAGCTGTCACTTCTGTAATGAAACGTATGTATTTTCTAAAGAAGAATTAGAAGAACTGAAAGCAAACGCGAAGCAGTAAATCAGATTCAGGGAGAATGGGAGAAATGAGAATTAAACGGTCTGTACTCATGGTTATGGTTGGGGTACTACTTGTCACTAACATCATTACACTCGTGTGGAATCGTTCTTCGGGGGTAAGTGGTACTCCCGAAGTCGTGGCAACGGTTGGCGAAGAGTCAATTACCAGGGAGGACTGGTTGTATTCCCTTGAGCAAAAACATGGCAAGGAAGAGCTGAAGGCCCTAATCAATCAACAAGTGATCGACCATTTAGCGAAGAAATATGATATTTCTGTTTCAGATAAAGAAGTAGAGCAGGAATATTATTTCATACAATCTGTTTATAATGCGTACGATGAAGAAAATCTTGAAGATGAAGATTCACTAAAGGCTCAAATCAGATCTGAATTGTTATTAGAGGAGCTCCTCACGAAGGATGTTCAAGTACCTGAAAAAGAATTGAAGAGCTTCTATAATCAAAACGAGCATCTGTACTCTATTTCTAAAATGTATAAGCTGAAGCAATTGAAGGTAGCTGATCAATCAGAAGCCGCGCAAGCACTGGAAGAACTCGAAGCTGGCTCGGACTTTGAAGCATTGGCCATGGAGCGTTCAAGCGATGAGCAAAGTGCTCATTTAGGAGGAGACATTGGGTATGTTCCTCTGGATGGAGATTTCCTATCTTCGGAAGCGTCAGAAGAAATAGAGTCTCTCTCACCAGGTGAATGGACAAAACCGATTCGAGAGGATTCAGAGTACGTTATTTATTATGTAGACGATGTTTTGAAAGAAAGACATTTTTCGTTCAAAGACGTAAAATCTCAAATTCGAAGACAAATTGCTTTAGAGCAAGTAGAGACGCCTCTGCAGCCCGAGTCCTTTTGGAAAGAGGTTGAAGTGGACTGGTTTTACGGAAAACAGAACTAGGGAGGGGCTGGCCTTTTAAAGGTCAGCTTCTTTTACATAGTGAGACGCTTTTTAACGAAACATAGGATAAATGAAATAGGCATACATATAACCTAGAGTAGATACAATTTGGTCACATCCGACAAGCAGAGAGAGCAGGAGGGATGAAGCACCTCCAACCATGATTGACGGGGTGAGCAGTGTGTATGCTTTTTAATTGACAAATTTATTGAATATTGTTACATTTTATAAAACCAACAAATTTACTTGGAATTAGGAGTGATGAATGAATGGTGAGAGTAGCCAATTCAATTTCGGAATTAATAGGTCAGACTCCAGTGGTAAAGCTGAATCGATTAGTAGATGAAAATAGTGCAGATGTTTACTTGAAATTAGAATATATGAACCCGGGTAGCTCTGTTAAAGATCGAATCGCATTATCGATGATTCAAGCAGGGGAAGAAGCAGGTGCGATTAAACCCGGTGATACGATTGTTGAGCCGACGAGTGGAAATACGGGTATCGGTTTAGCGATGGTAGCTGCCGCAAAAGGATACCGTGCGTTACTGGTCATGCCTGACACAATGAGTATGGAAAGACGCAACCTGTTACGTGCATACGGCGCAGAATTAGTATTAACACCAGGAGCAGAAGGAATGGGAGGGGCCATACGCAAAGCTGAAGAGTTAGCGAAAGAAAAAGGCTACTTCATGCCTCAGCAATTCAAAAATGAAGCCAACCCTAAAGTTCATCGAGAAACAACTGGACCTGAGATTGTCGAGCAAATGGGCGATCAACTAGATGCCTTCATTGCGGGGATTGGAACAGGCGGGACGATTACAGGTGCGGGGGAAGTGCTGAAGAAGCATTACCCATCAATCGAGCTATATGCCGTGGAACCGTCCGATTCACCTGTATTATCAGGAGGAAAGCCTGGCCCTCATAAAATCCAAGGAATCGGTGCCGGATTCATCCCTGATATTTTGGATACAGACTTATATAACCATGTCATTCAAGTTGAAAAAGATTCGGCCTTCGACTATGCAAGAAGAGCAGCGAAAGAAGAGGGGATCCTGGGTGGGATTTCTTCAGGAGCGGCCATCTATGCAGCTATTGAAGTAGCGAAGAAGTTAGGGAAGGGTAAAAAAGTTCTTGCCATCATCCCCAGTAACGGAGAACGCTATTTAAGTACTCCTCTTTACCAATTTGATGAAGAATGATAAGTGACGGATCCTGACTCTTCGGGATCCGTTTTTTGTATTGGTCTTTTGAAGATTTCGTAGTAAAAGTCCCCATCAAATTCACTCCATTCTCCAAAATCCCCAACACATAAATTTCAAGTTTTTAACGATGAAACCTTCCCGAAGTTCATGTATCATGAAAGTAGATAAAGAATAGGAGTGTGAAGGGTCAGTGCAGCACCTATATTTTCATAAAAACCATTCAACCAAAGAACAATTTTTTGCAGCATACGAACAACTTAGTCATCATCAATCACATCATATATTGTTAGAAAGTGGACGGGGTGGACGATATAGCGTTGCTGGACTACAACCTGACGTCATTTTACAAAGTGTTCCGGAAGGGTTGCGCACACAAGACTCTTCGGGGGTTAACACGATAAATGGAGACCCGTTGATTTTGTTGGAAAAATGGATGAATCCCCTTCGGGCGAAAAGAAGAGAGGACCTCCCTGATTTCCAAGGGGGCGCAATCGGGTTTCTTAGTTATGATTATGCAAGAAAGATTGAGAGACTTCCCGCTTTGGGCAGAGATGATCTGGAGGTTCCGGACCTTTATTTCTATTACCTGGAGGAATGGGTTGTCTACGATCATCAGGAAAATAGTTTGTGGACGATGATTCTTTCCGATAAAGACCCAGAAACGGCTGAGAAGAAGCTCGCCAAATGGACATCCACTTGGACGAAAGCCCTCTCCCAGATTAAAGAGGATGCAAAAGATCCTGTACATCATGACCCGGGAAGCATTGATGTGTCCATGGATGAGGGAGAATTCTCAGAGGCCGTAAAACAAATCCAATCCTATATCTCCCAGGGTGATGTGTTTCAGGTGAATTTATCTGTCCGACAATCTCAAGAATTGAAGGCTAAGCCCTACACGGTTTATAAAAAGCTTAGGGAATTAAATCCCTCACCTTATATGAGTTATATTCAAAGCCCGGACTTTCAAATTGTCTCCGGGTCACCGGAACTGCTGGTAAAGAAAAAAGGGACCGAAGTAAGTACCAGACCGATCGCAGGTACGCGCTCCCGGGGAAAAGATGCTGAAGAGGATGAGAAACTTGCTCTTGAGCTGATCAATAATGAAAAAGAAAGAGCAGAGCACGTGATGCTTGTGGACCTGGAACGAAATGACCTGGGCAGGGTTTGCCAATACGGGACAGTTGAAGTGAATGAGTTTATGGTGATTGAAAAATACTCCCATGTCATGCACATTGTTTCAAATGTAAGAGGTACACTAGATGAAACTAAAACGGGAGCGGATCTAATTCGATCTGTTTTTCCTGGAGGAACCATTACGGGAGCCCCTAAGGTGAGAACGATGGAAATCATTGAAGAACTCGAGCCGGTTAGAAGAGGGATTTACACAGGGTCCATTGGCTGGATTGGCGTCAATGGAGATATGGAATTGAATATCGTCATTCGGACGATGCTTGTGAAAGAAGGAAAAGCCCATATTCAAGCGGGAGCGGGAGTCGTGATTGATTCCAATCCTAAGTACGAATACAAAGAATCCTTGAAGAAAGCGAAAGCCCTTTGGGTAGCGAAAGCCAGGGCGGAAGGAGAAACCCTATGATTCTCATGATTGATAACTACGATTCATTCACCTATAATCTTGTGCAATTTTTAGGAGAGCTAGGGGAAGAGTTGATCGTGAAACGAAATGACGAGATCACATTAGATGAGATTGAGGCATTGTCTCCGGATTACTTGATGATCTCTCCAGGACCGTGCAGTCCCAACGAAGCGGGTGTTAGCCTGGAGGCGATCAGAACGTTTGCCGGAAAGATTCCGATTTTCGGCGTTTGCCTGGGTCACCAATCGATTGCCCAGGTTTTTGGAGGGGATGTTGTTCGTGCGGAACGGTTAATGCACGGAAAGGTCTCACCCATGCTCCATGATGGGAAAACCATTTTCAAAGGCTTGCCCAATCCTTTCGAGGCAACAAGATACCATTCCCTGATTGTCAAAAGAGAAACCCTTCCTGGATGCTTTGACGTTTCAGCCGAAACGAAAGAAGGGGAGATCATGGCGATCCGTCATAAACAGCTGCCAATCGAAGGGGTGCAGTTCCATCCTGAATCCATCATGACGGAACAAGGGAAACAGCTGCTCCTTAACTTTTTAACGACTTATAAAAAAATCGAGATGGTTTTATAAATGTACCTATATCTTAACGGTGAAATCGTTCATGCATCTGAGGCTGTCATTTCCCCATTCGATCACGGATATCTATATGGATTGGGTGTGTTTGAAACCTTTCGAACGTATGATGGTCATCCGTTTTTGCTAAAGGATCACTTAAAGAGGCTTTCTCATGGATTAAAGGAATTGAATATTACAGCGGACCTGGATGAAGAAAAGATCAGGTACGCAATAACAACACTTTTAGATAAAAATGGCTTGAAGGATGCATATTGCCGGTTCAATGTTTCCGGTGGGCCAGGTGGGATAGGTTTACAAACGACTCCCTATGAGGATGCGACGGTGATTCTTTATCAAAAAGAATTGCCTCCTTCTATGCCACTAAAAGAAAAAGAAGGTGTGTTGCTTCAGTTAAGAAGAAACACACCGGAGACCGATGAACGTTTGAAATCCCATCATTACCTGAACAATATGGCGGCTAAACGGGAAATTGGACCATCTCCTCAACGGGAAGGGATATTCCTTACAAAGGAAGGCAATCTCTGTGAAGGAATAACGTCCAATCTTTTCTGGGTTAAAGATGCAGAATTGTATACACCAGCTATAGAGACTGGGCTCTTAAACGGGATAACACGTCAGTTCATCCTTGCCCTGGCAGAACGAATGCAAATGCAGGTTCGGATAGGGTTGTTCGAGCAAGAGCGATTACTAGGAGCGGATGAAGTTTTTTTCACAAACTCTGTGCAGGAAATCATCCCGGTAAACAGAATTGACTCTATGAGTTTTCCGGGTCGCAACGGAGAGTACACCGGGCTGTTACATGAACGATACAGCGAATATACAGGAAACTTGAATTCAATAGAGGAATTATAGCAAGGGGAGTCGTGCAATGAAGTGCGGAAAACACGAACTTAATTTTTCAGAGAAAACCCTTATTATGGGGATTTTAAATATCACACCGGATTCATTCTCGGACGGTGGTTCGTTCAATGAATTGGAACGGGCTGTAGAGCGTGCGAAAGAAATGGTTGAGATGGGGGCGGACATCATTGATATCGGCGGAGAGTCTACCAGACCCGGACACGAGGCTGTGCCTGCTGATGAAGAAATTTCACGAGTCGTTCCGATTATAGAGGCAATCTCCCAAGAAGTGAACGTACCAATCTCCATCGACACGTATAAGGCAGAGACGGCACGGAAAGCTCTGGAAGCTGGAGCAAGCATCATTAACGATGTATGGGGTGCGAAAAAGGATCCTGAAATGGCACAAGTAGCGGCGGAAAGGGGTGCCCCGATCATTCTCATGCATAACCGGGATAACCAGGGGTACAGTCACTTCGTTCGGGATGCGATACAAGATCTGCAGGAAAGCATCTTCCTGGTAAAAGAAGCAGGGGTGAAAGACGACCAAATCATCCTGGATCCTGGAATCGGGTTTGCCAAAACAGTACAATTAAACATAGAGATGATGAGACACTTGGATGTTCTTGTTTCACTAGGGTATCCTGTACTCTTGGGAACGTCACGGAAATCTATAATTGGACATGTACTCGATCTTCCGGTAGAGGAACGGATGGAAGGAACGGGTGCCACGGTATGCTACGGGATTCAAAAAGGGTGTCACATCGTACGTGTTCATGATGTAAAGGAAATGGCACGCATGGCGAAAATGACGGATGTCTTAGTTGGAAAGGAGAAATTGTATGGATAAGATTCTATTGAACGAAATGGAGTTTTACGGCTATCATGGTGTATTCCAGGAAGAAAACAAACTTGGACAACGTTTCCGTGTTAGTGTAGAGTTGCATTTAGATTTAAAGAAGTCCGGCCAAAGTGATCAGCTTGAAGACTCAGTAAACTATGCGGAGATTTATTCCATCACCAAGTCTGTTGTCTGTGGAGAACCGAAGAATTTAGTGGAAGCGGTCGCTGAAGAAATCTCTTCCCGGATTTTAGAAACATTCCAAGTCGTAGAGAGTTGTAAAATTACACTAATCAAGCCTGATCCACCTATCCCTGGTCATTACCAATCGGTGGCGGTGGAGATTAATAGGAGTCGATAGGATGAATATTGCATACATTTCCCTTGGTTCCAATATGGGGGACAGGGCCGGTTATTTAGAAAAAGCCATAAACATCTTAGGCAGTCATGGTAAGATAGAGGTAACGAAACGATCCTCTATGTATGAAACAGATCCAGTAGGATTTACAGAACAAGGTAAATTTTTGAATATGGTCATCGAAATTCGTACCAGTCTAAGTCCAGAAACTCTATTACATCAGTGCTTGCAGGTGGAAATCGACCTTGGAAGAGAAAGGGAGTTCAAATGGGGTCCGAGAATTATAGACCTTGACATCTTACTCTATAATCACGAAAATATTGAATCAGAGAATCTCCTCATTCCTCACCCAAGGATGCAAGAAAGAGCATTTGTGCTAATCCCGTTATTAGAGGTTGCTCCACGTTTAGAGCATCCATCTTTTAATGCCCCGTTCGTTGAATTTCTGGACGAAATACCTGACAAAGAAGGAGTTCGGTTATGGAAACAGATAAATGGGGAAGACGCATTCGTGCATTCAGAAAGCTGAAAGGGTATACACAGGAAGGGTTAGCTAAGGAATTAGCCATCTCCGTTTCTGTCCTTGGAGAAGTTGAAAGAGGCAGTCGAATACCGAAAGAGGATTTCTTAGTGAACGTTGCAGAAGTGCTGAACATTCCGCTGCATGATCTGATACCTCATGAAGAAACTGAACGTAGTGAGTGAATGCGGGTTAATGCACCTGTATATTTTTTTATGTTATCCTAGGAAAGGCTGGAACCAACACGTGACATTGTCACAAAGTTGGATCGGCCTTTTTTAGATTTTTTCAATATGTTTTCACGCACCAAAGTACGTTTCTGAAATAACTCATACTTTAGGGGTGTTACAAACATAGATATTGTGTAAAATAGTATGGTATATAATCGTATTAGTCTAGTAAAGCAAGTAGATAGAATAGGAGTGAAATACATGAGTCACGAAGAAATCAATGACCAACTTCGAGTCAGACGCGAAAAAATGGAGGCTATCCGTGATAAAGGACTGGATCCATTCGGTAAACGCTATGATCGTACCCACAGTTCATCCGAGATCAAATCTCAATTCGATGAATTTTCTAAAGAAGAATTAGAAGAGAAAGACATTGTTGTAACCATCGCAGGCCGTATCATGACAAAGCGTGGAAAAGGGAAAGCGGGATTCGCTCACCTGCAGGACTTAACTGGACAAGTCCAAATCTATGTTCGTAAAGATGCCATCGGTGAAGAAGCATACGAACTATTCAATACAGCAGACCTTGGAGATATTGTAGGGATTACAGGTACAATATTTAAAACAAAGGTAGGAGAGCTTTCAGTAAAAGCGAAAGAATTCCAACTTCTAACGAAAGCACTGCGCCCGCTGCCTGAAAAGTTCCATGGTTTAAAAGACGTTGAACAGCGTTACCGTCAACGCTACCTGGATCTGATTACGAGCCAGGAAAGCAAAGAAACGTTCATTGCCCGCAGCCGTATCATCCAATCAATGAGAAGATACCTGGACAACAACGGTTACTTAGAAGTAGAAACACCAATGATGCATGCCATCGCAGGGGGAGCATCTGCCCGTCCATTCAATACACATCATAACGCTCTTGATATGCCGTTATTCATGCGTATCGCAATCGAGCTGCACTTAAAGCGCCTGATTGTCGGTGGACTTGAGAAAGTTTACGAAATCGGCCGTGTATTCCGTAACGAAGGTGTATCTACAAGACATAACCCTGAGTTCACGATGATCGAGCTTTACGAAGCATACGCAGATTACCGTGATATCATGACTCTTACTGAAAATCTTGTAGCTCATATTGCGAAGGAAGTATTCGGTTCTACTACGGTTCAGTATGCAGACTACGAAATAAATCTGGAGCCACAGTGGACTCGCCTTCACATGGTTGACGCGGTTAAAGAACAGACTGGTGTGGATTTCTGGAAAGAAATGTCCGATGAAGAAGCACGTGGCCTTGCGAAAGAACACGGCATCGAAATCAAAGACAATATGCAATATGGTCACGTGGTTAATGAATTCTTCGAACAAAAAGTAGAAGATAAGCTTATTCAGCCAACATTCATCTATGGTCACCCGGTGGAGATTTCTCCACTTGCCAAGAAAAACGATGAAGATCCACGATTCACAGATCGCTTTGAGTTATTCATCGTAGGTCGTGAACACGCGAATGCCTTCACGGAGCTTAATGATCCAATCGATCAAAGA
>NZ_CP141595.1:107500-167500 GCF_035590735.1 Rossellomorea aquimaris
TAAGCGCACTGCTGGATATGTGCGTCTAAGCAGTTAGGCTGATGATGAGGCAAATCCCATCATCGCATAAGGCTGAGCTGTGATAGCGAGCGAATTATAGTAGCGAAGTTCCTGATTCCACACTGCCAAGAAAAGCCTCTAGCGAGGAAAAAGGTGCCCGTACCGCAAACCGACACAGGTAGGCGAGGAGAGAATCCTAAGGTGAGCGAGAGAACTCTCGTTAAGGAACTCGGCAAAATGACCCCGTAACTTCGGGAGAAGGGGTGCTCTGGTAGGGTGCAAGCCCGAGAGAGCCGCAGTGAATAGGCCCAGGCGACTGTTTAGCAAAAACACAGGTCTCTGCGAAGCCGTAAGGCGAAGTATAGGGGCTGACGCCTGCCCGGTGCTGGAAGGTTAAGAGGAGTGCTTAGCGCAAGCGAAGGTGCGAATCGAAGCCCCAGTAAACGGCGGCCGTAACTATAACGGTCCTAAGGTAGCGAAATTCCTTGTCGGGTAAGTTCCGACCCGCACGAAAGGCGTAACGATCTGGGCACTGTCTCAACGAGAGACTCGGTGAAATTATAGTACCTGTGAAGATGCAGGTTACCCGCGACAGGACGGAAAGACCCCGTGGAGCTTTACTGTAGCCTGATATTGAATTTTGGTACAGCTTGTACAGGATAGGTAGGAGCCTTGGAAACCGGAGCGCCAGCTTCGGTGGAGGCATCGGTGGGATACTACCCTGGCTGTATTGAAATTCTAACCCGCGCCCCTTATCGGGGTGGGAGACAGTGTCAGGTGGGCAGTTTGACTGGGGCGGTCGCCTCCTAAAGAGTAACGGAGGCGCCCAAAGGTTCCCTCAGAATGGTTGGAAATCATTCGCAGAGTGTAAAGGCACAAGGGAGCTTGACTGCGAGACCTACAAGTCGAGCAGGGACGAAAGTCGGGCTTAGTGATCCGGTGGTTCCGCATGGAAGGGCCATCGCTCAACGGATAAAAGCTACCCCGGGGATAACAGGCTTATCTCCCCCAAGAGTCCACATCGACGGGGAGGTTTGGCACCTCGATGTCGGCTCATCGCATCCTGGGGCTGTAGTCGGTCCCAAGGGTTGGGCTGTTCGCCCATTAAAGCGGTACGCGAGCTGGGTTCAGAACGTCGTGAGACAGTTCGGTCCCTATCCGTCGTGGGCGCAGGAAATTTGAGAGGAGCTGTCCTTAGTACGAGAGGACCGGGATGGACGCACCGCTGGTGTACCAGTTGTCTTGCCAAAGGCATCGCTGGGTAGCTATGTGCGGAAGGGATAAGTGCTGAAAGCATCTAAGCATGAAGCCCCCCTCGAGATGAGATTTCCCATCACGTAAGTGAGTAAGATCCCTAGAAGATGACTAGGTAGATAGGTCAGAGATGGAAGCATGGCGACATGTGGAGTTGACTGATACTAATCGATCGAGGACTTAACCACAAAGAGTCATTATTTAAATGAACAACAATTGGTCGATATTCGGCTTTCTTGACATCAATTCTTTATCTAGTTTTGAAGGAACAAACCTTCAATTGAATATTCGTCTGGTGATAATGGCGAAGAGGTCACACCCGTTCCCATGCCGAACACGGAAGTTAAGCTCTTCAGCGCCGATGGTAGTTGGGGGATCTCCCCCTGTGAGAGTAGGACGTCGCCAGGCAAATGTGAAAAGAGTAGCTCATTGAGTTACTCTTTTTTGTGGTTTGAATTTATGGAAATAGTAGCAGGTAATCATACGAGAGCTTAGGTGATAATTGGTAAAAGACGCATAAAACAAAAAAAGACGCAATAATGTCAGAAAAAGACGCATAAAAAAAAACGACGGAATTACCACGAATTCTCGATTATAAACACTCAGTTCACCCCGGAAAAATACCTGCTGTGATACAAAAGAGCACTTAGCACTTTCTCTAATTAATCCCCCAATTAACCACAACTTTTAGGAAACCCACCACAATAGCCGCATCATCCATCCATCACATCACAAATCGGCCCTCCCTCAGACCACCCCATCCCTAAAATCAACTCCCGGCCGGTACCATCGTACTCCCCAATCAAACCATCCCACACTCTCAATGCCCCATTTCCTTATTTCTATCCAACAATCTCACATTCCCACGTTTAAAACCTTCCTAAAACAGGAAAACTTCTAAGGTCATACTTCATAATTGCAAAGTTTAAAACGCGGTTGTATAATTATAGTCAAATATAGTCAAAGTCAAAATGAGGAGGAGGTTTGATGAGGAACATATCCGACATCATTGAACATTATTTAAAGAATGTTTTAGAACTGAGTGAAAGTGAGATAGTCGAGATTAAAAGAAGCGAGATCGCTGATAAGTTTCAATGTGTTCCTTCTCAAATTAATTATGTGATCAATACCCGGTTCACGATAGAACGAGGGTATGTAGTAGAAAGTAAACGAGGTGGCGGGGGCTACATCCGAATCATGAAGGTAAAAGCCCACGATCAAGTTCATCTTATCGATCAGCTAGTAGCTTTAATAACACAAACCATCAGTCAGAATACTGCGGCTGATATTGTGTTTCGATTAGTGGAAGAGGATATTATTTCTGAACGGGAAGCGAAGATTATGCTGAGCGTAATGGACCGTTCGGTGATCATGGTCGATTTACCAGAACGGGATGTATTGAGGGGAAGAATGCTCAGAGCCATGCTGGATACATTGAAGTATGAGTAAGTTTTGAGAGGTGAGTAGGATGGTTTGTCAAGAGTGTAATGAAAGACCTGCAACCCTTCATTTTACCAAGGTGATAAATGGGGAAAAGACAGAGGTTCATTTATGTGAACAATGTGCTCAGGATAAGGGTGAAATGTTTATGTTTGATTCTTCTTCCGGGTTCTCTGTGAACAATCTATTGGCAGGTCTTCTTAATATAGCCCCTGCATTTAAGCAGGCAAAAGAAACGGAAATTCCTAAGACAGAGGTATTACAGTGTGAAAAGTGTAAAATGACTTTTCAGCGATTCATTAACGTAGGACGCTTCGGCTGTGCCCATTGCTATGAAACGTTTAAAGATGAACTTACTCCTCTTTTAAAGCGCGTTCATAGTGGGAATGTGGAGCACCACGGGAAGGTTCCGGAACGCATGGGTGGAGCCATTCACATAAAGAAAAAGATTCAGCAGTTGAAATCGGATCTGCAAACGATGATTGCGGATGAAGAGTTCGAAAAAGCAGCAGAGATACGAGACGAAATTCGCTCCCTGGAGAAAGATGCTAATAAAGAGGGGGGAGATAAAGGATGAGTCTGGAGAAGTTTTTACAAAATGCTGTTAGCTCCTGGATGAATGAAGAAGGACCGAATTCAGATATTGTTCTCAGCTCACGGGTCCGGCTCGCAAGAAACATGACGGACTTTCGTTTCTCTACTCTATATTCTTCAGAAGAAGCTAAAGAGATCGTGGATCGCGTGAAGGATAAGCTCTCTTTATACCCAGGAAATTTAGGAGAATTAGAATTTTTACCTACAAGGGAGATTCAGCCTCTCCAAAAGAGGGTATTGATGGAGAAACACCTAATTAGTCCTAACTTAGCGGAGGACACGAATTATGGGGCTGTCCTTCTATCCAGTGAAGAAGATATTAGCATAATGGTAAACGAAGAGGACCATATTCGAATACAGTGTTTATATCCAGGATTGCAATTAAAGGAAGCATTACAGAGAGCGAATCAGATTGATGATTGGTTTGAAAGTGAATTTGATTTTGCTTTTGATGAGAAACATGGATATTTAACGACTTGTCCTACTAATGTGGGGACAGGGCTTAGAGCTTCCGTGATGATGCATTTGCCGGGTCTGGTTCTGACCCAGCAATTAAATCGCATCATCCCTGCCATTAACCAATTAGGTTTGGTGGTAAGAGGGATATATGGAGAAGGCAGTGAGGCATTAGGGAACATTTTTCAGATTTCGAATCAAACGACCCTTGGTAAATCAGAGGAAGATATTGTGGAAGATTTATTGAGTGTTGTAAAGCAGATCATTGATAAAGAACACTCGGCACGGGACGCATTAGTTAAAACGTCTAACATACAATTAGAAGATAGGATCTTTCGTTCACTTGGCGTATTGGAACACAGTAGAATTATCGAGTCCAAGGAAGCGGCGAAGTGTTTATCGGATGTAAGACTTGGAATAGATTTAGGATACATCAAAGTCATATCTAAGAATATATTGAATGAACTAATGATTTTAACCCAACCTGGATTTTTACAACAATATTCTGGAGGTCCATTGAGACCAAATGAAAGAGATATAAGAAGGTCTTCTTTGATTCGGGAGCGAATTAAGTTAGATAAGGATACATGTGAGGAGGAAAAATAATATGATGTTTGGTCGATTTACAGAAAGAGCACAAAAGGTATTAGCATTAGCTCAAGAAGAAGCTATTCGTCTGGCGCACAGTAATATTGGTACTGAACATATTTTATTGGGACTTGTCCGCGAAGGTGAAGGAATTGCGGCTAAAGCACTTACGGCGTTGGGACTGAGCCCTGAAAAGATTCAAAAAGAAGTGGAAGGATTGATCGGAAAAGGTACCGAGAAATCCCAAACGATCCATTATACACCACGAGCGAAGAAAGTGATTGAGCTATCTATGGATGAGGCTCGTAAATTGGGTCACTCATATGTAGGAACAGAACATATTTTATTAGGGTTGATTCGTGAAGGTGAAGGAGTAGCTGCTCGTGTACTTGGCAACCTTGGAGTAAGCTTAAATAAAGCAAGGCAGCAGGTATTGCAGTTACTTGGCAGCAATGATTCAAGTAACCACCAGGGCGCGGGCAATGCAAATGCCAATACGCCTACCCTTGATAGCTTAGCCCGTGACTTGACGGCGATTGCCCGTGAAGGCAGTTTAGATCCGGTTATCGGACGGAGCAAAGAAATTCAGCGTGTCATCGAAGTGCTGAGTCGACGTACGAAGAATAACCCGGTGTTGATCGGTGAGCCTGGTGTAGGTAAGACCGCGATTGCCGAGGGTCTTGCCCAACAGATCATTGCCAATGAGGTTCCTGAGATCCTTCGGGACAAACGCGTCATGACCCTGGATATGGGTACAGTGGTAGCCGGTACGAAATATCGTGGGGAATTCGAGGATCGGTTAAAGAAAGTAATGGATGAAATCCGTCAAGCAGGTAACATAATCCTGTTTATCGATGAGCTTCATACATTAATCGGAGCAGGTGGGGCTGAAGGTGCCATTGATGCGTCAAACATCTTAAAACCATCTCTTGCACGAGGAGAATTACAGTGTATCGGTGCAACGACATTAGATGAGTACCGTAAATATATTGAAAAGGATGCTGCGTTAGAGCGCCGTTTCCAACCAATCCAAGTCAATGAGCCAACGGCAGAAGAGTCCATTCAGATTCTTAAAGGATTACGTGATCGTTATGAAGCCCATCACCGCGTGTCAATTACAGATGAAGCGATTGATGCGGCAGTGAAACTTTCTGATCGCTACATTTCAGACCGCTTCTTACCGGATAAGGCAATCGATTTAATCGATGAAGCTGGTTCTAAGGTGCGTTTACGCTCTTATACAACTCCGCCAAACTTGAAAGAACTTGAAGCCAAGCTGGAAGAAATTCGCAAAGAGAAGGATGCGGCTGTTCAAAGCCAAGAGTTTGAAAAAGCAGCTTCTCTAAGAGATTCAGAGCAAAAGCTTCGTGAAGAGCTGGAAGAAACGAAGAACACATGGAAAGAAAAGCAAGGCCAGGAAAATACAGAAGTGACCGTTGAAGATATTGCGAAAGTTGTATCGAACTGGACGGGAGTACCGGTATCTAAGCTTGCTCAAACGGAAACGGATCGCTTACTTAAATTAGAGGAAATCCTCCATTCCAGAGTCATCGGTCAATCTGAAGCAGTCGTAGCGGTGTCAAAAGCTGTCCGCCGTGCAAGAGCGGGGCTGAAAGATCCGAAGCGTCCGATTGGTTCCTTTATCTTCTTAGGACCGACAGGGGTGGGGAAAACAGAACTTGCCCGTGCGCTGGCGGAATCTATGTTCGGTGACGAGGATGCCATGATTCGTATTGATATGTCCGAGTACATGGAGAAACATTCGACTTCCCGTTTAGTAGGTTCTCCTCCAGGGTATGTAGGGTATGAAGAAGGCGGCCAGTTAACGGAAAAAGTTCGCCGTAAACCGTATTCCGTGGTTCTATTGGATGAAATTGAAAAAGCACACCCTGATGTATTTAACATTCTGCTGCAAGTCTTGGAAGATGGTCGATTGACTGATTCTAAAGGAAGAACGGTAGACTTTAGAAACACGGTGTTAATTATGACATCTAACGTTGGTGCCCAGTCCCTTAAGAGCAATAAATATGTTGGGTTCAATATTCAAGATGGAAAACAGGATTATAAGGATATGAAAGGCAAGGTTATGGAGGAGCTGAAACGGGCGTTCCGACCAGAGTTCCTTAACCGTATCGATGAAATCATTGTGTTCCATTCCCTTGAAAAAGACCACTTAAAAGAGATTGTGACCTTGATGTCCAACCAATTGACAACTCGCTTGAAAGAGCAGGATATTCATTTAGAGCTTTCAGCTGCTGCTAAAGAGAAAATTGCAGATGAAGGATTCGATCCTGAATACGGTGCGCGTCCACTGCGTCGTGCCATTCAGAAACATGTAGAGGATAAACTGTCAGAAGAGCTATTAAGAGGCAAGGTACTCACAGGACAGAATATATTGATCGATGTAGAAGATAGCGAGTTTGTTGTGAAGGTAAAAGAAGAAGAAGCAGCAAATACTCCTACTTAATACAAACGGTAGAAAAGGAGGTACACGTATATGTTTTTCGTGTACCTCTTTTATCATAATGTAGCTTTTCTGTAATGCTTGTCGGGCCTGATCAAGTCGGCTCCGCTTTTCTGATTGTCTAGCTCCGGTGGCTAGAGGCTCGAGGTCATAAGCCAAGTAAACCAAAAAGGCAAAGTGCGCCTTTCCGGGTTACTCGTCTTATGCTTGTCGCCTCTTGGCAAGCCACCTGCGCTTTTCTGATTGTCCAGCTCCGGTGGCTAGAGGCTCGAGGTCATAAGCCAAGTAACCCAAAAAGGCAAAGTGCGCCTTTCCGGGTTACTCGTCTTATGCTTGTCGCCTCTTGGCAAGCCACCTGCGCTTTTCTGATTGTCCAGCTCCGGTGGCTAGAGGCTCGAGGTCATAAGCCAAGTTAACCAAAAAGGCAAAAAACGCCTTTCCGGTTAACTCGTCTTATGCTTGTCGCCTCTGATCAAGCCACCTGCGCTTTTCTTGTAACCATTACATAAAACCGATACAATCATTCCAAAAGGGTATTTATATGGAATGGTTAGAGTACAAATAGAGTAAAAGAGGAGAAGAATAGATTGGCAAAGAAAAAGACAAAGTTTGTATGTTCATCATGTGGATATGAGTCTGCTAAATGGATGGGGAAATGTCCAGGATGTAACGAGTGGAACACGATGGTGGAAGAGGTTGAGATGACGGGGAAGAAGCCTCGCGGGTCGTTTATGCATTCTGAAAATATCGGGCCAACTAAAGCAGAGAAGCTTATCTCAATCGAAACAAAGCAAGAACCAAGAGTATTGACCGAGTCGAAAGAGCTGAATCGGGTGCTGGGTGGGGGAGTCGTCCCGGGATCACTTGTGTTGATCGGTGGAGATCCGGGAATAGGGAAATCTACTTTATTGCTCCAGGTTTCTGCCCAGCTGGCTGATCAAAAGCAGAAGGTTTTATATATATCAGGAGAAGAATCCATCAAGCAAACAAAGCTTCGGGCAGATCGATTACATGTGAAATCCGATGATCTATATATATTTGCAGAAACAAATCTTGAATTGATTCATCAGACGATTGAACAGATCTCACCTGATTTTGTCATCATCGACTCGATTCAAACGATTTTTCACCCTGAAGTGACGTCTGCTCCAGGCAGTGTTTCACAGGTAAGGGAATGTACAGCCGAATTAATGAGAATAGGGAAAACCAAAGGCATCGCCATCTTTATTGTAGGGCATGTTACAAAAGAAGGTTCGATTGCAGGCCCTCGTTTATTGGAGCATATGGTTGATACCGTGCTGTATTTTGAAGGTGAACGTCATCATTCTTATCGTATTTTAAGAGCGGTGAAGAATCGATTCGGCTCGACGAATGAGATGGGGATTTTTGAAATGAAAGAGCTAGGCTTGGAGGAAGTCGCAAATCCTTCTGAGATATTCCTCGAGGAGCGCTCCCAAGGTGCGGCAGGCTCAACGGTCGTTGCTTCCATGGAAGGTACAAGACCTGTTCTAGTGGAGATACAGGCCCTTGTCACTCCTACCAGTTTCAACAACCCACGACGAATGGCTACGGGGATAGATCATAGCCGTGTTTCACTCATTATGGCCGTATTGGAGAAACGGGCAGGAATGCTATTGCAGCAGCAGGATGCTTATCTGAAAGTGGCAGGTGGAGTTAAACTGGATGAACCGGCGATTGATTTGGCCGTTGCAGCGAGTATTGCGTCGAGCTTTCGGGATAAAGCGTCCAGGGCCCACGATTGTATCATTGGAGAAGTTGGATTGACAGGTGAAATAAGAAGGGTTTCGAGGATTGAACAACGTGTCCAGGAAGCGGCTAAATTAGGTTTTAAACGTGTGATAATTCCCCAAAATAACTTAAGTGGGTGGCAGCCGCCTTCTGATATAGAGGTCACAGGAGTATCAAATATAAATGAAGCGCTGGCTATTATTTTAGGAGGATAGGAAATGGAAGATAAGAAGGCAAGAGAGAAGTCCATGTCGGATATTTTACAATTCGTTGCTCCTGGTGCCCCGATCAGGGATGGCATTGATAATGTGCTGAGAGCCAATACAGGAGGGCTCATTGTTGTTGGCTACAATGATAAGGTTAAATCTGTACTGGACGGTGGATTTCATATCAATTGTGCTTTTTCTCCTAGCTATCTATATGAGCTGGCCAAGATGGATGGGGCCATCATCCTGAATGAAGCGGGTACGAAGATTATTTTGGCCAATGCACAGTTGGCTCCTGATGTGTATGTTCCTTCCACTGAAACTGGAATGAGACACCGTACGGCTGAGCGGGTTGCAAGACAAACCAATGCCCTTGTCATCGCCATCTCTCAGCGGAGGAACGTCATCACCCTGTATCAAGGTAATTTTCGTTATGCATTAAAGGACATCTCCGTCATCTTGACGAAGGCCAACCAGGCGATTCAAACATTGGAGAAGTATAAGGTGGTTCTGGATCAGAGCATTTCTAATTTATCGGTGCTGGAGTTTGAGGAGCTTGTCACACAAAGTGACCTACTGCAGGTTCTTCACAGATTCGAAATGGTTTTAAGAATTAAGAACGAGTTATTGACCTATTTAAGCGAGCTGGGTGTAGAAGGAAGATTGATCCGCCTTCAGATGAATGAGTTATTGGCTGATATTGAAGATGAGGCGATGCTCATTATAAGGGATTATTCCCAGGAGAGAAATATCAAGCCGTTCGAACTCCTCTATAAATTTCAAGAGCTTGTTCACTCAGAGGTATTAGAAGATAATGTCCTATTAAAATTATTAGGCTATCATGGGTATGTTCATCACGATGATGCCATCTATCCACGAGGATATCGCGTGTTGAATAAGATCCCACGTTTACCGATTGTGATCATTGAAAACCTGATTACAAGGTTCGAAACCCTTCCTCATGTAGTGAGTGCATCAGTGGATGATTTGGATGAAGTGGAAGGAATCGGAGAGGTCAGGGCCCGGAAAATCAAAGAGGGGTTAAAACTGATCAAAGAACAAACGTTTGCCGATCGACAGTTATAAGTATATGTTCCTGTATTCACCATATATGGTATAATTGAATCATTTTCAAAAAATTGACAGTCTCTATAAGACATGTTAGCCTTCACTTAAGGAAGCTAGTAAAATGGGATAAGTATATCAAAATGGTTTCCAATTTATTAAATTTAAAATTTTCAAGGGCTAAGACGTTTCAAAAATAGTAAATTGTTTATAATGAATAGGAGGAGGTGAGGGAATGTTAAAAAGAATCGTTCAAGCGTGCTTCCTTATCGTCGGGGGAACACTGGGGATATTTCTGCTTCCCGAATTATTTACCGTCATAAATTTATCAGACATTCCTTTAATAAATAACCCATATATGACTGCTATATTTGGTGCCATTATCTTTTATATTCTTACGTTTTGGGCAGTCGAGTATGTCGTCAATTTCGTCAAGTGGTTTGAAGATAGTTTAGTAAAAGCTCCAGTAACGGATCTGTTATTTGGTAGCTTAGGGCTTATTATCGGTCTTTTTGTTGCGTATCTGTTTGGGATTCCTTTCAATCAAATGGAGATTCCGATTGTCAACACAGTGGTTCCGATTCTATTAACGCTGATTCTTGGATATTTAGGATTTCAAGTTGGCTTTAAGAAAAGGGATGAGCTGGTCGGTCTGTTTGGTACTTCAAACAGGGGTAAGAAAAAAGGGACAGACGAAGACGCAGATGAAGCGGGTGTGAAAACCCTGAAGATACTGGATACGAGTGTGATCATTGATGGTCGTATCGCAGATATCTGTCAAACTGGCTTCTTGGAAGGAATTGTCGTGATTCCACAGTTCGTGCTGGAAGAGCTTCAGCATATTGCGGATTCTTCAGACGTGTTGAAACGAAACCGTGGACGACGAGGGCTTGATATCCTGAATCGAATTCAAAAGGAGCTACCTGTAGAGGTTCAGATTTATGAAGGTGACTTCGAGGAAATACAGGAAGTTGATTCGAAGCTGGTGAAACTGGCGAAACTTACTAATGGAATCGTTGTAACCAATGATTTCAACTTGAATAAAGTGTGTGACCTTCAAGGTGTACAAGTATTGAATATCAATGATTTAGCTAATGCCGTTAAGCCTGTTGTATTGCCTGGAGAAGAATTGAAAGTTCAGGTAATCAAAGACGGGAAAGAACATAACCAGGGGATCGCCTATCTTGATGATGGAACGATGATCGTAGTGGAAGAAGGACGCAATTATATCGGCAAGTACATCGATGTGCTTGTAACATCTGTTCTTCAAACCTCTGCAGGCCGAATGATCTTTGCCAAGCCAAAACAATTGGAAAAAGCTTTATAAGTAATCATTGCCCTGACTCTAATGATTCAGTAAGGTATAATAAATAGTATTACTCGAGAGTTAAAGGAGTTATCATATGGAATATGAAGTTGTCATTCCGGCTGCAGGGCAAGGGAAACGAATGAAAGCGGGCAAGAACAAACTTCTCCTCGAGCTGGATAGCTGTCCAGTCATTATTCATACACTACGGGTCTTTGAACATGACTCCCGTTGTCAGGGAATCTATTTAGCGATTCATCCATCGGAGCGAAATGCGTTCAAGAGTTTATTAGACCGTTTTGGTATTACAAAGGTCGTTAAGCTTGTAGATGGCGGGGAAGAAAGACAGCATAGTGTATACAATGCATTGCTTGAGGTTGATCATGAAATTGTTCTTGTACACGACGGAGCAAGACCATTTATTAAAGAATCCACGATTCACCAATTAGTAGAGAAGACTCATTTAACAGGAGCTGCCATTGCTGCTGTTCCTGTTAAAGATACGATCAAAAAAGTGCTGGATGGGGAAGTCGAGGAAACGATTGAACGCTCAAGCTTGTGGATGGTTCAAACTCCACAGGCTTTTCGTGTTTCATTGTTGAAAAGGGCGCACGGGGAAGCGGAGCAAGATGGTTTTCTTGGAACAGACGATGCTTCTCTCGTGGAACGAATGGATGTTGAGGTTGCTGTTGTTGAAAGTGATTATGACAATATTAAACTGACGACACCTGAGGACTTATATTTTGCTGAGGCCATCTTGAAGAAGCAAGAGGAAATGAGTGGAGGAGACAACCATGTTTAGGATAGGACAAGGTTTTGATGTTCATCAATTAGTAGAAGAGAGACCCCTTATTATGGGAGGTATAACGATACCATATGAAAAGGGATTATTAGGTCATTCAGATGCAGATGTATTATTACATGCTGTAGCGGATGCGTGTTTGGGAGCTGTGGCTGCAGGGGATATCGGCAAGCATTTCCCAGACACAGATCCTGAGTTCAAGGATGCAGATTCAGCAAAGCTTCTTGAGCATGTATGGGCCCTTGTGAAAGAGGAAGGGTATGAATTAGGGAATATCGATTGCACGATCATTGCCCAGAAACCTAAGATGGCTCCTTATATTGATGAAATGAGACAAAGCATCGCAACGTTATTAGAGGCGGATATTACGCAAGTGAACGTAAAAGCCACAACCTCTGAGCAGCTTGGTTTTACCGGGAGAGGCGAAGGGATCGCAGCGCAAACGACCGTGTTGATCAAAAAGAAGTAAGGGGATAAATTCGCTTTATTCCCTTTCATAACGGTGTTAAAATAGGTCAGAGACTTTAATGCAGGAATACTAAGAGGAGGAAATCAAATGACAAAAGAAGTACGCGTCCGTTATGCTCCAAGTCCAACGGGTCATTTACATATTGGAAATGCAAGAACCGCTTTATTTAATTACCTATACGCTCGCAGTGTAGGTGGAAAGTTCATCATCCGTATTGAAGACACGGATAAGAAACGTAATATTGAAGGCGGAGAAGAAAGTCAGCTAAAATATCTTCAGTGGCTTGGAATCGATTGGGACGAAAGCGTAGATAAGCCCGGTGACTATGGCCCTTATCGCCAATCAGAGCGTAACCATATTTATGAGCAGTATCTAAATGAGCTGCTGGAAACAGGACAGGCCTATAAGTGCTACTGTACAGAAGAAGAGCTTGAAGCGGAACGTGAAGCGCAAACAGCATCAGGTCAAATGCCCCGCTACTCAGGGAAATGCCGCAACCTGACGAAAGCGGATCAGGAAAAATTAGCAGTTGAAGGTCGTCAACCGAGCATTCGTTTCCGTGTCCCTGCAGGAAAGGTCTATTCTTTCAATGATATCGTGAAAGAAGATGTAGCCTTCGAATCAGACGGAATCGGTGATTTTGTCATTGCGAAAAAAGACGGAACTCCAACGTATAACTTTGCCGTTGCGGTAGATGATTATCTGATGAAAATTTCACACGTTCTACGCGGGGAAGATCATATTTCCAATACGCCAAAACAATTAATGATTTTTGAAGCTCTTGGATGGGAAGCACCCGTCTATGGACATATGACATTAATCGTTAATGAAAGCCGTAAAAAGCTAAGTAAGCGTGATGAAAGTATCATTCAGTTCATCGAGCAATACGAAGCATTAGGTTATTTACCGGAAGCTTTATTCAACTTCATTGGGTTACTGGGCTGGTCTCCAAAAGGAGAAGAAGAGCTGTTTTCTAAAGATGAGTTTATTGAAATCTTTGACCCTGAACGTCTATCGACTTCTTCTGCTCTGTTTGATAATCAGAAGCTTACATGGATGAACAATCAGTACATGAAGAATCTGGAGTTAAGTCAAGTTGTGGAGCTATCCCTTCCCCACTTAATCAGTGCAGGTAAACTGGATGAGAATATGTCAGACGAGCAGCGTGAATGGGCGAGTCGCGTCATCTCTTTATACCAGGAGCAAATGAGCTTCGGTGCTGAAATCGTAGAGCTGTCTGAAATGTTTTTCAAGGTAGATCTTGAATATGATGAGGATGCAAAAGCGGTCTTGGAAGAAGAGCAGGTTCCTGAAGTTCTTCAAGCATTCTTGAATGAAATCGAAGCGCTTGAAAACTATGAAGCATCAGAAATTAAATCATCTATTAAAGCGGTGCAAAAGTCGACTGGTCATAAAGGGAAAAAGCTGTTTATGCCAATCCGTGTAGCGGTAACAGGTCAGACGCATGGACCTGAATTGCCGAATGCGATTGAGCTTTTAGGGAAAGATACCGTTAAACACCGTCTGCAAATTCTTTTAGGTTAACATTTTGAAGGAAATGTAATATAGTAAGAGTATCACAATAAATGATATCGCGTTGATGAGGAGAAGTAAGAAAAGGATGCTTATTAGAGAGAACCATCACCGGCTGAAAGTGGTTTAAGCCCCTCCGATTCTGAAATGCACCTCTGAGCCCGTTACTGAAATATAGTAGGTAAAGGCGGTTTCCTACCGTTAACAGGATTTGAGTTGGGGAAGGATGTTTTTCTTCTCAATCAGAGTGGAACCGCGCTACCTAAGCGTCTCTGTCAGATTATTGACAGGGGCGTTTTTTTATTGTCTGACCAAGCCGCCTGCGCTTTATTGTCCAACTTATTTAGAGAGGAGAGGGGATCCGAATGTTTAAGGCATTTAAGGAAGATATAGAAGTAGTGTTTGATCAGGATCCGGCTGCGAGGAATTATTTCGAGGTCATCCTTACGTATTCGGGTCTTCATGCCATTTGGGCCCATCGCATTGCCCATGCTTTTTTCAAAAGGAAATTCTTTTTTATTGCTCGCGTTATTTCTCAGGTAAGCCGCTTTTTCACCGGTGTGGAGATTCACCCAGGGGCAAAGATCGGCCGCCGCTTCTTCATTGATCACGGGATGGGAGTCGTGATTGGTGAAACGTGTGAAATCGGGGATAATGTAACGCTCTTTCAAGGGGTGACCCTTGGTGGAACAGGCAAAGAAAAAGGGAAGCGGCATCCTACAGTTCAGGATAATGCCCTTATCGCCACGGGAGCAAAAGTATTAGGATCGATTGTAGTTGGGGAAAATTCTAAGGTAGGGGCTGGATCGGTCGTACTTAAAGATGTTCCTCCAAACTCAACAGTCGTCGGTATTCCCGGGAAGGTCGTCATTCAGGATGGCGTCAAGATACAGAAGGATCTGAATCACTGTGATCTCCCGGATCCGATGAATGATCGTATGAAACAATTGGAAATGGAATTGAACGAGGTAAAATCATTATTAAGGGAATATGAAGGAAGGAGTCGATCATATTGACGATTCGTTTATATAACACATTGACAAGAAAAAAAGAGGAATTCAAACCCTTGGAAGAGGGTAAAGTCAAAATGTATGTGTGCGGGCCGACGGTTTATAACTATATTCATATAGGAAATGCACGCCCTGCCATTGTCTTCGATACGGTGAGACGCTATTTAGAATACAGAGGCTATGATGTTCAATTTGTCTCTAACTTCACAGATGTGGATGATAAATTGATTCGGGCGGCAAAGGAGTTGGGAGTGGATGTACCAACGGTTGCTCAGCGCTTTATACAGGCATATTTTGAAGATACCGGAGCACTTGGATGCAAGAAAGCGGATGTTCATCCGACTGTAACAGACAATATTGATTCCATCATTGATTTTATTTCTGCTCTTGTTGAGAAGGGATATGCTTACGAATCACAAGGTGACGTTTATTATCGTACAAGAAAGTTTGATGGCTACGGTAAGCTTTCTCATCAGCCGATCGATGAACTTAAAGCAGGTGCCCGCATAGATGTAGGGGATAAAAAAGAAGATGCTCTTGATTTCGTAATATGGAAAGCAGCGAAAGAAGGGGAAATTTCTTGGGAAAGCCCTTGGGGTGAAGGCCGTCCCGGCTGGCATATTGAGTGCTCTGCCATGGCAAAGCGTTATTTAGGGGATACCATCGATATTCACGCCGGGGGACAAGATTTAACCTTCCCTCATCACGAGAATGAAATCGCACAATCAGAAGCACTTACAGGTAAGACATTCGCAAAGTATTGGATGCACAATGGGTATATCAATATTGATAATGAGAAAATGTCTAAATCACTGGGGAATTTTGTGTTGGTTCATGACATTATTAAAGAACAAGATCCACAAGTGCTTCGATTCTTTATGCTATCTGTTCATTACCGTCATCCTATCAACTACAATTTAGAGCTTCTTCAAAATGCAGAGTCCGCTTTAGATAGAATCAAGACTGCTTATGAGAACTTGAAGCACCGTAAGGAATCAAGTACGGACTTAACGGATAACAATCGGGAATGGCTGGACAAAATCGCTGGGTTAAAAGTGCAGTTCATCTCTGAAATGGATGATGATTTTAACACAGCCAACGGAATTTCCGTATTATTCGAATTATCCAAGCAAGCCAATTATTACTTGATGGAGAAGAATACTGCTACAGAAGTCATTGATACGTTCCTGTGCCAATTCGAGGATTTCTTCTCTGTTCTGGGACTAAGCCTTCAGGAAGCAGAACTGTTGGATGAAGAAGTGGAAGAATTGATTGAAAAACGTATTCAGGCACGCAAAGACCGTAACTTCCAATTAGCGGATGAGATTCGTGACACGTTAAAAGAGATGAATATCATCCTGGAAGATACTCCTCAAGGCATTCGCTGGAAAAGAGGATCTTAATGCTGCACGAGATAAATGAACAAATCGATGCGAAACAAATCAATGCACTTGCACTGGCTTATATGGGGGATGCCGTATATGAAACGTATGTACGGCAGCTCCTATTAACAAAAGGAAAGATTAAACCGAATCAGCTGCACAGAGCTGCGACGAAGTATGTATCTGCTAAAGCTCAAGCGGCCATTCTCAGAACGTTGTTCGAACAGGACGTTTTAACGGAAGAAGAGATTTCTATTGTCAAGCGCGGCCGGAATGCGAAATCCGGAACAACGCCAAAGAACACAGATGTACAAACATATAAACACAGCACTGCTTTTGAGGCACTTATTGGATATTTGTTTCTACTTAATCGGACAGAGCGATTAGAGGAATTGTTAAAGATGATATTTGAACAAGCCCAGGCAGGAAAGGAGGAGTAGAAATGAGTAAAGATTTTATCGGAGGAAGAAATCCGGTTATGGAAGCATTGAAGTCAGGAAGGGATATCAATAAGATTTGGATCGCAGAAGGTTCTCAGAAAGGATCCATCCAGCAAATTGTTGGACTTGCAAAAGAATTGAATGTGATGGTTCAATACGTCCCTAAGAAGAAGATTGAACAAATGGTATCGGAAAATCATCAAGGGGTCGTGGCTTCTGTAGCTGCTTATCAGTATGCAGAAATCGATGATTTATTTCATAGAGCCGAACAAAAAGGGGAAGATCCATTTATACTGATCCTGGATGAATTAGAGGATCCCCATAACCTGGGTTCGATCATGAGAACAGCGGATGCTGCAGGTGCCCATGGAATCATCATCCCGAAGAGGAGAGCAGTTGGGCTTACGTCTACGGTAGCGAAAGCATCCACGGGTGCCATTGAGCACATTCCGGTTGCACGTGTAACCAACCTGTCGAGAGCGGTTGATGAACTGAAAGAACGCGGTGTATGGGTGGCAGGAACGGATGCGAAAGGAAAACAGGATTTCCGCCAGTTGGATGGTACGCTGCCTATCGGCTTAATTATCGGAAGCGAAGGTAAAGGGATGAGCCGAATACTCAGAGACAAATGTGATTTCCTTGTTCAGTTGCCAATGATCGGTCATGTAACTTCATTAAACGCTTCGGTGGCAGCTAGTATTTTAATGTATGAGGTCTACCGTAAACGCCACCCGTTGGGAGAATAGCAGAAATGGATATTCTCCTTGTTGATGGCTATAACATAATCGGTGCCTGGTCAGAGCTGAATGAGTTGAAACATAAGGATTTGGCCGCAGCAAGAGATCGCCTTGTAGAGCAGATGGCAGAATATCAAGGATATACGGGCTACCGGGTCATCGTCGTATTTGATGCTTATTACGTCCAGGGAATTGCCCGTAAGTATAAAAATTATAAAGTAGAAGTCATTTTCACGAAAGAAAATGAAACAGCAGACGAACGGATTGAAAAATTAGCTATTGAGTTAAGTAATATTAAAACTCAAATTCATGTAGCGACTTCTGATTTTACCGAGCAGTGGGCGATCTTTGGTCAAGGAGCCCTTCGTAAATCAGCAAGGGAGCTGCATACAGAAGTAAAAGTCATCGAGAAAAAAATCGAAAGAAAAGTGCGGATTTCAAGTGATAAAAGGCCGGCTTCCAAAATCCAATTATCAGATGAAGTTGCTGAAATTTTCGAAAAATGGCGCCGCGGGGAACAATGAGAGGTTGACGATTGAATTTTCTGTAATGTATAATATTTCTATCTATTGTTTTGCGCGGGGGGATGTGTGTGAGCAATATCACCAGGACAGAAGCATTTGATAATCGATTAGAAGGCATGGATGATGAAGAAATAATAGAAGCCGTCCATCAGGGTCACAGCGAAGCGTTAGATTTTTTAATCAGGAAATATCGTAATTTTGTAAGAGCGAAAGCCCGCTCGTATTTCTTAATTGGGGCAGATAAGGAAGATATCGTCCAGGAGGGTATGATTGGATTATACAAAGCGATCCGTGATTATAAAGAGGACAAGCTGACTTCTTTTAAAGCGTTTGCAGAGCTTTGTATCACAAGACAAATCATTACGGCCATTAAGACAGCCACGAGACAGAAGCATATACCGCTGAATTCTTATGTATCATTGGATAAACCCATTTATGATGACGAGTCTGACCGAACTCTCTTAGATGTTATTTCAGGTGCGAAAGTAATGGATCCGGAAGCGCTAATTATCAATCGTGAAGAATTCGATAATATGGAAGATAAGATGGCTCAGTTATTAAGTGATCTTGAGAGGAAAGTCCTGGCTCTCTATTTAGACGGGCAATCCTATCAGGAGATTTCTGAAGAATTGAACCGCCATGTGAAATCCATCGACAATGCCTTGCAGCGAGTGAAGAGAAAGCTCGAACGATACTTGGAAGTTCGCGAAATAACGATGTAAAGTCATATTGACACAAATTGGTGGTCGTGTTATTTTTGATAGGACTTACTATGGATGGTATAGGTGGAATATATGACTACTAAATTAATACTTGCTTGTACGGTGTGTGGTTCCAGGAATTATAGTGTACCGGGTAATCGTAATCAAGCAGTTCGATTAGAGTTAAAGAAATTCTGTAATACATGTAATGCTCACACCCTACACAAAGAAACAAAATAGTGGAGCACCAAGTCTTGCGTATTGATATTAGTTGGAGGTTACAAACGGATGTTTAAATTCTTTCGCAATGTTGCATCAGAAATGAGAAAGGTCAGCTGGCCTAAACGTAAAGAGTTAACACGCTATACGATTACCGTTATTACAACAGTGGTATTTGTTGCCCTTTTCTTTGCTGTCATTGACCTGGGCATCTCAGAACTTATGCGATTGATCATTGGTTCTAAGTAAGAGAAACATAGATTTATTGTATATATGCCGTGAAATCATGGTATAATGATGTTAATAGAGTACATGACCTTAGAGCCCGTTATCTTTTTACGGGTTTTTTCATTTGGAGAAAAAGGCGAAAGAGTATTCTTAAATAGCGAGGAGGGACGGACGTTTAGTCCTATTAAATGGAGAAGAATTGGTATGTAGTTCATACTTATTCAGGATACGAGAATAAGGTTAAAGCAAACCTTGAGAAACGTGTTGAAACGATGGGGATGCAAGATAAAATCTTCCGCGTGATCGTACCTGAAGAAGAAGAAACAGATTTTAAGAACGGTAAGAAGAAAGTCGTTAAGAAGAAAGTATTCCCTGGTTACGTGATTTGTGAAATCGTCATGACGGATGATTCCTGGTATGTTGTACGAAATACACCTGGAGTTACCGGATTTGTCGGTTCATCGGGATCTGGATCAAAGCCTACTCCGTTACTGCCGGAAGAAGTAACAAATCTTCTGAAGCAAATGGGCATGACAGAGAAAAAGGTAGAAATCGACTTCGAATTGGGAGAAACAGTAAAAGTAAACGAAGGTCCGTTTGCAAACTTCACTGGCTCAATCGAAGGGATAGATAATGCGAAAGCGAAAGTGAAAGTTCTTGTTAATATGTTTGGCAGAGATACCCCGGTAGAACTGGATTTCTCCCAAATTGATAAATTATAATGGAAAAGAACTTGAAATCATTCTGAAAAAATGGTACTATTTCATAAGTCAGTGCGTCTCCACAAAGAGATACTGAAACTAATAGACGTTCTTTATGTTGATAAAGACATTTTTTACATGAGTGGGAGGGTGAAGAACCCAATAACCACATCACGGACTTAAGGAGGTGTGTCTCGTGGCTAAAAAAGTTATCAAAATGGTTAAATTGCAGATTCCTGCCGGTAAAGCTAATCCAGCTCCACCAGTTGGTCCTGCACTAGGTCAAGCAGGTGTTAACATCATGGGATTCTGTAAGGAATTCAATGCTCGTACAGCAGATCAAGCTGGCTTAATCATTCCTGTTGAAATTACGGTATTTGAAGACCGTTCATTTACATTCATCACAAAAACTCCACCCGCTGCAGTTTTACTTAAAAAAGCAGCTGGTATCGAGTCTGGTTCAGGCGAACCAAACAGCAAGAAAGTGGCAACACTTAAACGCGACAAAGTACGTGAAATTGCTGAAACAAAAATGCCTGACTTAAATGCAGCTAGTGTTGAATCAGCTATGCGCATGGTAGAAGGAACTGCGCGCAGCATGGGTATCGTCATCGAAGACTAATCCCTGCTTCGTTAAAGGTCCTGTTGAACGAGGTTGCGATGATGAAATGTACGTTTCACTCGCAACCTTATTTCGTGGGAGGTTATTCCGCTAAAACCACATATAGGAGGAAATATAAAATGGCAAAAAAAGGTAAAAAGTTTCTTGAAGCTCAAAAGCTTGTAGATCGTACTACAGCTTACTCAGTTGAAGAAGCAATCGAACTAGTTAAGAAAACAAACTTCGCTAAGTTTGACGCAACGATTGAAGTAGCGTTCCGCTTAGGTGTAGATACTCGTAAAAACGACCAGCAGATCCGTGGAGCGGTTGTACTTCCACACGGAACTGGTAAAACTCAAAAGGTTCTTGTATTCGCTAAAGGAGATAAAGCAAAAGAAGCAGAAGCTGCTGGCGCTGATTTCGTAGGTGATGCAGATCTTATCAGCAAAATCAACCAAGGTTGGTTCGAGTTCGACGTAATCGTAGCAACTCCGGACATGATGGGTGAAGTTGGTAAACTTGGTCGTGTACTAGGACCTAAAGGTTTAATGCCAAACCCTAAAACTGGAACAGTTACATTCGACGTGACAAAAGCTGTTAATGAAATCAAAGCAGGTAAAGTTGAATACCGTGCTGACAAATCAGGTAACGTTCACGTTCCTGTTGGAAAGATTTCATTCGACAACGACAAGCTTGTTGAAAACTTTGCTACAATGTATGAAACAATGCTTAAAGTTAAACCTGCTGCTGCAAAAGGAACTTACATGAAAAACGTTTCTGTAACTTCCACTATGGGACCTGGCGTTAAAGTCGATCCTTCATCTTTCGCAGTTAAGGCATAATTTGGTATTGACTTACTAGGGACTAGTGATTATAATTAGTTCTGTTGTTAAAAAACGAATACATTTGTACCGTAGACAGTAGGTGCTCGTTAAGAGCTTAATGCCCTGCCGAGGTAATTGCGATAAAATAACCGCTTATAGCGTGTTTGCAATGCCCTTATGTCTACCTTGATATAAGGGCATTTTTTATTGGATGACGGTATAAATGTTCATCAGTCAATCTACAGGAGGTGTAATGATGAGCAGCATTCTAGAACAAAAGAAACATATCGTTGGAGAAATCTCTGACAAGCTAAAAAACAGTGTATCTACAATCGTTGTAGATTACCGTGGTCTGGATGTTTCCGAAGTAACTGAGCTTCGTAAACAACTCCGTGAAGCTGGCATCGACTTCAAAGTGTACAAAAACACTATGGTACGTCGTGCTGCAGAAGAAGCTGGTCTTGAAGGGTTAAATGAATTCTTAACTGGTCCTAACGCAATCGCGTTCAGTAGTGAAGAAGTAGTTGCACCTGCAAAGATTCTTAACAGCTTTGCTAAAGAACACGAAGCGCTTGAAATCAAAGCGGGTGTCATTGAAGGAACAATCACTTCAGTTGAGGACGTTAAAGCTATCGCTGAACTTCCAAGCCGCGAAGGACTTCTTTCTATGCTACTCAGCGTGCTTCAAGCACCAATGCGCAACTTCGCGTTGGCAACAAAAGCCGTTGCAGATCAAAAAGAAGAGCAAGGCGCGTAAGTTAAAGCAAGTCGTTTAAATAAAAATTAAGCACACATTACAAGGAGGAAATTTAAAATGAGTAAAGAGCAAATCATTGACGCGATTAAAGAAATGTCAGTTCTTGAATTAAATGATCTAGTTAAAGCAATCGAAGAAGAATTCGGAGTAACTGCTGCTGCACCTGTAGCTGTAGCTGCTGGTGGCGGAGAAGCTGCTGCAGAAAAAACTGAATTCGACGTAATCCTTGAGAGCGCTGGATCTCAAAAAATCAAAGTTATCAAAGCTGTTCGTGAAATCACAGGTCTTGGCCTTAAAGAAGCGAAAGAAGTTGTTGATAACACTCCAAAAGCTCTTAAAGAAGGTATTTCTAAAGAGGAAGCTGAAGAAATTAAAGCTAAACTTGAAGAAGTTGGAGCTGGCGTAGAAGTTAAGTAATGATTGTATAGATGAAAAGCTCGCTATATTTGGCGGGCTTTTTTCTTGTCTGGCTTCTAACAGGAAATAAACATGTATGTTTATCGTCTGTAATCTTCAGTCCTTTTGGGAATGATGGTTTATAGACGTGATGTAAGAATGGATGGAGATGATATAATGACCAATCACTATTATTCTCATAACCCTGATGTAGAGAGTAACCCCCAAACGATCACCTTTGAGTTAAGAGGACATGCGTTTCGTTTTAAAACGGATCAAGGTGTTTTCTCGAAGAAGGAAGTTGACTTTGGATCTAGAGCTTTGATTGAAACGTTTGAATTGCCTGGCGTAACGGGTCCGTTACTGGATGTCGGTTGTGGGTATGGCCCTATCGGTTTGTCTTTAGCGAAAGACAATGATGATCGTATGGTTCATATGATTGATGTAAATGAGAGAGCGTTGTCTTTGGCGAAAGAAAATGCTAGAGAGAATAAAGTTCAAAACGTGAACATCTATCAGAGTGATCGATATACGAATGTCGTTGAAACGGAATTTGCGGCCATTTTAACGAACCCGCCGATAAGAGCAGGGAAAGAAACGGTTCATTCGATTCTGGGAACCAGTTATGACTACCTGAAGGAGAATGGTGAATTGTGGGTCGTTATTCAGAAGAAACAAGGTGCTCCGTCTGCCATGGATAAAATGGAAGAATTGTTTTCAAATGTAGAAATTGTCGCTAGAAAAAAGGGATACTACATCTTGAAGTCGGTAAAAGAAATCCGTTGACGTAGCTTTACTGCTATGATAACATTATAAAATGCAAAAATATTATTTTCCGGTATTATGTCCATATGTATACATATTGGATAAATTGGAAAAGATTATAAAATAATAGTTCGTCATTTGAAAATGAGGTTTTATCATTAAAACCCTTTTTCTTTTTGTCTTGTGTAGAGTAGTATTCCTACTTAAAGGCATATAGACACAACCAAAACGCTTGATTTGAGGGGTGAATCAGTTGACAGGTCAACTAGTTCAGTATGGACGACACCGCCAACGCAGAAGTTTTGCGCGTATCAGTGAAGTTTTAGAATTACCGAATTTAATCGAAATTCAAACTTCCTCGTATCAATGGTTTCTTGATGAGGGGTTAAGAGAAATGTTCCGTGACATTTCTCCGATTGAGGACTTCACTGGTAATCTCTCTTTGGAATTTATTGACTATAGTCTGGGAGAGCCAAAGTACTCGGTGGAAGAATCAAAGGAAAGAGATGTTACTTACTCTGCACCGCTTAGAGTGAAAGTCCGTCTTGTGAACAAGGAAACAGGAGAAGTAAAAGATCAAGACGTATTTATGGGTGACTTCCCATTAATGACAGACACAGGTACTTTTGTCATTAATGGTGCTGAGCGCGTTATCGTATCTCAGTTAGTACGTTCACCTAGTGTTTACTTTAGCGGAAAAGTAGATAAGAACGGAAAGAAAGGGTTTACTGCTACCGTTATACCAAACCGCGGAGCTTGGCTTGAGTATGAAACAGATGCGAAAGATGTTGTATATGTGCGAATTGATCGAACTCGCAAACTACCGGTAACGGTTCTTTTACGTGCCCTTGGGTTTGGCTCTGATCAAGAAATCATCGATTTGATCGGTGATAATGAGTACATTCGTAACACGCTCGAGAAAGACAACACGGAAGGTATCGACAAGGCATTGCTCGAGATTTACGAGCGTCTGCGTCCAGGAGAGCCTCCTACAGTAGAAAATGCTAAAAGTTTACTCGTTTCTCGTTTCTTTGATCCTAAGCGTTATGACTTAGCAAACGTTGGACGTTACAAAATGAACAAAAAGCTTCACATTAAGAACCGTTTATTCGGTCAAACTCTAGCAGAAACTCTAGCAGATCCGGAAACGGGTGAGATTCTGGCGGAAAAAGGCACGGTTCTTGATCGTCGCGCTCTTGATAAGGTTATTCCTTATTTAGAAAATGGCATCGGGTTTAAAAACTACCAACAGTCTGGTGGCGTGTTAGAAGAAGACGTCGTTCTTCAATCTATCAAAATCTATTCTCCGAACCAAGAGGGAGAATTTGAGATTAATGTCATCAGCAATGCGTATGTTGAAGAAGAGGTTAAGTACATTACACCTGCAGATATCATCTCTTCTATTTCTTACTTCTTTAATCTTTTACACGGAGTAGGACTAACGGATGATATTGACCATTTAGGTAACCGTCGTTTACGTTCGGTTGGTGAATTGCTTCAAAACCAATTCCGCATCGGTTTATCACGTATGGAGCGTGTAGTTCGTGAAAGAATGTCCATTCAGGACACGAACACGATCACGCCTCAACAACTGATCAACATTCGTCCGGTAATCGCTTCAATGAAAGAGTTCTTTGGAAGCTCTCAATTGTCTCAGTTTATGGATCAAACGAATCCTCTTGCAGAATTAACGCACAAACGTCGTCTTTCTGCTTTAGGACCTGGTGGATTAACGCGTGAACGTGCAGGATTTGAAGTGCGTGACGTACATTACTCCCACTATGGTCGTATGTGTCCGATTGAAACTCCTGAGGGACCAAACATCGGACTGATCAACTCACTTTCTTCATTTGCGAAAGTGAATAAATTCGGATTTATTGAAACGCCGTATCGTCGTGTTGACCCTGATACAGGGAAAGTAACCGATCGTATCGATTACTTGACAGCAGACGAAGAAGATAACTATGTAGTGGCACAAGCAAACGCACGTCTTGGTGAGGACGGATCCTTCCTTGATGAAGAAGTCATCGCTCGTTTCCGTGGTGAGAACACGGTTATCAAGCGTGAACGTCTGGACTACATGGATGTATCTCCTAAACAAGTAGTATCAGCTGCGACAGCATGTATTCCTTTCTTGGAGAACGATGACTCTAACCGTGCTCTTATGGGAGCGAACATGCAACGTCAAGCAGTACCTTTAATGAATCCGGAATCACCGATCGTCGGAACAGGTATGGAACACGTATCTGCGAAGGACTCTGGTGCAGCTGTGATTTGTAAATATGAAGGTATTGTAGAAAAGGTTGAAGCAAAACAAGTTTGGGTACGTCGTGTGAAAGAAATCGACGGTCAAGAAGTAAAAGGTGACCTCGATAAATATCGTATGCAAAAATTCATCCGTTCCAACCAGGGTACATGTTACAACCAGCGTCCGATCGTAAGTGAAGGCGACCGTGTGGTTAAAGGAGAAATCCTTGCTGATGGTCCTTCGATGGAAAAAGGTGAACTAGCCTTAGGACGTAACGTAATGGTTGGATTCATGACTTGGGACGGTTACAACTACGAAGATGCGATCATCATGAGTGAGCGTCTTGTAAAAGACGATGTATATACTTCAATTCATATTGAAGAATATGAGTCTGAATCTCGTGATACGAAATTAGGACCTGAAGAAATCACTCGTGATATTCCAAACGTTGGTGAAGATGCACTTCGCAATCTTGATGAGCGTGGAATCATCCGCATCGGTGCTGAAGTAAAAGATGGCGACTTACTTGTTGGTAAAGTAACGCCTAAGGGTGTAACTGAGTTGACTGCTGAAGAACGCTTATTACATGCAATCTTCGGTGAGAAAGCTCGTGAAGTCCGGGATACATCTCTTCGTGTACCACATGGTGGAGGAGGAATCATCCTCGATGTCAAAGTCTTCAATCGTGAAGACGGCGATGAATTACCACCAGGTGTAAACCAGCTTGTACGTGTATACATCGTTCAGAAGCGTAAGATTTCTGAAGGTGACAAAATGGCTGGACGTCACGGTAACAAAGGTGTTATCTCAAGGATCCTTCCTGAAGAAGACATGCCGTTCTTACCGGACGGTACACCGATCGATATCATGTTGAACCCATTAGGGGTACCATCACGTATGAATATCGGACAGGTGCTTGAACTTCACTTAGGTATGGCAGCAAGATATCTTGGTGTACATGTCGCTTCACCGGTATTTGATGGAGCGCGTGAAGAAGATGTATGGGCAACCATCGAAGAAGCCGGTATGGCACGTGATGCGAAAACCGTTCTTTATGATGGTAGAACAGGTGAACCGTTTGATAACCGTGTATCAGTGGGGATCATGTATATGATCAAGCTTGCTCACATGGTCGATGACAAACTTCACGCACGTTCAACAGGTCCTTATTCACTTGTTACGCAGCAGCCATTGGGTGGTAAAGCTCAATTCGGTGGACAGCGTTTCGGTGAGATGGAGGTATGGGCACTTGAAGCTTATGGTGCTGCTTACACTCTACAAGAAATTCTAACGGTTAAGTCTGATGATGTTGTGGGTCGTGTGAAAACATACGAAGCCATTGTCAAAGGTGAAAACGTTCCTGAACCGGGAGTTCCGGAATCCTTCAAGGTTCTGATCAAAGAGCTTCAAAGTTTAGGTATGGATGTTAAGATCCTCTCTAGTAACGAAGAAGAAATTGAGATGCGTGACTTAGAGGACGAAGAAGAAGTACAACAAGCAGACACGCTAAATATCTCTGAATCTAATGCACAAGAATCCGAGACAGTAGGGTCAAAAGAATAAATTTAGAGCAATTAGGGTTAGAGCCTGTAGATTAAAAGGGAGGTAGGCCCCTTGCTAGATGTAAATAATTTCGAGTATATGAAAATTGGTTTAGCTTCCCCCGATAAGATCCGTTCGTGGTCTTTCGGGGAGGTTAAAAAACCTGAAACGATTAACTATCGTACATTAAAACCAGAAAAAGATGGTTTGTTCTGTGAACGTATCTTCGGTCCTACGAAGGACTGGGAATGTCATTGTGGAAAATACAAGCGTGTACGTTATAAAGGCGTCGTTTGTGACCGCTGTGGTGTTGAAGTAACGAAGGCTAAAGTTCGTCGTGAACGTATGGGTCACATTGAACTGGCTGCCCCTGTATCCCACATCTGGTACTTCAAAGGAATTCCAAGCCGTATGGGACTTGTTTTAGACATGTCTCCCCGCGCTTTGGAAGAAGTTATTTACTTCGCTTCCTATGTTGTAACAGAACCGGGTGACACGGCTCTGGAAAGAAAGCAACTTCTTTCTGAGAAAGAGTACCGTGCGTATCGTGAGAAATACGGTGTGAAGTTCCAAGCTGCAATGGGAGCTGAAGCGATTAAAAAGCTTCTTCAAGACATTGACCTGGATAAAGAAGCTGATTTCCTTAAAGAAGAACTGAAAACAGCTCAGGGTCAACGCCGTACCCGTGCAATCAAACGTTTAGAAGTAGTGGAATCTTTCAGAAACTCAGGAAATGATCCGGATTGGATGATTCTTGATGTACTACCTGTCATTCCTCCAGAGCTTCGCCCGATGGTTCAGCTTGACGGTGGGCGCTTTGCGACTTCTGACTTAAATGATTTATATCGCCGTGTTATTAACCGTAATAACCGTCTGAAACGTTTATTGGACCTTGGTGCTCCAAGTATCATCGTTCAAAACGAGAAGCGTATGCTTCAAGAAGCGGTCGACGCTTTAATTGATAATGGCCGTCGCGGACGTCCAGTTACTGGGCCGGGTAACCGTCCATTAAAATCCCTTTCACATATGCTTAAAGGGAAGCAAGGTCGTTTCCGTCAGAACCTTCTTGGTAAACGTGTTGACTATTCAGGTCGTTCTGTAATCGTCGTTGGACCTAACCTTAAGATGTATCAATGTGGTCTTCCTAAAGAAATGGCTCTTGAGTTATTCAAACCATTTGTTATGAAGGAACTTGTTGAAAAGGGATTGGCTCACAACATTAAGAGTGCAAAACGCAAGATCGAACGTGTACAACCTGAAGTATGGGATGTATTAGAAGGGGTTATTAAAGAACATCCAGTTCTTTTAAACCGTGCACCTACTCTTCACAGACTTGGTATTCAAGCATTTGAACCAACTCTAGTCGAAGGTAGAGCGATCCGTCTTCACCCACTTGTATGTACTGCATACAACGCGGATTTTGATGGTGACCAAATGGCGGTTCACGTACCTCTATCTTCTGAAGCCCAAGCTGAAGCACGCATGCTGATGCTTGCTGCACAAAACATTCTTAATCCGAAAGACGGTAAGCCAGTTGTTACTCCGTCCCAGGATATGGTATTAGGTAACTATTACCTGACGCTTGAACGTGAAAATGCTGTTGGTGAAGGTATGATCTTCAATGATGCAAATGAAGTCATCCTTGCTTACCAAAATGGTTATGTACATTTGCATACCCGTATTGCGATCCATGCAAGCACCATCAACAACAAAACGTTCACCGAGAAGCAAAACAAACAATTATTGTTAACAACGGTAGGTAAAGTAATCTTTAACGAGATCTTACCTGATACATTCCCGTTCATTAACGAACCAACAAGAACGAATTTGGAAGTGGCTACTCCTGAGAACTACTTTGTTGATCCGTCAACGGACGTTAAAGAAGTATTCCAAAATCGTGAGTTAATCAACCCATTCAAAAAAGGTTTCTTAGGGAATATCATTGCGGAAGTATTCAAGAAGTTTGCTATCACTGAAACGTCTCGTATGCTTGATAAAATGAAAGACTTAGGATTCAAATACTCTACTAAAGCCGGTATTACGGTTGGTATCGCAGATATCGTCGTACTAGCAGAAAAAGAAGAAATCTTAATCGAAGCGCAAAGTAAAGTAGACAACGTATTAAAACAATTTAAACGTGGTCTTATTACAGAAGATGAAAGATACGATCGTGTCATCTCAATCTGGAGTGCTGCGAAAGATACCATTCAAGGTAAACTAATGGCGACACTGGATAAACGCAACCCAATCTTCATGATGAGTGATTCAGGTGCCCGTGGTAACGCATCTAACTTCACTCAGCTTGCTGGTATGCGTGGACTGATGGCCAACCCGGCTGGTCGTATCATTGAGTTACCGATCAAATCAAGTTTCCGTGAAGGTTTAACGGTTCTTGAGTACTTTATCTCTACACATGGTGCCCGTAAAGGTCTTGCCGATACAGCACTGAAAACTGCTGACTCAGGTTACCTGACACGTCGTCTTGTTGATGTGGCACAGGATGTAATCGTTCGTGAAGAAGACTGTGGAACGGACAGAGGCCTACTTGTAGGATCCATTAAAGAGGGTACAGAAATCATCGAGCCTCTTGAAGAACGTTTACTTGGTCGTTATTCACGTAAAACATTACGTCACCCTGAGACAGATGAAATCATCATCACTGAAAATCAGTTGATCACAGAAGACCTGGCTAAGACGATCATTGATGCTGGTGTCGAACATGTTTCGATCCGTTCTGCTTTCACATGTCACACGAGACATGGTGTTTGTGAGAAATGTTACGGAACGAACCTGGCAACAGGTCAAAAAGTCGAAGTAGGGGAAGCTGTTGGGATCATCGCTGCTCAATCCATCGGGGAACCGGGTACCCAGTTAACGATGCGTACGTTCCATACTGGTGGGGTTGCAGGAGACGATATCACTCAAGGTTTACCGCGTATCCAAGAAATCTTCGAAGCGCGTAATCCTAAAGGTCAAGCTGTTATTTCTGAAATCGATGGTGTAATTACTTCCATCAGTGAAGGAAAAGATCGTCAGTACGAAATTACTGTTCAAGGTGATGTGGAAACGAGAAGTTACACAGCTCCTTACACAGCCCGCTTGAAATTCGCTGTGAATGATAAAGTAGTACGCGGTCAGGAAATCACTGAAGGTTCAATCGATCCTAAAGAACTTCTTAAAGTGCGTGATGTGTCAGCTGTACAAGAATACTTGCTGCGTGAGGTACAAAAAGTATACCGTATGCAAGGGGTTGAAATCGGCGACAAACACGTTGAGGTTATGGTTCGTCAAATGTTACGCAAGGTTCGTGTTATTGATGCAGGTGAATCTGAGGTACTGCCAGGTACTCTTATGGACATCCATCAATTCAGAGATGCGAACGAAAAAGCTCTATTTGGCGGAAAGCTTCCAGCAACAGGTCGTCCTGTACTGCTCGGAATCACCAAAGCTTCACTTGAAACAGATTCCTTCTTATCAGCAGCATCGTTCCAGGAAACAACTCGTGTGTTAACGGACGCTGCCATTAAAGGAAAACGTGATGAGTTACTTGGATTGAAAGAAAATGTTATCATCGGTAAATTGGTTCCTGCCGGTACAGGTATGCAACGTTACCGCAAGGCAGAGCCGGTTTTAGCAGAAGATACTAGTGAAGAAACAGTAACAGTAGAGTAATCTATTTAGGCTAACTCTTAGGCGTGTTTGATTGCTCAAACATAAGCTCTAAGAGTTAGCTTTTATAAATCTTTTAAATCTATGTTGACATAGAGATTTTAAGATGATAATATATTCAAGGTTGCTCCTATTAATAACCTGTTACTTTGGAGGATACGAAATGTCTTATGAAAAAGTAGCGCAGGCTAAAGAAATTATTGTAGGAACAAAGCAAGCAGTGAAAGCTCTAAAAACAGGTCATGTACTAGAAGTTGTTATTGCGGAAGATGCTGATCCCAAAGTTACAGCGAAAGTAGTTCAGGCCGCTATCGATCTTAAAGTACCGGTTAACAATGTGGATTCTATGAAGAAACTTGGTAAATCGTGCGGAATAGATGTTGGAGCAGCAGCTGTTGCGATTATACAGTAAAATAGTTTTTGTAGAAGTTATCTGCAAAAACTTTACTTTTACCCAAAAAAGAACCACCTGGATGTGTGGGCTTACCAAATAAGAAGGGAGGAAAACAAAATGCCAACTATTAACCAATTAGTTCGCAAGCCTCGTCAGTCTAAATCAACTAAATCAAAGTCACCTGCACTTAACAAAGGTTATAACAGCTTTAAGAAAGTGCACACGAACTTGTCTTCTCCACAAAAACGTGGTGTATGTACTCGTGTTGGTACAATGACTCCAAAGAAACCGAACTCGGCGCTACGTAAATATGCTCGTGTTCGTTTAACAAATGGAATCGAGGTTACTGCTTACATTCCTGGTATCGGACATAACCTTCAAGAGCACAGTGTTGTTCTTATCCGCGGAGGACGTGTAAAGGATTTACCGGGAGTACGTTATCACATCGTACGTGGTGCGCTTGATACAGCTGGAGTTGAAGGCCGTATGCAAGGACGTTCTAAATACGGAACTAAGCGCCCTAAAGCAGCTAAAAAATAATAAAAAAATCATAAATTCATTTCTCGTTGAAAGGAGGAAATCACATGCCACGTAAAGGTCCTGTAGCAAAAAGAGACGTTTTACCTGATCCAATGTACAATTCAAAATTAGTTACTCGTTTAATCAACAAAATCATGATTGACGGTAAAAGAGGTAAAGCTCAAAAGAAATTATACGCTGCGTTTGATATCATTAGCGAGCGTTCAGGTAAAGATGCAATGGAAGTATTCGATGCAGCTCTAAAAAATATCATGCCGGTATTAGAAGTTAAAGCTCGTCGTGTTGGTGGTTCAAACTATCAAGTACCTGTAGAGGTGCGTCCAGAGCGTCGTACTACACTAGGTCTTCGTTGGTTAGTAAACTACTCTCGTCTTCGCGGTGAGAAGACAATGGAAGAGCGTTTAGCTAACGAAATCCTTGATGCAGCTAATAACACTGGAGCTTCTGTTAAGAAGCGTGAAGATACACACAAGATGGCTGAAGCGAACAAAGCGTTTGCTCACTATCGTTGGTAATCTGATCTTTAACAAACAAATCATTCTCATATAAGGAAGGAGAAAGACCGCATGCCTAGAGAGTTCTCCTTAGAAAACACTCGTAATATCGGTATCATGGCACACATCGATGCTGGTAAAACAACTGCAACTGAGCGTATCCTATTTTATACAGGTCGTATCCATAAAATTGGAGAAACTCACGAAGGTGCTTCTCAAATGGACTGGATGGAGCAAGAGCAAGAACGTGGTATCACTATCACTTCTGCTGCGACAACAGCTCAATGGAAAGGCCATCGTATTAACATCATCGATACACCGGGACACGTAGACTTCACTGTTGAAGTTGAACGTTCATTGCGTGTACTTGATGGTGCAGTAGCAGTACTTGATGCTCAATCTGGTGTTGAGCCTCAAACCGAAACTGTTTGGCGCCAAGCAACAACTTACGGGGTTCCTCGTGTTGTGTTCGTTAATAAAATGGACAAAATCGGTGCTGACTTCCTTTATTCTGTGGGTACTCTTCATGAGCGTTTACAAGCGAATGCGCATCCAATTCAGCTTCCAATCGGTGCTGAGGATGATTTCGAAGGTATCATCGACTTAGTAGAAATGAAAGCTTACTTCTATGAAGATGACCTTGGAACTCGTGCAGAAGCTCGTGACATTCCAGAAGAGTACAAAGATCAAGCTGATGAATACCGCGGAAAGTTAATTGAAGCAGTTTCTGAACTTGATGAAGAGCTTATGATGAAGTACTTAGAAGGCGAAGAGCTTTCTAACGAAGAAATCAAAGCTGCTATCCGTGCGGCTACACTGACTGTCGAGTTCTACCCGGTAGTTTGTGGATCTGCATTTAAAAACAAAGGGGTTCAATTATTAATTGACTCAGTAATTGACTATCTTCCAGCGCCAACAGACGTAGAAGATATCAAAGGTTTTGTTCCTGATACAGAAGAAGAAGTAACTCGTCCATCAACAGACGATGCGCCATTCTCTGCTTTAGCGTTCAAAGTTGCAACTGACCCTTATGTTGGTAAATTAACATTCTTCCGTGTGTACTCAGGAACATTAGATTCTGGTTCATATGTAAGAAACTCTTCTAAAGGTAAACGTGAGCGTGTAGGACGTATCCTGCAAATGCACGCTAACTCTCGTGAAGAAATCTCTACAGTTTACGCTGGGGACATTGCAGCAGCTGTTGGTCTGAAAGATACTTCTACTGGAGATACACTATGTGATGAAAAGAGCCTTGTTATTCTTGAATCTATGGTATTCCCAGAGCCGGTTATCTCACTATCTGTTGAGCCTAAATCAAAAGCTGACCAAGATAAAATGACTACAGCTCTACAAAAACTTCAAGAGGAAGATCCAACATTCCGTGCGCATACTGACCAGGAAACAGGTCAAGTTATCATTGCGGGTATGGGTGAGCTTCACTTAGATATCATCGTTGACCGTATGAAACGTGAATTCAAAGTTGAAGCAAACGTAGGTGCTCCTCAAGTATCTTACCGTGAGACTTTCCGTGATACGGCTAAAGTTGAAGGTAAGTTCGCCCGTCAATCTGGTGGACGTGGACAATTCGGACACGTTTGGATTGAATTCTCACCTAACGAAGAAGGTAAAGGATTCGAATTCGAGAACGGTATCGTCGGTGGTGTAGTTCCTCGTGAGTACATCCCTGCAGTACAAGCCGGTCTATCTGACGCTTTAGAAAATGGTGTCTTAGCTGGTTTCCCACTTGTTGATGTTAAAGCAAGACTATTCGATGGTTCATACCATGATGTTGACTCCTCTGAAATGGCGTTTAAGATCGCTGCTTCTATGGCACTTAAGAATGCCGCTTCTAAATGTAAGCCGGTAATCCTAGAGCCAATGATGAAAGTTGAGGTTGTTATCCCTGAGGAATACCTTGGAGATATCATGGGTGATGTAACTTCTCGTCGTGGACGTGTAGAAGGTATGGAAGCACGCGGTAACGCTCAAGTCGTTAAAGCGTTCGTACCTCTATCAGAAATGTTTGGATATGCAACTTCCCTTCGTTCTAACACACAAGGACGTGGAACATACTCCATGCACTTCGATCACTATGAAGAAGTACCTAAATCGATTTCTGAAGAAATCATCAAAAAAAATAAAGGTGAATAATTGATTTATTCGCTTTTATAAAGTATAAATACTAATGTAAGCAATTGTTGTGTCAGAGGTGGTTTTTTAGCTATCTCTGAGGCATCCAAAATATACTTATTTTCTTTAAAATTAAAGGAGGATTTTCAAATGGGTAAGGAAAAATTTGATCGTTCCAAGCAACATGCGAATATCGGTACAATCGGTCACGTTGACCACGGTAAAACAACTCTAACAGCTGCAATCACAACTACACTTCACAAGAAGTATGGTCGTGGAACTGCAATGGCATATGACCAAATTGACGGTGCTCCAGAAGAAAGAGAACGTGGAATCACAATCTCTACTGCGCACGTTGAGTATGAAACTGATACTCGTCACTATGCACACGTTGACTGCCCAGGACATGCTGACTATGTTAAAAACATGATCACTGGTGCTGCACAAATGGATGGTGGGATCCTAGTAGTTTCTGCTGCTGATGGCCCAATGCCACAAACTCGTGAGCACATCCTTCTTTCTCGTCAAGTAGGTGTTCCATACCTAGTTGTATTCATGAACAAATGTGACATGGTAGACGACGAAGAGTTACTTGAATTAGTAGAAATGGAAGTACGTGACCTTCTTTCTGAGTACGATTTCCCTGGCGATGACGTACCAGTAATCAAAGGTTCTGCTCTTAAAGCTCTTGAAGGAGAAGCTGAGTGGGAAGAAAAAATCTACGAACTTATGGAAGCTGTAGATAGCTACATCCCAACTCCAGAGCGTGACACTGAAAAGCCATTCATGATGCCTGTTGAGGATGTATTCTCAATCACAGGTCGTGGTACAGTTGCTACTGGTCGTGTTGAGCGTGGACAAGTTAAAGTTGGAGACACTATCGACATCATCGGTCTTTCTGAAGAGCCAAAATCTACTACTGTAACAGGTGTAGAAATGTTCCGTAAGCTTCTTGACTATGCTGAAGCTGGAGACAACATCGGTGCACTACTTCGTGGTGTAGCTCGTGAAGATATCCAACGTGGACAAGTACTTGCTAAGCCAGGTACAATCACTCCACACACAAAGTTCAAAGCAGAAGTTTATGTTCTTTCTAAAGAAGAGGGTGGACGTCACACTCCATTCTTCACTAACTACCGCCCACAGTTCTACTTCCGTACAACTGACGTAACTGGTATCTGTAACCTTCCTGAAGGTGTAGAAATGGTTATGCCTGGCGATAACATCGAAATGACTGTTGAGCTTATCGCTCCAATCGCTATCGAAGAAGGTACTAAGTTCTCTATCCGTGAGGGTGGACGTACTGTAGGTGCTGGAGTAGTAGCTACAATCACTGAGTAATCATTGATATCAAAAACAGATGGACATAATGTCCATCTGTTTTTTTTGTGTTTAAAAAGCTATACAATTTGGACTTACTACAGATTTAAATATGGGTGTTGTCTAGTTTCTTCTATATAATAGTATAGTATTCGTTTAAATATGTTGATCAACCTTCTTGTTTAAATATATTTCCTTTATGAATAAGTAATTGAAACACTAAGTTGATTGGAGCGAAAGGATGTTCGACTCCTGCGGGAATAGTGGGGAAGGTGAGACCCCGAAGGCGAAGCAGATGAGGCTCACCGCCCACCCCGCGGAAAGCGAACATCCTAAAGCGGAAATCAACAAGCACTCACTCTTTAGGAATTAGTAGAAGTAAGTTCTAATAAAGAATGAATACTAGTTCCCTTTAAATTTATGTACTTTGGTCCATTAAAATCGTTATATTAAATATTGTGAAAATAACTTATAGTCTTGAAAATATTAGGCTTCGTTTGTATAATAGAGAAAGTGTGCAAAACATAAAGAATTTGCAAGAAACAGTTGCATCTTCTAGGTGTTTTAGTTATAATAGACAATGTTGGTCTTTGACTGCGATGAAACAGAAGGTTGCTGACACACACGGCCGCTTTGCCATGGCGAGTGTGTGGGAAATTTCTGTGGAGAATGTCTATTCAAAAATAGGCGATAAAGGAGGGAAAATAATGGCAAAACAAAAGATTCGTATCCGTTTAAAGGCTTATGATCACAGAATTCTTGATCAATCAGCTGAGAAAATTGTTGAAACAGCAAAACGTTCTGGTGCGGCGGTTTCTGGACCGATCCCACTACCGACTGAAAAGTCTGTTTACACAATCTTACGTGCTGTGCACAAATACAAAGATTCTCGTGAGCAATTCGAAATGCGTACTCATAAACGCTTAATCGACATTGTAAACCCAACACCTCAAACAGTTGATGCGCTTATGCGTTTAGACTTACCATCAGGTGTAGATATCGAAATCAAACTTTAATTTATAAAAACCATAATTATTAGGAGGTGTGACTTATGACCAAAGGAATCTTAGGAAGAAAGATTGGTATGACTCAAGTTTTCGCTGAAAACGGTGATCTTATCCCTGTAACTGTTATCGAAGCGGCTCAAAACGTGGTACTTCAAAAGAAATCTATCGATGTTGATGGCTACGAAGCTATCCAAGTAGGTTTTGAAGACAAACGTGAAAAGCTTTCTAACAAACCAGAGAGAGGCCACGTTGCTAAAGCTGAAACTGCTCCTAAGCGCTTCATCCGTGAAATCCGCGGTGTAAACGTAGAAGAGTACGAAGTTGGTCAAGAAGTCAAAGTTAATATTTTCGCAGCAGGCGAAATCGTAGATGTAACAGGAGTTTCAAAAGGTAAAGGATTCCAAGGTGCTATCAAGCGTCATAACCAATCTCGCGGACCTATGTCCCATGGTTCTCGTTATCACCGTCGTCCTGGTTCAATGGGTCCTGTTGATCCAAACCGTGTATTCAAAGGTAAATTACTACCTGGACGTATGGGCGGAGAGCAAATTACAATTCAAAACCTTGAAATTGTAAAAGTTGATGCTGATCGTAACCTTATCTTAGTTAAAGGTAATGTACCTGGACCTAAGAAACAACTGATCAAAGTAAAGTCAGCTATTAAAGCAAACTAATAGAACTTTTCAAGAAAGGAGGAAACAAGAATGCCGAAAGTAGCATTATTTAACCAAAGCGGTTCTAAAGTTGGTGATATCGAACTTAATGACACTGTTTTTGGTATCGAACCAAACAAACATGTAATGTTTGAAGCAGTATTGATGCAAAGAGCTTCTTTACGTCAAGGTAATCACAAAGTAAAAAATCGTTCTGAAGTACGTGGCGGTGGGCGTAAGCCTTGGCGTCAAAAAGGAACTGGCCGTGCTCGTCAAGGGTCAATCCGTTCTCCACAATGGCGCGGTGGTGGTACTGTATTTGGACCAGTTCCACGCAGCTACAGCTACAAACTTCCTAAGAAAGTTCGTCGCTTAGCGATCAAATCTGCTCTTTCTTCTAAAGTGGTAGAAGAAAACATTTTAGTATTAGAAGCATTGTCATTCGATGCTCCTAAAACAAAAGAATTTGCTAACGTTCTTAAAGGTCTTTCTGTTGATTCTAAAACATTAGTAATCACTGATGGAATCGACGAAAACGTAGCACTTTCAGCTCGTAACATCCCTGGTGTAACTGTTGTTCCTGCTGATGGAATTAGCGTTCTGGATGTATTAGGACACGACAAACTAGTGATCACTAAATCAGCTGTTGAAAAAGTAGAGGAGGTGCTTGCATAATGGATGTACGTGAAATCATTAAGCGCCCCGTAATTACAGAGGCTTCAACTGATCTTATGTCTGAGAAAAAGTATACTTTCGAAGTTGATACTAGAGCTAACAAAACTCAAGTAAAAGACGCTGTTGAAGTAATCTTTGACGTGAAAGTAGATAAAGTTAACATCATGAACTACAAAGGTAAGTTCAAACGTATGGGTAAACACGCTGGTTACACTAACAAGCGTCGTAAAGCAATCGTTAAGCTTACTGCTGACAGTAAAGAAATCGAATTCTTTGAAGTATAAAATTCTTTAATTAAGAAGAGGAGGGAAAAACATGGCGATTAAAAAGTATAAACCTACCTCTAATGGTCGTCGCGGCATGACTAGTTCTGATTTCGCTGAAATCACTACAGATTCTCCGGAAAAGTCACTTTTAGCACCCCTACACAAAAAGGGTGGCCGTAACAACCAAGGTAAGTTAACAGTTCGTCATCAAGGTGGCGGTCATAAGCGCCAATACCGTATCATCGATTTCAAACGTGAAAAAGATGGTATACCTGGACGCGTTGCTACGATCGAATACGATCCAAACCGCTCAGCAAACATTGCACTAATTAACTACGCTGATGGGGAAAAACGTTACATTCTTGCACCGAAAACAATTGAAGTAGGTATGGAAGTAATGTCTGGACCTGAAGCAGATATTAAAGTGGGTAACGCATTACCACTTATCAACATCCCAGTTGGTACAATCGTACACAATATCGAACTTAAACCAGGTAAGGGTGGCCAGTTAGTACGTTCTGCTGGAACTTCTGCTCAAGTACTTGGTAAAGAAGGTAAATATGTACTTGTACGTCTTAACTCTGGTGAAACTCGTATGATTCTTTCTGCTTGTCGTGCTACTGTAGGTCAAGTTGGAAATGAACAACACGAACTTATCAACATTGGTAAAGCCGGACGTTCTCGTTGGTTAGGTAAACGCCCAACAGTTCGTGGTTCTGTAATGAACCCTAACGATCACCCACACGGTGGTGGTGAAGGACGTGCTCCAATCGGACGTAAATCACCAATGTCTCCATGGGGTAAACCTACTCTTGGATACAAGACACGTAAGAAAAACAACAAATCTGATAAATTTATTGTGCGTCGTCGCAAAAAATAACGGGATTGTACTACGGTTCCTGAAAAGAGCCGTAGATCAATCACGAAGGGAGGTTCAAACATGGGTCGTAGCTTAAAAAAAGGACCTTTTGTTGATGATCATTTAATGAATAAGGTTGAGAAATTGAACGAAACTGAAGGCAAACAAGTTGTTAAAACTTGGTCTCGTCGCTCAACGATCTTCCCAGCATTCATCGGTCACACTATCGCAGTTTACGATGGTCGTAAACATGTACCTGTATACGTCACTGAAGACATGGTAGGGCACAAGCTTGGTGAATTCGCACCATCTCGTACTTACAAAGGTCACGCAAGTGATGATAAGAAAACAAGACGCTAATTGAGAGGAGGGTATCCTAATGCAAGCAAAAGCTGTTGCAAGAACAGTACGTATTGCTCCTCGTAAAGTACGTTTAGTCGTTGATCTAATCCGAGGTAAGCAAGTTGGAGAAGCGGTTGCTATCTTAAAGCATACACCTAAAGCTGCTTCACCAGTAATCGAAAAAGTACTTAAGTCTGCTATTGCGAACGCAGAGCACAACTTTGATATGGATATTAATAGCCTAGTGGTAACTGAGGCTTATGTAAATGAAGGACCAACACTTAAACGTTTCCGTCCTCGTGCGATGGGACGTGCAAGTCAAATTAACAAACGTACAAGTCACATTACACTTGTCGTATCAGAAAAGAAGGAGGGATAAGCTGTGGGTCAAAAAGTACATCCGGTCGGACTTCGTGTCGGTATAATCCGTGATTGGGAATCTAAATGGTACGCAGATAAAGATTACGCTAATCTATTACACGAAGACATTAAAGTACGTGAATATATTGCAAAACGTTTAGTAGACGCTTCTGTTTCTAAAGTAGAAATCGAACGCGCTGCAAATCGTATTAACATTACTGTTCATACAGCTAAGCCTGGTATGGTTATCGGTAAAGGTGGTACAGAAGTTGAAGCACTTCGTAAAGCTCTTAACGAACTTACTTCAAAACGTGTACACATCAACATCGTTGAAATCAAAAGAGCTGACGTTGATGCTAAATTAGTAGCAGAAAACATCGCTCGTCAATTAGAAAACCGTGTTTCTTTCCGTCGTGCTCAGAAGCAATCAATTCAACGCGCTATGCGTGCTGGAGCAAAAGGAATCAAAACACAAGTATCTGGTCGTTTAGGCGGAGCAGATATCGCTCGTGCAGAACATTACAGTGAAGGTACTGTTCCACTTCATACACTACGCGCTGACATTGACTATGCTCATGCAGAAGCTGACACAACTTATGGTAAGCTTGGCGTTAAAGTATGGATCTACCGTGGAGAAGTTCTTCCTACAAGAAAGAAATCTGAGGAAGGAGGCAAATAATTATGTTATTACCTAAACGCGTTAAACATCGTCGCGAACACCGCGGAAAAATGCGTGGACGTGCTAAAGGCGGTCAAGAGGTAGCGTTCGGTGAATACGGTTTACAAGCAGTTGAAGCTTCTTGGATCACAAACCGTCAAATCGAGGCAGCTCGTATCGCTATGACTCGTTACATGAAACGTGGCGGTAAAGTATGGATTAAAATCTTCCCTCATAAACCTTACACTGCAAAACCTTTAGAAGTACGTATGGGTTCAGGTAAAGGTGCTCCAGAAGGTTGGGTAGCAGTAGTTAAGCCTGGAAAAATCATGTTTGAAATCGCTGGTGTGTCTGAAGAGGTAGCTCGTGAAGCACTTCGTCTAGCATCACACAAACTTCCAATCAAAACGAAGTTTGTAAAACGTGAGGAAATTGGTGGTGAATCAAATGAAAACTAATGAAATTCGTGACCTAACCACTGCTGAAATTGAACAAAAAGTAAAAACTCTAAAAGAAGAGTTATTTAACCTTCGCTTCCAACTTGCGACTGGGCAATTAGAAAATACAGCTCGCATCCGTGAAGTCCGCAAAGGGATCGCTCGTATGAAAACTGTAATCCGTGAAAGAGAGATCGGGGTTAACAATCGATAAATGAGAGGAGGTTTGCTTAAATGAGTGACCGCAACCAACGTAAGGTATACACTGGCCGTGTTGTTTCCGACAAAATGGATAAAACAGTAACGGTTATGGTAGAAACTTATAAAAAGCATTCTCTATACGGCAAGCGCGTTAAGTACTCTAAGAAGTTTAAAACTCATGATGAGAACAACGAAGCAAAAGTAGGCGATATCGTACGTATCATGGAGACTCGTCCACTATCTGCTACAAAACGTTTCCGTTTAGTAGAAGTTGTTGAAAAAGCAGTTATTATCTAATATATTTGTTCGGATATTCTATATTCCGAAGGGAGGTTACCTACATGATTCAACAAGAATCACGTTTAAAAGTTGCTGACAACTCTGGTGCTCGTGAAGTATTAACTATCAAAGTGCTTGGTGGTTCTGGACGTAAAACAGCTAACATCGGTGATGTTATCGTGTGTACAGTAAAACAAGCAACACCAGGTGGCGTTGTTAAAAAAGGTGACGTAGTAAAAGCGGTTGTTGTACGTACTAAATCTGGTGTACGTCGTCAAGACGGTACTTACATTAAGTTCGACGAGAACGCTTGTGTAATTATCCGTGACGATAAGGGACCACGTGGAACTCGTATCTTCGGACCTGTTGCTCGCGAACTACGTGACAGCAACTTTATGAAAATTGTATCTTTAGCTCCAGAAGTTCTTTAATAGATATTAGCATTGGGCCATTCAAGGAGGTGCGATGAAATGCATGTAAAAAAAGGCGATAAAGTAATGGTCATTACTGGGAAAGATAAAGGCAAAACAGGTGTTGTTCTTGCTTCATTCCCTAAGAAAGACCGAGTGCTAGTTGAAGGAATCAACGTTGTAAAAAAACACGCTAAGCCTTCACAGATGAACCCGCAAGGCGGAATCATCAGCCAAGAAGCATCTATCCATGTATCAAATGTTATGCTTCTAGATCCAAAATCTAACGAGCCAACTCGTGTAGGTTATAAGACAGAAGACGGCAAAAAAGTACGTGTAGCAAAAAAATCAGGTGAAGTTCTAGATAAATAGTACGATTAAGAAGGGAGGTATTCTGAATGAACCGCCTAAAAGAAAAATTTCAACAAGAAATCAGTCCAGCTCTAGTGAGCAAATTCAATTACAAATCAGTAATGGAAGTACCTAAAGTTGAAAAGATCGTTGTCAACATGGGTATCGGTGAAGCTGTTCAAAACTCAAAAGCTCTTGATGTAGCTGTTGATGAGTTGACTCAAATCACTGGTCAAAAGCCAGTTGTAACAAAAGCTAAAAAATCTATCGCAGGCTTCCGTCTTCGTGAAGGTATGCCTATCGGTGCAAAAGTTACTCTTCGCGGAGAGCGTATGTACCAATTCTTAGATAAATTAATTTCTGTTTCACTTCCACGTGTACGTGACTTCCGTGGTGTTTCTAAAAAAGCATTCGACGGTCGCGGTAACTACACATTAGGAGTTAAAGAGCAATTGATTTTCCCTGAGATTGACTATGATAAAGTGTCTAAAGTACGTGGTATGGATATCGTAATCGTAACAACTGCGAACACAGACGAAGAAGCTCGTGAATTATTGACACAAATCGGAATGCCATTCCAAAAGTAATCGCTATATAAGGGAGGCGAAAATGTGGCTAAAAAATCTATGATTGCGAAACAAAAACGCACGCCAAAGCATAATGTTCAAGCGTACACACGTTGCGAACGTTGCGGACGTCCTCATTCAGTTATCCGTAAATTCAAGCTTTGCCGTATTTGTTTCCGTGAACTTGCATACAAGGGTCAGATTCCTGGCGTTAAGAAAGCTAGTTGGTAATACCCTATATTGGGAAGGAGGTAAATTATTATGACAATGACAGATCCAATTGCAGATTTGCTTACTCGCATCCGTAATGCGAACATGGTTCGTCACGAAAGATTAGAAGTTCCTGCTTCTAACATCAAGAAAGAAATTGCAGAAATCCTTAAACGTGAAGGTTTCGTACGTGACGTAGAATATGTAGAAGATAACAAGCAAGGTGTTATCCGCATTTTCTTAAAATATGGAGCAAACAACGAACGTGTAATTACTGGATTAAAGCGTATCTCTAAACCTGGTTTACGTGTATATGCGAAATCTACAGAGGTACCTAGAGTATTAAACGGTTTAGGTATCGCACTTGTTTCTACTTCTACAGGTGTTTTAACTGATAAAGAAGCTCGTGCTCAACAAGTAGGCGGAGAAGTACTAGCTTACGTTTGGTAATATTTTTTATATGAATGGAGGTGCAACAGGATGTCACGTGTAGGAAAACTACCAATTGAAATTCCATCTGACGTTACTCTAACAGTAGGTGAAGATAACACTGTAACTGTAAAAGGACCTAAAGGGGAACTTTCTCGTACATTCAATTCTGATATTAAAGTAGAATTAGAAGGAAACGTAGCAACAGTTACTCGCCCTTCTGATGCAAAAGAACACCGCGCGTTACACGGTACAACTCGTGCCCTAATCGCGAACATGGTTGAAGGTGTATCTAAAGGGTTCCAAAGAAATCTTGAGCTAGTCGGTGTAGGTTACCGTGCTCAAAAACAAGGTACTAAGCTTGTACTTAACGTTGGTTACTCTCACCCAGTTGAGATCGAACCAGAACAAGGTATCGAGATCGAAGTACCGGCAAACACAAAGATATCTATCAAAGGTATCGATAAAGAACGTGTTGGAGCATTAGCTGCAAACATTCGTGCTGTACGCTCTCCTGAGCCTTACAAAGGAAAAGGTATTCGCTACGAAGGTGAATATGTTCGTCGTAAAGAAGGTAAAACAGGTAAATAATGCCGCGTAGGCAAAAGAAAGGAGTGACCGTAGGTGATTACTAAGCCAGATAAGAACAAAACACGTAAGAAGAGACATGCTCGTGTCCGTTCAAAGATTACTGGAACTGAAACTCGTCCTCGTTTGAACGTTTTCCGTTCTAACAAAAATATCTACGCTCAACTTATCGATGACGTGAACGGTGTTACTCTAGCAAGTGCATCTTCTCAAGATAAAGATTTCGATCTAGATTCAGCTGCTACTATCGATGCAGCAGCAAAAGTTGGAGAACTAGTTGCGAAACGTGCAGTAGATAAAGGAATGAAATCCGTGGTATTTGACCGTGGTGGATATTTATATCATGGCCGTATCAAAGCTTTAGCTGAAGCAGCTCGTGAAAACGGCTTAGAATTTTAATAAAAAAAGGAGGGACAATCCAGATGCGTCGTATTGATCCAAGTAAACTAGAATTTGAAGAACGCGTAGTTACAATCAATCGTGTTGCGAAAGTTGTTAAAGGTGGACGTCGTTTCCGTTTCGCTGCTCTTGTAGTAGTAGGCGACAAAAACGGTCACGTTGGTTTCGGAACTGGTAAAGCTCAGGAAGTACCTGATGCAATCCGTAAAGCGATTGAAGATGCGAAGAAAAATCTAATTGAAGTTCCTATGGTTGATGGTACAACACCTCACCTAGTAACTGGACGATTTGGTGCTGGTCAAATCCTGATCAAACCTGCTTCTGCGGGTACAGGAATTATCGCCGGTGGACCTGTTCGTGCCGTACTTGAATTAGCTGGTGTTCAAGATATCCTATCTAAGTCTTTAGGATCTAACACTCCAATTAACATGGTTCGCGCTACTATCGAAGGTTTAAAACAATTAAAGCGTGCTGAAGACGTTGCAAAATTACGTGGTAAATCAGTAGAAGAGATATTAGGATAAGGGAGGGATAACGATGGCTAACAAACTAGAAATTACCCTCACTCGCAGTACAATTGGTCGTCCACAAGATCAACGTAAAACTGTTGAAGCTTTAGGACTTCGCAAAATGCATCAAACAGTTGAACAACAAGATAATGCTGCTATCCGCGGTATGATCAACAAAGTTGCTCACCTTGTAACGGTTACAGAAAAATAATCGATTTCTTTCGAAAAAAAGGAGGTGCCGACATGAAATTACATGAGTTAAAGCCTACAGAAGGTTCACGTAAGGTCCGCAATCGTGTAGGACGTGGTATTGGTTCAGGTAATGGAAAGACTTCTGGTAAAGGTCATAAAGGACAAAACGCTCGTTCAGGTGGCGGAACTCGTCCTGGCTTTGAGGGTGGTCAAACACCATTATTCCAACGTCTACCAAAACGTGGATTCACGAACATCAATCGTAAAGAATATGCAATCGTCAACCTTGACGCATTGAATCGCTTCGAAGATGGTACAGAAGTTACTCCAGCTCTACTTGTAGAAACTGGCGTAGTGAGTAACGAAAAAGCGGGAATTAAGATTCTTGGTAAAGGTTCAATCGAGAAAAAGCTTACAGTAAAAGCACAAAAATTCTCAACCACTGCTAAAGAAGCTATCGAAGCTGCTGGCGGTACATCCGAGGTGATCTAATGTTTCAAACTATCTCCAATTTTATGCGCGTGGGTGATATAAGAAATAAAATTATTTTCACCCTTCTAATGTTAATAGTCTTCCGTCTTGGTACCTTTATTCCGGTTCCAAACGTAGACGCTGATGTATTGAAAATGCAAGACCAGGCAGGGATTCTCGGATTCCTGAATACATTTGGTGGCGGTGCACTGCAAAACTTCTCCATCTTTGCGATGGGAATTATGCCTTACATTACTGCTTCTATCATCGTACAACTCCTGCAAATGGACGTTGTTCCGAAGTTTACAGAGTGGTCTAAGCAAGGTGAAGTCGGACGCCGAAAATTAGCTCAGTTCACACGTTATTTCACCATCGTTCTCGGATTCATCCAAGCTTTAGGTATGTCCTATGGTTTCAATAGAATATATGGTGGAATGCTTATCCAAAGCCCAGGAGTTAGTACGTACCTACTAATAGCGTTAGTTCTAACAGCTGGTACGGCTTTTCTTATGTGGTTAGGTGAACAAATCACGGCTAAAGGTGTAGGGAATGGTATTTCGATCCTGATCTTTGCAGGTATCGTTGCTGCTATCCCTAACACAGTAAACCAAATCTATGCTCAACAAATTGAAGGGGCAGGCGAACAGCTCTTCCTTCGAATTGTGGTTCTTGCACTTCTTGTTTTAGCAGTTATTGCAATCGTGGTTGGTGTCGTGTTTATTCAACAAGCACTTCGTAAAATTCCGATTCAATATGCAAAACGTTTAGTGGGGCGTAGTCCGGTTGGTGGACAATCAACACATCTACCGTTAAAGGTAAATGCTGCGGGTGTTATTCCAGTTATCTTTGCGATTTCTTTCATAATCACGCCACAGACCATTTCATCCTTCTTCGGAGAAAATGATGTGACAAGTACTATCCAGTACATCTTTGATTACACTAAACCAGTTGGTATGATCATCTATGTAGCTCTGATCGTTGCCTTTACGTATTTCTATGCTTTCATTCAAGTGAATCCAGAACAAATGGCTGAAAACTTGAAGAAGCAAGGTGGATATATCCCTGGTATTCGTCCAGGTAAAACCACACAAGAGTATCTCACTCGCGTTCTGTATCGTCTAACATTTGTTGGGGCAATCTTCTTAGCTGTCATCTCGATTCTTCCTGTTTTCTTCATTAACTTTGCGGGATTACCTCCTGCAGCTCAGATCGGTGGAACAAGCTTACTCATCGTAGTAGGGGTTGCACTTGAGACAATGAAGCAACTGGAAGCGCAGTTAGTGAAACGTCACTACAAAGGATTTATTAAATAAGAGGGTTTTCGGGAACGTTTTGTTCCTGAAGCCATTTTATAGACAATTAGGGGGAGTTCGAGAGTGAATATAGTTCTTATGGGCTTACCAGGCGCAGGAAAAGGCACTCAAGCTGAAAAGATCGTAGATAAATATGGCATCCCCCATATATCTACTGGCGATATGTTCCGTGCAGCTATAAAAGGCGGTACTGAACTAGGCTTGAAGGCTAAATCATTCATGGATAATGGCGACCTTGTTCCTGATGAAGTAACAATCGGTATCGTTCGTGAACGTTTAAGCAAAGAGGACTGTGAAAAAGGCTTCTTACTGGATGGGTTTCCAAGAACGGTTGCTCAGGCAGAAGCACTTGAAAACATCCTGGCTGATCTTGGTAAAAAAATGAATTATGTCATTAATATAAATGTAGATAAGGACATCTTGATGGAGCGCTTGACAGGTCGCAGGATCTGTAAAGAGTGCGGCGCTACTTATCATCTTGTCTTTAATCCGCCAACAGAAGAGGGCGTTTGTGATCGCTGCGGCGGCGAGTTATATCAACGCGCAGATGATAACGAAGAAACGGTTCAAAACCGTTTAGACGTAAACATCAAGCAAACTCAACCACTATTGGCTTACTACGAAGATAAAGGCTATCTGAAAAACATTGACGGTCAACAAGACATCCATAGAGTGTTTGATGACATTGATGAACTACTTGGAGGCCTTTCATAATGATCATTTCTAAAACTCCGAGAGAGATTGAGATTATGCGGCAAGCTGGAAAGATTGTGGCATTAACTCATGCGGAATTGCAAAAGCATATTTCTCCGGGAATATCGACGAAGGAATTGGATGCAATTGCTGAAAAATTCATTCGTAAACATGATGCAATTCCATCTTTTAAAGGGTATAATGGGTTTCGTGGCAGCATCTGTGCTTCCGTCAACAATGAGTTGGTTCATGGAATTCCAGGCGATCGGGTATTGAAAGATGGCGATATAATCAGCATCGATATCGGTGCTAAATATAACGGTTATCACGGTGACTCGGCTTGGACATATCCAGTTGGAACAATAGATGATGAAACCCAGAAGCTTCTGGATGTTACGGAAGAGTCGTTATTTCTGGGACTTAAGGAAGCTAAACCAGGCGAGCGTCTGTCGAATATCTCTCATAGTATACAAACATTTGTTGAGGCTAATGGCTTTTCTATCGTTCGAGAGTATGTGGGGCACGGAGTTGGTCAAGACTTACATGAGGATCCGCAAATTCCTCATTATGGACCACCCAACAAAGGTCCTCGTTTAAAGCCTGGTATGGTACTGGCTATTGAACCAATGGTTAATGCAGGAAGTCGATATGTTAGAACGTTATCAGATAACTGGACAGTCGTCACAGTAGATGATAAAATGTGTGCGCACTTTGAACACACCATTGCAATTACTGAAGACGGCTATGAGATATTGACGAAAGCCTAAGTGAAGGTGATTGGATTGATCGACTCAGATTCGACGATTCCGAGGATAGGCCAGATTGTTCAAACCCTTAAGGGGAGAGAATCAGGAAGCTACTCGGTCGTTGTTCAGCAATTGGATGAACGTTTTGTACTCATAGCAGATGGAGATCGAAGAAAGTTTGATCGCGCCAAGCGAAAGAACATCGCTCATCTTCACTTGTGTGACTATGTTTCTCCAGAAGTTCAAAACAGTATTATAGAAACAGGAAGAGTTACGAACGGTAAACTGCGTTATGCTGTTTCAAAGTTTGTTAACGAAGTTTTAAATGATGAGAAGAAGGGAGACATGTTCGATGGCTAAGGATGATGTAATTGAAGTTGAAGGTAAGGTCGCCGAGACTTTGCCCAATGCGATGTTTAAGGTAGAATTAGAAAATGGTCATACAGTACTGGCACATGTTTCAGGAAAGATCCGTATGCATTTCATTCGTATCCTACCTGGTGACAAGGTAACAGTAGAATTATCACCGTATGACTTAACTCGTGGTAGAATCACTTATCGTTATAAATAATCTATTGCACTCCGTACTATTAAGGAGGTTAGAATAAGATGAAAGTTAGACCATCTGTTAAGCCAATCTGCGAAAAATGTAAAGTTATTCGTAGAAAAGGTAAAGTCATGGTTATCTGTGAAAACCCTAAACACAAACAAAAACAAGGCTAATCTTAAAGGAGGTGCGCTATCACTATGGCACGTATTGCTGGTGTAGACATTCCACGTGACAAACGTGTTGTCATTTCATTAACATACATCTACGGTATTGGTAAAAATACTGCAGCGAAAATCTTATCTGAAGCTGGTGTATCTGAGGATACTCGCGTTCGCGATCTTACTGACGACGAACTAGGAAAGATTCGTGATATCGTTGATAAATTAAAAGTAGAAGGTGATCTTCGTCGTGAAGTATCACTAAACATCAAACGTCTTATGGAAATCGGTTCATACCGCGGTCTTCGTCACCGTCGTGGACTACCTGTTCGTGGTCAACATACGAAGAACAATGCTCGTACACGTAAAGGTCCTCGTAAGACTGTAGCTAACAAGAAAAAATAATAGGTAAAGGAGGTTACTTCTTAGTATGGCACGTAAAACAAACACTCGTAAACGTCGTGTGAAAAAGAATATCGAAGCTGGTATTGCACACATTCGTTCTACATTCAATAACACAATCGTAACTATTACTGATGTTCACGGAAATGCTGTTGCTTGGTCAAGTGCAGGTTCACTAGGATTCAGAGGTTCTCGTAAATCCACTCCATTCGCAGCGCAAATGGCAGCTGAAACTGCAGCGAAAGCTTCTCAAGAACATGGTTTAAAAACTCTTGAAGTAACAGTTAAAGGTCCTGGTGCTGGTCGTGAAGCAGCTATCCGTGCTCTTCAAGCAGCAGGTCTAGAAGTTACTGCAATCAGAGACGTTACTCCAGTTCCTCATAATGGATGCCGTCCACCAAAACGTCGCCGCGTTTAATTTTTCTGTATAAATTTTGTATCGTTGTCTATAATGGGATATGATACAAGATACGTTCATTCAGAAAAGTAACCAGTTGTTGGTGCACAATAGGGAACGTAAACATGGGGAATTTCGGACTTTAACTTATTTAGCCCGGAGTTTCGACGTTTTGAAGGAGGGTAAATATTAATGATCGAAATTGAAAAGCCAAAAATTGAAACGGTTGAGATCAGCGATGATGCCACATATGGAAAGTTCGTCGTAGAACCACTTGAGCGTGGATATGGTACAACTTTGGGTAACTCCTTACGTCGTATCCTACTATCGTCACTCCCAGGTGCTGCTGTCACATCTATTCAAATAGATGGAGTACTGCATGAGTTTTCAACAATTGAAGGCGTCGTAGAGGATGTCACATCCATCATTTTGAATATCAAAAAGTTAGCGTTAAAGATCTACTCTGATGAAGAAAAAACGCTAGAAATTGATGTACAGGGCGAAGGAGTTGTAACGGCTGCTGATATTACTCATGATAGTGATGTAGAAGTGTTAAATCCTGATTTACACATCGCAACATTATCTAAGAGTGGACACTTCCGTGTGCGTTTAAGCGCATCACGTGGACGTGGATACAGACCAGCAGACCAGAACAAACGTGAGGATCTTCCTATTGGCGTGATCCCAATCGATTCTATTTACACTCCAGTTTCACGCGTTAACTATCAAATAGAAAATACTCGTGTTGGTCAAATGACGAACTACGATAAACTTTCTCTTGATGTATGGACTGATGGAAGTATTGGACCAAAAGAAGCGATTTCTTTAGGTGCTAAGATTCTAACAGAACACTTAAATATTTTCGTTGGCCTTACAGATGAAGCGCAGAATGCTGAAATCATGGTAGAAAAAGAAGAAGACCAAAAAGAGAAAGTTCTTGAGATGACGATCGAAGAATTAGATCTTTCTGTTCGTTCTTATAACTGCCTGAAGCGTGCTGGAATCAATACTGTTCAAGAGCTTGCTAACAAGACAGAAGAAGATATGATGAAAGTGCGTAACTTAGGACGTAAATCACTTGAAGAGGTTAAAGTTAAACTTGAAGACCTTGGACTTGGCTTACGTAAAGACGACTGATAACATCTTCTTTCATATATAGATTCAACAAAGGAGGGAACCCTTAATGGCTTACAGAAAGTTAGGACGTACCAGTGCTCAACGTAAAGCAATGCTACGTGATTTAGCTACAGACCTAATCATTAACGAGCGCATCGAAACAACTGAAACTCGTGCGAAAGAGCTTCGTTCAGTTGTGGAAAAAATGATCACTTTAGGTAAACGTGGTGACATTCACGCGCGTCGTCAAGCTGGTGCATTCATTCGTAAAGAAGTTGCAAACGCTGAAAACAACCAAGATGCTCTACAAAAGTTATTCTCTGACATCGCTCCTCGTTACACAGAGCGTCAAGGCGGATATACTCGCATTATGAAGGTTGGTCCTCGCCGTGGTGACGGTGCTCCAATGGCAATCATCGAATTAGTTTAATAATTCGTGACTTCTAACACTAAGGGCAGGACAGTTAATCCTTAACTGCTTCTTTGCCCTTTTTGTATAAGTGCATGTTGATGAAAAGCAGAGCGTTACGATGAGCAGCTCCGGCTGACTCGTCTAGCTCGTGCATCCCTTCCAACTTCTATTTTCATAGAAGCTGTTCAATGGTTGAACAAGAAAAGATCTCTTTTCTTTGGTCGGGGTGCAGGCTTTTTTTTATATGCAGAGATTTTTTAGCAGAGCTGAGTATGTAGAGCGTAGAGGAGGTTGCAAAAATTGAAAGAAATCATTCAAGTAGACGATGTACATTTCAGATACCCTGATCAAAATTCCTACGCCCTTAAAGGGATTAGCTTGACAGTCAATCAAGGTGAATGGTTAGCGATTGTCGGTCATAATGGATCCGGTAAGTCGACTCTTGCCAAAATGTTGAATGGGCTTCATTTTCCTGAAAAGGGAAAGGTAACGGTGGACGGGATCATTCTTGAGGAGAGCTCTATTTGGGACATCCGTTCAAAGCTGGGTATGGTCTTTCAGAATCCCGATAATCAGTTTGTTGGTGCTACAGTAGAAGATGATGTGGCTTTTGGGTTAGAAAACCATGGGGTACCTTATGAATCGATGGTACAGCGAGTCAATGATGCTTTAAAAAGTGTCCATATGGAGGATTTTCTTAATCAAGAGCCGCACCATTTATCAGGTGGTCAAAAGCAGCGTGTAGCGATTGCCGGGGTCGTAGCCCTTCAGCCATCGATCATCATCTTAGATGAAGCGACATCGATGCTTGATCCCAAAGGAAGAAAAGAAGTCCTTGAAACAGTACGCAAGCTGAAAGAGGAGGAAAACCTGACGGTGATTTCCATCACCCACGACCTGGAAGAAGCAACAAAAGCCGATCGTATGATTGTATTAAATCAAGGGATGGTCTTTAAGGAAGGAACTCCGGAAGAAATTTTCTTATTAGAGGACGAGTTAATCAAGCTGGGCCTTGACTCTCCTTTTACAATAAAGCTTGCTAGAGCCCTTAAAGAGGCAGGGATACCCTTGTCTAAAACCTATTTTACAGAAGAAGAGTTGGTGAATGAATTATGCAAATCACATTTCAACAGGTAGAATACCGATATTCATTCAACACTCCATTCGAAAAGCTTGCCCTTCAAGATATCAACCTTTCCATCCCGACAGGTCAATTTCTCGCGGTGATCGGTCACACCGGTTCAGGGAAATCAACACTCCTTCAGCATTTAAACGGACTGTTAAAACCTACTGAGGGAGTTGTCCAAGTAGGGGAACATCAAATAAAAGCCAAACAAAAGGCAAAAAGCTTAAAGCAGGTCAGGCAGAAGGTAGGCATCGTCTTTCAATTTCCTGAGCATCAGTTGTTTGAAGAAACCGTACTTAAAGACATCTGTTATGGACCAATGAACTTTGGAGTATCCGAAGAAGATGCTATAAGAAGAGCCAAGGAACTGATCGTAAAGGTTGGACTTTCAGAAGAAGTACTTAATAAATCCCCTTTTGATTTATCAGGGGGACAAATGAGACGTGTAGCCATTGCAGGTGTACTTGCTATGAATCCGGAGGTCATTGTACTAGATGAACCTACTGCGGGACTCGATCCAAGGGGCCAACGTGAAATAATGGACATGTTCTATGAGCTTCATAAAGAAAAAGGACTGACGACCATTCTCGTCACCCATAGCATGGAAGACGCTGCTCATTATGCAGAAGAGATTGTGATCATGCAGAAAGGCCGTCTTAAGAGAAAAGGTAGTCCAGAGGAGATATTCTCTTCGGCGTATGAATTGTTTGAGATGGGATTGGACGTGCCCGATGTCGTACGTTTTCAATATCAATTTGAACACAATTCAGGGAAGAAGCTACCGAAAACCTGTTTAACGATAGAGGAATTAGCTTCAGCCATCCGTACAGTCAGTGACGGAGGTGAAGTCCTATGATGGAGAAAATGATCTTTGGTCGCTACGTACCTGCCAAATCCATCCTTCATCAGATGGACCCGAGGGCCAAACTATTATTTATCTTTGGATTCATATGTGTCGTCTTTCTGGCAAATAATTTTGTTACGTATGCATTGCTCGGTCTTTTTACGTTTAGCGCACTCATTCTTTCTAATCTTTCCTTGCGTTTTATTATCGGTGGATTGAAGCCTATCCTATGGTTGATTCTGTTTACGTTTTTTTTACACGTGTTTTTCACCAAGGAAGGCCCCGTCATTCTGGACTTAGGCGTATTATCTGTTCATGAAGAGGGGTTAAGGCAGGGGATCTTTATTTCTTTACGATTCTTTTATCTGATTCTCGTCACGTCTTTATTAACGCTGACGACATCCCCCATCACGATTACGGACGGTCTCGAGACGCTTTTGAACCCATTGAAAAAAGTGAGGTTTCCCGTTCATGAGCTGGCTCTTATGATGTCGATCTCCTTACGGTTCATTCCGACGTTGATGGAGGAAACGGATAAAATCATGAAGGCCCAAATTGCAAGGGGGGCTGAGTTTTCTTCCGGCCCCATCAAAGATCGGATTAAAGCCATCATCCCTTTACTGATCCCTCTCTTCGTCAGTGCCTTTAAACGCGCAGAGGACCTGGCAACAGCCATGGAAGCAAGAGGATATCAAGGAGGAGAGGGCAGGACAAAATACCGGCTTTTATCCTGGCACAAGAAGGATACGGGGTCTTTAGTGATACTGGCCTTTCTAACAGTTGTATTAATTATTTTTAGAGGATAACGGGAGTGTCGTGTATGCAGAGAGTGAAGTGTACCATCGCTTATGATGGCACCTATTTTCATGGTTATCAGGTACAACCCAATCAGCGAACCGTCCAGGGGCTCATAGAAGGTATTCTGGCCACTATCCATAAAGGGGAAAGAATCCGGATCAGTGGGTCGGGGCGGACCGACGCTGGTGTTCATGCGAACGGTCAGGTTTTTCATTTTGATACGCCCTTATCCATCCCTGAAGAGAAATGGCCGGTCGTGTTAAACACACGCTTACCGGATGAAGTAACTGTTAAAGAAGCTGAGTTTGTTCCAACTGACTTCCACTCAAGGTTCTCTGTCGTACAGAAGGAATATCGTTACCGTGTTTATACGGGAGAGTCGAGAAGTCCGTTTAACCGTCACTTCGCCCTTCATTATCCCTACACTTTATCTGTGACGGATATGGAGCGTGCTGCACGGCATCTAATCGGCGAGCACGACTTCACGAGCTTTTGTTCTGCTAAAACAGAGGTAGAAGATAAAGTAAGAACGATTCACCATATTGAGATTCAGAAGCACGGGGAAGAAATTATTTTTTCATTTGTAGGAAATGGATTTCTATATAATATGGTGAGAATACTGGTTGGTACATTATTAGAGGTAGGTTCTGGGAATATCCAAATAGAAGAGGTCCCTGGAATACTGAATGCCAGGGATCGTAATCGGGCAGGGAAGACTGCACCTCCACATGGGCTATATCTGTGGAAGGTTGATTATGGTTCTAATGAGAAATAGCCGGTGTTTAACATTTAGAGATAATTTAGTAATAGGAACCCTTGAAGTTGATTGTAGCGGAAGAGTGCCCGCCCCGCGGAAAGCGGGGACCTGAAGCGGAAATCAACCACTACTATTTAGGTACAGACAAATCTTTTTGCAACTATATAATTATTTGGTTTATTAAAGTTGATAATCAAGTTTAAAAAAATTCTAAAACAACTAATCCTGGTGTAACATTCTCTTGACAATAGTCTGGGAACAAGATAATATAGCATATGGTATGTTATTAACCCCACGATAAGCCCCGGAAACTTATTGTGATTAGAAAATAAATACTACGGATTCATTAAATAGGAGGTTAAATCATGCGTACAACGTATATGGCAAAAGCCAACGAAATCGATCGTAAATGGTTCGTTGTAGATGCTGAAGGCAAAACTCTAGGACGTTTAGCTAGTGAAGTTGCTTCAATTCTACGCGGAAAACACAAACCAACATTCACACCACATGTTGACACTGGTGATCATGTAATCATTCTTAATGCTTCAAAAATTGAACTAACTGGGAAAAAGCTTACGGACAAGATTTACTACCGTCACACTAATCACCCAGGTGGTTTAAAACAACGTACAGCATTAGAAATGCGTACAAACTACTCAGAGAAAATGTTAGAGCTTACTATCAAAGGTATGCTTCCAAAAGGTTCTCTAGGTCGTCAAATGTTCAAGAAATTACATGTATATGCTGGAGCAGAGCATAAGCATCAAGCACAACAACCTGAAGTTTACGAACTTCGTGGATAATTAATAAGAGGAGGTTATTATCTTGGCTCAAGTTCAATATTACGGAACTGGTCGTCGTAAGAGCTCAGTAGCTCGTGTACGTTTAGTACCAGGTAACGGAAACATTGTTATCAATGATCGTGAAGTAGAAGTATATATCCCATTCGCAGCACTAAGAGAAGTAATTAAGCAACCACTAGTTGCAACTGAAACTCTTGGTAACTATGACGTTTTAGTAAACGTTCATGGTGGAGGCTATGCTGGTCAAGCTGGTGCGATCCGTCACGGAATCGCTCGTGCTTTACTACAAGCAGACCCTGAATACCGTGGATCTCTAAAACGCGCTGGATTATTAACTCGTGACTCTCGTATGAAAGAGCGTAAAAAATACGGTCTTAAAGGTGCACGTCGCGCGCCACAATTCTCTAAGCGTTAATTATTATTTCAAACAAAAGCTCAACCGATTCATTCGGTTGGGCTTTTTTGTTTTGTTGGGAGAGGGACGGACCTTCTGTGCGACGTGAAAATCGGAGGTCCGTCCCTCGAAAAAATTGGTAACAGTTACTCGAATGAAGAGTTGTGTTAAGTAGGAAAATACGTTCAAAGGGGTGGATGACTTTTGAACGTTATTACAACTTTCAATACAAAGAGAAGAGAAAAGCAAATTAAGACGGAAAGAACATTGCTGAAAGAGATTTCGATTAAAATGCTTCAGGAGAGTGTCCGGAAGCATTTTGGATATATAAAGGTTCAAGGCGGCGTATTTATGCAGCAGGGCTTTGATGAGGCATGCTTTGATGTGGCCATTGAAGCGTATCTGCTCGGTGGAAAGGTCAGCAAGTTTGGTTATACGGGTGAGCCCGCCGACGCCGTGAAAAAGCGGTGCGAGGAAGAATTAAAACACTTTATTGATACACTTTATAATTTTTGGTTGTATTGGTCAGAGATGGGCATCTCTAATCAAGTGGATGAATCCTTTTATTTTTGTTGCGAGCACTTTGTGGAAACATGGTGGTCAGAAGGATATGATAAGGGGATCAAGCGTCATAAACTGCGTTTGAATTAATCATTTCAGTTCTAAAAATCATTCTCGTCCCATATTTTTTTAGTAAGGACAGCGGAGCTACAAAGAGGTTTTACTCCGGGTTGAAACTGGAAATGGGAGGACTGGAATGATTCAGAAACTAAAGGTTATCGGGATGATTTCTGCACTGGCGATATTATTATTCATTATTCAATATAAGATTCTGGACAAGGATACGTGGGATTCCTGGAATCTCCCCTTATCAGGTAAAATCATCTATATAGATCCCGGACATGGCGGGCCGGACGGTGGGGCTGGTGATCAGGATGCCCTTGAAAAGGACATCGCTTTAAATGTGTCTCTGATGATAAGGGATTATCTCCAGGAACAAGGGGCTCTCGTGATCCTGACACGTGAAAAAGACGAAGATCTTGCCGATGAAGGAACCAAAGGCTACAGCCGCCGGAAAGTGGAGGATTTGAAGAAAAGGCTAAGCTTAATCAATGAATCTGAAGCAGACTTATTTTTAAGTATCCACCTGAACTCCATTCCATCTGCTAAGTGGAGCGGTGCTCAAACATTCTATAATCCAAAGTATAAAGAAAATAAAGCCCTTGCAAAAGCCATTCAAGGAGAGCTTACACGTAATTTAGAAAATACGACGCGTGAAGCGAAGGGTCTTCAAAATGTGTATATCTTAAAACATGCCAAAAAGTCAGGAGCCTTAGTGGAAATTGGTTTTTTATCCAATCCTGGCGAGCGGGCTAACTTACTTAAAGAAGACTACCAGCAAAAAATCGCCGCCTCTGTATACCAGGGGGTTCTCAATTATTTAACAATGGAAGATGAAGACAAAGAAAAGGCTGATGAGGATTAACCTCTCAGCTTTTTTAGTGAATCATTTTATTATTCAACAAAAGCATTCAAAACCTTTTGATCATTCATTCAACTAAGAATATGTTATACTGAAAGCAGATTGATTGAAAACGAATACATAGAAAAGGGTGGTTATTCATGTTAACTGAACAACAGACACGCGAACTTTTATTTGGATTAAAAGATCCTTTTTTAAATAAAACGTTAGAAGAAACAAACGGTATCGCAGAAATTTCAATTAAGGAAGAAAAGAAGCATGTAAGCGTGAAGATCGCCATTGCCAAGACAGGTACTGGTGAACAGATGCAATTCCAACAAAAGATTGTACAAGTCTTAAAGGATAACGGAGCAGAATCTGTCGGGATCCGGTTCACGGAGCTTCCACAGGAAGAGCTTGAAAAGCATAGAGGGTCCGGTGGACAAGGAACTGATCTTTTATCACCTGCAAGTAAAACAACCTTTATCGCGATTGCCAGCGGAAAAGGCGGAGTAGGAAAATCGACGGTTTCTGTTAACTTAGCTGTATCGTTGGCCCGTCAAGGCAAAAAAGTCGGGCTCGTGGATGCGGATATTTACGGGTTCAGTGTTCCGGATATGATGGGAATCGTGAAACGACCGGTTGTTCGGGGAGAAAGAATTATTCCGGTAGAACGTTTTGGTGTAAAAGTCATCTCTATGGGCTTCTTTGTAGAAGACAATGCCCCCGTTATTTGGAGAGGCCCGATGCTCGGAAAAATGCTCAATAATTTCTTCTCAGAAGTAGAGTGGGGAGAACTGGACTATTTACTATTGGACCTGCCGCCGGGAACAGGAGACGTTGCCCTTGATCTTCACACGATGCTTCCACATTGTAAGGAAATCATCGTAACAACACCACATCCAACAGCAGCATTCGTAGCGGCTCGAGCCGGTGCCATGGCCCTGCAAACCGATCATGACATTCTCGGTGTGGTTGAGAACATGTCCTATTTCGAAAGTAAATTAACAGGCGAAAAAGAATTCGTATTCGGTCAAGGTGGAGGAGAGAAGCTTACGGAAGAACTCCGTACCGATTTATTAGGTAAGCTTCCACTTCAACAGCCTGATTGGAACGAAGAGGATTTTGCTCCTTCCATTTACGCAGAAGACCACCGTTTAGGGCAGATCTATGGTGACATCGCTCATAAAGTGATTGAAAAACTCTCTTAATTAAACGTTAAAAGGACAAATGCGTTGGAATTTCCACGCATTTGTCCTTTTTAAATATTATTGGCTTCCGCCGCCACTTCCTGTACCACCAGAATCTTCAGAACCGCCTTGTCCCCCGGAAGAGGATTCTTCACCTCCACCTTCGCTTTTACCGCCGTCTTTCATTTCTCCGGCAGCTTTCAATAATACATCCTGAAGTTTAGCCTTAAACAGAGGGCTTTCAAATGTTTCCGTAATGACTTTTTGCAGATGTTCCCTATACTCTTGGCTTTTTAATGCTTCAGTCAGTTCCTTCTTGAATTCAGGGTCCTTTAACAGATCCATCATCATTCCTTGATACTCGGGATCCTTCATGAGGTCTTTGAGCAACTTTTCATTTCCATCCTTCATGCTTTTTGCCATAGCTTCGGCAAACTTAGGGTCTTCGAAGGATTTCTTCCAGAATTCAGTTCCTTTTTCAGAGGTCAACGTCTTCGAGATCGTATCCGTCACAACCCCCTGGTCCATAATAAGCTCTGATTTCATTTTTTCATCAGACATGACTTCTTCAATCGCTTTTTTACCATCATCGGTCTTTAATATATCGACAACCATTTTCTTGGTTTCTTCATAATCCATTTTGCCACTGCCTGTCTCCCCACCACCGCCACAAGCGGATAGAAGAAGAATCGTCAGTAGAAAAAGAAAGGAATATCTTTTCATGGGTAGGCTCCTTCCATACAAATTCCCTTACCTTTAATATGAGAAATAACGAAAAAAATATGCACAAGAAAAACTGGAACCTGGATTTTTTAAGCATGCGTTGTTACAATCAAAAGAGTGTATATTTTTTTATTTGGAGGAAAATAGAAGTGACCATCCGCAATTGGATTCGTTTTTTCATTCATACGTTAGTGATCGGAGGAGTCGTGACTGCCACCGCCGCACTTCTCATTAGATGGGATCAGTTCGCACCATACATTCAAGACGGTAACGTGATTGGCATATTATCAAGTCTGCTTTGGTTTATATTTGTAGGTTTCACATTTAGTGTAATCAGTCAGATGGGGTATTTCGCTTATTTAACCATCCATCAATTCGGAATGGGGATGTTTAAGAGCTTATGGAATCCTGTTCAAGTGGTCCTGATTGCCCTCGTCCTGTTTGATTTAATCTATTTCCGGTTCAGAGCTTTCGCTGAGGAAGGCGAGTCGTATACACCTTATATTTTTCTGGGGATCGGAATCCTGGTCGTTGGTTTAATCGTAGCTTATATGAAGAATCAGCAATCAGAAGCCAAGACGAACACATTTGTGTCCGCCTTATTCTTTATGATTGTTGTAACGACACTGGAGTGGCTGCCGGTTTTATTGGTGAACTCCGTTAAATGGCTGTACCTTATGCTGCTTGCCTTATTGGCATGTAATGC
>NZ_CP141595.1:172500-302500 GCF_035590735.1 Rossellomorea aquimaris
ACTGCCAAGAAAAGCCTCTAGCGAGGAAAAAGGTGCCCGTACCGCAAACCGACACAGGTAGGCGAGGAGAGAATCCTAAGGTGAGCGAGAGAACTCTCGTTAAGGAACTCGGCAAAATGACCCCGTAACTTCGGGAGAAGGGGTGCTCTGGTAGGGTGCAAGCCCGAGAGAGCCGCAGTGAATAGGCCCAGGCGACTGTTTAGCAAAAACACAGGTCTCTGCGAAGCCGTAAGGCGAAGTATAGGGGCTGACGCCTGCCCGGTGCTGGAAGGTTAAGAGGAGTGCTTAGCGCAAGCGAAGGTGCGAATCGAAGCCCCAGTAAACGGCGGCCGTAACTATAACGGTCCTAAGGTAGCGAAATTCCTTGTCGGGTAAGTTCCGACCCGCACGAAAGGCGTAACGATCTGGGCACTGTCTCAACGAGAGACTCGGTGAAATTATAGTACCTGTGAAGATGCAGGTTACCCGCGACAGGACGGAAAGACCCCGTGGAGCTTTACTGTAGCCTGATATTGAATTTTGGTACAGCTTGTACAGGATAGGTAGGAGCCTTGGAAACCGGAGCGCCAGCTTCGGTGGAGGCATCGGTGGGATACTACCCTGGCTGTATTGAAATTCTAACCCGCGCCCCTTATCGGGGTGGGAGACAGTGTCAGGTGGGCAGTTTGACTGGGGCGGTCGCCTCCTAAAGAGTAACGGAGGCGCCCAAAGGTTCCCTCAGAATGGTTGGAAATCATTCGCAGAGTGTAAAGGCACAAGGGAGCTTGACTGCGAGACCTACAAGTCGAGCAGGGACGAAAGTCGGGCTTAGTGATCCGGTGGTTCCGCATGGAAGGGCCATCGCTCAACGGATAAAAGCTACCCCGGGGATAACAGGCTTATCTCCCCCAAGAGTCCACATCGACGGGGAGGTTTGGCACCTCGATGTCGGCTCATCGCATCCTGGGGCTGTAGTCGGTCCCAAGGGTTGGGCTGTTCGCCCATTAAAGCGGTACGCGAGCTGGGTTCAGAACGTCGTGAGACAGTTCGGTCCCTATCCGTCGTGGGCGCAGGAAATTTGAGAGGAGCTGTCCTTAGTACGAGAGGACCGGGATGGACGCACCGCTGGTGTACCAGTTGTCTTGCCAAAGGCATCGCTGGGTAGCTATGTGCGGAAGGGATAAGTGCTGAAAGCATCTAAGCATGAAGCCCCCCTCGAGATGAGATTTCCCATCACGTAAGTGAGTAAGATCCCTAGAAGATGACTAGGTAGATAGGTCAGAGATGGAAGCATGGCGACATGTGGAGTTGACTGATACTAATCGATCGAGGACTTAACCACAAAGAGTCATTTTTTAAATGAACAACAATTGGTCGATATTCGGCTTTCTTGACATCAATTCTTTATCTAGTTTTCAGGGAATAAATTTTAATTTACCCCTTGAAAAATTTTAAAAATATTATATAATAATATTTGTCATTGTAAGCAATATGTCTGGTGATAATGGCGAAGAGGTCACACCCGTTCCCATGCCGAACACGGAAGTTAAGCTCTTCAGCGCCGATGGTAGTTGGGGGATCTCCCCCTGTGAGAGTAGGACGTCGCCAGGCTATATCATTCCGCAGTAGCTCAGTGGTAGAGCTATCGGCTGTTAACCGATCGGTCGCAAGTTCGAATCTTGCCTGCGGAGCCATTGCTTCCATAGCTCAGCAGGTAGAGTGCTTCCATGGTAAGGAAGAGGTCACCGGTTCGAGCCCGGTTGGAAGCTTTTATATTTTTATTCAGAATGGCCCATTGGTCAAGCGGTTAAGACACCGCCCTTTCACGGCGGTAACACGGGTTCGAATCCCGTATGGGTCACCAAAGTTTTTTGCGAAAGCAAAATAACTCACCAGTTACATATTGGAGGATTAGCTCAGCTGGGAGAGCATCTGCCTTACAAGCAGAGGGTCGGCGGTTCGATCCCGTCATCCTCCACCAAGTTTTTTTGCGAAAGCAATAAACCTCTATACTTTCTTTAAAAAATGTTTGAAAATCATATACGCCGGTGTAGCTCAACTGGTAGAGCAACTGACTTGTAATCAGTAGGTTGGGGGTTCAAGTCCTCTTGCCGGCACCATTTTTTTTAGCTGGAGGGGTAGCGAAGTGGCTAAACGCGGCGGACTGTAAATCCGCTCCTTCGGGTTCGGCAGTTCGAATCTGCCCCCCTCCACCACTGTATATTTAATTGTAAAATGGACATCCTATAAATGTCCCTTTTTTATGCCATTAAAGTAATTATTGGGCTATAGCCAAGCGGTAAGGCATCGCACTTTGACTGCGACATGCGTTGGTTCGAATCCAGCTAGCCCAGCCACTTAAGAGCCATTAGCTCAGTTGGTAGAGCATCTGACTTTTAATCAGAGGGTCGAAGGTTCGAATCCTTCATGGCTCATCACACATTTTCTCACATCGCAAGGTGTGGGAATTTCTCTATAATCTATAGCATATGGGGCCTTAGCTCAGCTGGGAGAGCGCCTGCTTTGCACGCAGGAGGTCAGCGGTTCGATCCCGCTAGGCTCCACCAAAGATTTTTGCGAGAGCAAAATATCTATCCGCTTACGAAGCGTCAGCGGAGTAAAATAACCATACATACGACATGATTGAACCTTGAATCTTTTAGGAGATTTGAGGTTTTTTTGTTTGTGGCAATAGATTTACGATTGATGAATGACCAACAGTGAGAGGAACCTCAAAGCGAGCTTAACCCCGATCCCCAACCGCCTTCAATTCCACAATGGCATGTTCGTCGAAATCAGTCTACATATTCTTACACATAACCCACCGCAAGCCCCTCTACATACGCATATATATACACAATCCTGTCCAGTTGAACCATGGCTCATAGTATGGATAGAATAGAGGTGTAAATAAATTTCGAATTGGGGGAATTTTTCATGAAGAAAAATATTTCTATCATTGGTGTACCGATGGATTTAGGTCAAATGCGCAGGGGCGTAGATATGGGGCCGAGTGCAATCCGTTACGCCGGGATTGTTGAGCGTCTTGAGAACCTTGGATATGACATTAAAGACTTGGGTGATATCGAGATTGGCCAGGCTGAGCGTGTACATAATAATCCTGATACGAATCTGCGAAATTTGAAAGCGGTTGCTGAAGCTAGCGAGACTTTGGCTGGTAAAGTGAATGATGTAATCGGGAGTGGAGATTTCCCATTAATCTTTGGTGGTGACCACAGTATTGCGATAGGTACATTGGCTGGTGTTTCTCCTCACTATGAAAACTTAGGTGTCATTTGGTATGACGCACATGGTGATTTGAATACAGGGGACACGTCTCCGTCAGGTAACATCCATGGAATGCCTCTTGCGGTGAGCCTGGGTATCGGCCATGAAGATTTGACGGGTATCGGGCAGAGTTCACCGAAGATCAAGCCCGAGAACATCGTCATTATTGGAGCTCGTTCGTTAGATGAAGGTGAAAGAGAGTTAATTAAAGAAAAAGGCATTAAAGTATATACAATGCATGAAATCGATCGCCTTGGCATGACGAAGGTAATGGAAGAGTCCATTGACTACTTGAAGGGCAGAACGGATGGCGTCCATTTGTCACTTGATTTAGACGGATTAGACCCAAGCGATGCCCCTGGTGTAGGGACTCCTGTTCTTGGAGGGATCAGCTACCGTGAGAGTCATTTAGCGATGGAGATGCTGGAAGAGTCAGGATTGATTACATCTGCAGAATTTGTTGAGGTAAATCCTATCCTCGATGAGAAGAATAAAACCGCTACTGTTGCTGTTGCGTTGATGGGATCACTATTTGGAGAGAAATTACTATAATCCTAAGAAAAAAATAAGGCTGAGAACCCTTCAAGGTTCTCAGCCTTCATCTATTTCTCTTCAATGGTGCTTAACCACTTGGTATTGATTTAATAGATCGTCAAGACGAGTACTCAAATCGACTACTTGCTCGTCGGCAAAAGATGACTTTAATGCTAGTTCGACCATTTGGCGACGGCAGTCTTCAATTTGAAATAATAAATCATTCATTCTTCCCCTCATTTCGAGATCCTCCCACAATAGAAATAATTAGTTCCTTTATACCCTTTTTCTAATAATTGTAAACATTTTTCCCGGAAAATTTGTTAGGATAGTAATATAAAAAATTTGAAACCATTTGATAGGAAGTTACGTATATAAATATAGCCGCATAGAGCGGAGGTTGTGAAATGGAAGCGTTAGTGAAAAAGCGGATTAAGCAAGTATTGAAAGGTGATCAGAACGCCTTTGCCGAATTAGTCGAACTTTATAAGGATAAAGTGTTCCAAATCTGCTACCGGATGCTTGGAAATCGTCATGAAGCAGAGGATATTGCCCAAGAGGCTTTTATCAGGGCATATGTCAATATTGAAACCTTTAATCAGAAGAGAAAGTTTTCGACCTGGCTATTCAGGATAGCGACGAATCTATGTATCGACAGGATCCGTAAGAAGAAACCGGATTATTTCTTAGATGCAGAGGTAGCGGGGACTGAAGGGTTGACGATGTACTCACAAGTGGCTGCGGATGTTCAGTTGCCGGAAGAAGAAGTAGAGAATATGGAGCTTCAGGAAACCATTCAGAAGGAAATTTCCAAGTTACCTGAGAAGTATCGATCGGTCATTGTTTTAAAATATATCGAGGAGCTTCCTCTTCAAGAAATCGGCGAGATATTGGATCTGCCCCTGGGAACGGTTAAAACGAGAGTACATAGGGGGCGTGAGGCTCTCCGTAAACAATTAAGATCACTGTAGAGAGGGTGAGTGAATATGAAACCTTGTCCTGAAGAAATCATCGAGTATATGCACGATTATTTAGATGGGGATTTAAATAGAGAAAAAGAAGAAATGCTGAAGCATCATTTGCAGGAATGCAGTGAGTGTCAGCATCATTTTCATGAGCTGAAAAAAGCGATTGCGTTTGTACAGAGCACGTCTCATATTAGTGCTTCTGCAGACTTTACGGATAAAGTCATGTCAAGATTGCCGAAAGAGAAGAAGAAAGTGGGGGTCGAGAGGTGGTTCCGCCACCATCCGCTACTCACGGCTGCGGCCCTATTCCTTTTCTTTATGACCGGCAGCTTCTTAACTTCATGGAATGACGATCAGGATTTTTCATTTACGAAGAATGCGAAGTTAGTGGTTCAGGATCATACGGTTGTGGTACCTGAGGGTGAAGTCGTGAATGGAGATCTGACGGTCCGGAATGGTGATGTGAAAATTGAAGGAAAAGTAACGGGGAATGTCACGGTCATTAACGGAAAGCAATACTTGGCTTCTGCAGGAAGCGTGACGGGAGAAATCCATGAAATCGATGCTGCATTTGAGTGGCTTTGGTACCAGATCAAAAAAGGGGCTAAAGACACGGTGGATTGGGGAAATTCGCAACTTGAAGAAAAGTAGGATAAAATAGAGGGGATGGAAGTAAGGTCCGTCCCTAAGATGGACTGACATGTATTTAATCCATGTCGGTTTTTTTATGCAAAAACGTGAGTTCATGAGTAGAAGAGAAAGAATCATGAAGCCGTGGGTGTCTTTCATATTTGACAGTGATAAAATATGCTATAATAGGAACGTTACGAAAATGGAGAAGCCACACATGGCGGCTTACGCTTTCGATTAAGCTATTGGAGGATGTAATATGCCGTTTATCGATATTTTTTCGGATTACTCCGCGCTGGATTATGTCTCGGATATAGTAGATATACTCGTAGTATGGTTTGTAATCTATAAACTGATCATGCTGATAAAAGGAACGAAAGCAGTACAATTATTAAAAGGTATTTTTGTCATTATCATTGTAAGAGGTCTTAGTAGTATCTTTGGATTGGATACACTGGGGTGGATGATGGAGCAAGCCCTCACATGGGGGTTCCTGGCGATTATCATCATCTTCCAGCCTGAACTCCGCAGAGCCCTTGAGCAATTGGGAAGGGGCCGTTTATTCTCAAGGACGGGACTTCAGGAAGAAGAAGAGCAGGAGCAGATGATCGAATCAATGACGAAAGCTGTAAGCTATATGGCAAAACGTCGAATTGGTGCCCTCCTTACTCTTGAACGGGAAACAGGGATGAGTGATTATATTGAAACAGGTATACCACTCGATGCGAAGATTACGTCCCAATTGCTGATTAATATCTTTATTCCCAATACACCTCTTCATGATGGAGCTGTTATCATTCAAAAAAATCAAATTGCTGCAGCTGCTTGTTATCTTCCATTATCGGAAAGTCCGTTCATTTCGAAAGAATTGGGAACAAGACACCGGGCAGCACTTGGCGTCAGTGAGGTAACAGATAGTATTACGATTGTTGTATCAGAAGAAACGGGAGCTATCTCCATTACGAAAAATGGAGAGTTACATCGCGACCTCTCTTTGGAGCGCTTCACAGAAATTCTTATGGTAGAGCTCATAGGCGATAAGACAAACGCTTCCTCGACGAAATGGAGTTTTAGGGGGAAGAAAGAAAATGGATAAATTCATGGAAAGTCGTTGGTTCATGCGTATTGTGGGACTGATGTTAGCGTTCATTCTCTATTTGTCCGTCAACTTCGATGATATTCAGAAGACGGCTAACAACAACAACGGCAACTCTCAAAATGCGATTGAAACGATCCAGGACGTCCCGCTTGAAGTTTTCTATGATCGTGAGAATTTAGAAGTAAGCGGCTTGCCTGATACGGTGAATGTGACTGTAGAAGGATCTAGGGCAATTGTGCAACAAGCCAAGCAAGTGAAGGATTTCAGGGTCTATGTAGACTTAAATGATATCGGTATCGGTGAGCATCAGGTTGATATTAAAATAGATAATATTTCTGAAAAACTCGATGTGAAACTCGATCCGGATTTTGTCAATATATCGGTTCAAGAAAAGGTAACCGAAGAATTTACGATTGAACCTCAATTCAATGAGAGTATTTTATCCAATGGATATGAAGCAGAGGGGCTGGCTGTTGATCCGAAAACGGTGAAAGTGACAGGCTCTAAGGATGAAGTCGAACGGATTGCATATGTCATAGCCACCCTTGATCTTGATGAGGAAATCAATGAGAATGTGACAAGAGAAGCCAGGGTGCAAGTCTTAGACCGTGAATATAATAAATTAGATGTTCAAATTGATCCTGAAGTGGTCGATGTGACCGTTTCGGTTGTAAACAAAAGTAAGAGTGTACCCGTCACGATTAAGCAAAATGGCAGTCTACCAGAAGGGACGACGCTGGAGTCGATTTCAGTTGAACCTAAAGAGGCAACCATCTTCGGCAGACAGGATGTACTGGATACAGTAGAAGAGCTGCTTGCAGAAATAGATCTTTCTGACATTACAAAGGATTCAACCATTACGATACCACTCGCCCTGCAAGATGGCTTAAATAAAGTGGCTCCTGAAGAAGTTAAGGTGAAGGTTGCTGTCAACACAACCGAGGAAAAGAGCCTATCAGGTCTTGAAATCACCCCACAAGGATTAGCTGAAGAATATGAATATGCATTCATGTCACCTGAAGAAGGTGTCGTCGATGTAGCGATGAAAGGTCAAAATGCACAGATGAGCAAAGTGACGAAAGAAGACTTCTCGCTTGCTCTTGATCTTTCAGGGCTCGAGCCCGGTGAACATGAGGTGGAAATAGAGGCAGAAGGACCGGAGGATATTGAATGGACCCTGTCTCAGCAAACAGTTAAAGTAGAAATTAAAGAAAAGAACACGTCAGCATAAGAGCTGTAAAAAGGAGAGAATGACAATGGGTAAGTATTTTGGAACTGATGGAGTAAGAGGTGTAGCGAACACAGAATTAACACCGGAATTAGCATTTAAGCTTGGACGTTTTGGTGGTTATGTTCTAACAAAGGATGCTACACGTCCCAAAATATTGATTGGAAGAGATACTCGAATTTCCGGACATATGTTGGAAGGTGCTCTTGTAGCCGGACTTCTATCGATTGGTGCTGAAGTGATGCGCTTAGGTGTCATTTCAACTCCTGGGGTAGCTTACTTAACAAAAGCGTTAGGGGCTCAAGCTGGTGTTATGATCTCAGCTTCTCATAATCCTGTAGGGGATAACGGAATTAAATTTTTCGGACCGGATGGCTTCAAATTATCTGATGACCAGGAAAATGAAATTGAAGATCTATTAGATCAAACAGTTGATCAGCTTCCTCGTCCAATCGGTGCTGATTTAGGGCAAGTAAGTGACTATTTCGAAGGCGGACAAAAATATCTGCAGTATTTAAAACAATCAGTAGACGAAGATTTCGATGGTTTACATATTGCGTTAGATTGTGCACACGGTGCAACATCCGCTCTTGCTACTCATCTGTTTGCTGATTTGGATGCTGACATCTCGACGATGGGAGCATCACCAAACGGGTTGAATATCAATGAGGGTGTAGGATCTACCCACCCTGAAGCACTTGCTGAGATGGTGAAGGAAAAAGGTGCAGACCTGGGGCTTGCCTTTGATGGTGATGGTGACCGTATTATCGCAATCGATGAGCATGGACAAATCGTGGATGGAGACCAGATCATGTACATCTGCGGTAAATACTTGAAGTCACAAGGTCAGTTAAAACAGTCTACAGTCGTGTCTACTGTCATGAGTAATCTTGGCTTCCATAAAGGGCTTGAAGAGAATGGGATCCAAAGCATTCAAACCGCGGTTGGAGATCGTTATGTAGTGGAAGAAATGAAGAAACATGGCTATACTCTTGGCGGTGAGCAATCAGGCCACATCATCTTCCTGGATTACAATACAACAGGAGATGGTCTGTTAACGGGTATCCAACTTGTAAACATTATGAAAATGACCGGTAAATCATTATCTGAACTAGCGGGAGAAATGCAAAAGTTCCCACAAAAACTTGTGAATGTACGAGTGACAGACAAGCACCATGTAACGGATAATGAAACGGTTAAAAAAGTGATTCAAAAGGTTGAAGAAGAAATGAACGGAAATGGCCGTATCCTTGTTCGTCCATCTGGAACGGAGCCGTTAGTGCGTGTCATGGCAGAAGCTCCTACTGAAGAACTTTGTGATCGCTATGTAAATGAAATCGTACAAGTTGTTGATGAAGAAATGGGTCTGAAGGAATAGTGGAATTTATATGCATAAGGGGTCAATATGTGCCCCTTATGCATATTTAATAAGTATAGTACTTTTGAACTTAATCGCACTTACGTTCTGAAAACGGGAGCTGTTTCCTAAGGTTTATCACTGTTCTGTTTCGGGAACATGACAATGGGATAACTACTTCTTTCTCTAGTAAGATTTTTATTGACTAGGGGAAACCTGCTAGTGTATGATGATTTTGTTTTCATTTTTCAAATTATATGGAAATGAGTCAAGAAGGAAAGGTGGATAGTGAGTAAACATCTTATAAAGCGCCAGGGCTAAACGATGGATACGAAAAGGATCGTTTAGTTGACGAGGTGGAGGTTTATCGAGCATTCGGCGGATGCCTCCCGGTTCGCATATGTCACCGAACCGAAAGTTTCTTCCTTAAATCGTTGAGGCAACTTAATGGACAAAGGGAAGAAGAAAGTGGCTAATCATACTAATGACAAACAGAGATAAGGGGGCAAGTTGTCCCCAAAAGAGTTCTTGCCCCCTTGCATGTTCAGGGAGGATATATTAATTATGTGTGGAATTGTTGGATATATTGGAAATTCAGATACAAAGGAAATTCTTTTAAAAGGTCTTGAAAAGCTTGAGTATCGCGGTTATGACTCTGCAGGTATTGCCGTTCAAAACGATGAAGGCATCCATGTGTTTAAAGAGAAAGGCCGTATTGCCGACCTTCGCGGTATCGTTGATGAGAGTGTATCAAGCAACACAGGAATCGGTCACACTCGCTGGGCTACCCACGGTGTACCGAGCAAGGTGAATGCTCATCCTCATCAAAGTAATTCAGGCCGTTTTACAATCGTTCATAACGGAGTAATCGAAAATTACTCTCAACTTAAGCGTGAATATTTAACGGACGTAACGTTCAAGAGTGACACGGATACAGAAGTAATCGTTCAGTTGATTGAAAAGATTGTAGAAGAAGGAAACACGGTAGAAGAAGCTTTCCGTCAAACGTTAATGCTTCTTAAAGGCTCTTATGCCATCGCCCTTTTAGATTCTGAAAATGATGAAACAATCTATGTAGCGAAAAACAAAAGTCCACTGCTTGTAGGTCTAGGAAAAGACTTCAACGTTGTAGCAAGTGATGCTATGGCGATGATTCAAGTAACAGACCAATACGTTGAGCTTATGGATAAAGAAATGGTCATCGTAACGAAAGAAAAGGTTGAAATTCAAAATCTGATCGGTGAAGTAATGGAACGTGCTCCTTACACCGCTGAAATCGATGCGAGTGATATTGAAAAGGGAACATACCCTCACTACATGCTGAAAGAAATCGATGAGCAGCCACTAGTGATGCGTAAAATCATTCAAGCTTACCAAAATGAGAACAACGAACTTCACATCGATGAGCCAATCGTCGGCGCGATGAAGGAAGCAGATCGTGTTTACATCATTGCATGTGGAACGAGCTATCACGCTGGTCTTGTTGGAAAGCAATTCATCGAGAAGAGTGCAGGAATTCCTGTAGAAGTTCATGTAGCAAGCGAATTCAGCTACAATATGCCTTTACTTTCTAAGAAACCGTTATTTATCTTTATTTCTCAAAGTGGTGAAACGGCAGATAGTCGTGCCGTACTTGTTCAAGTCAAAGAGCTTGGTCATAAATCATTAACGATCACAAACGTAGCGGGTTCTACGCTTTCACGAGAAGCGGATTACACATTGCTTCTTCATGCAGGACCTGAAATCGCCGTTGCTTCAACTAAAGCGTACACAGCTCAGCTGGCTGTGCTTTCTATCCTTGCACACGTTGCCGGGCAGGCATGTGGAAACAACCAGGACTTTGACCTTGTTCAAGAACTTGGTATTGTTGCCACTGCGATGGAAGCACTTTGCGATACGAAAGAAGAGTTCGAAGATATCGCACGCGAATATCTGTCAACGACTCGCAACTGTTTCTTCATCGGACGTTCACTGGACTTCTATGTAGGTCTGGAAGGCGCTTTGAAGCTGAAAGAAATCTCTTACATCCAGGCAGAAGGATTTGCCGGAGGAGAGCTTAAACACGGTACGATCGCTCTGATCGAAGAAGGGACACCGATCGTTGCACTTGCAACTCAAGAAGAAGTAAACCTAGGCATCAGAGGAAATGTGAAAGAGGTAGTAGCTCGTGGAGCAAACCCTTGTATCATTTCCATGAAAGGCTTAGAAGACGAAGAAGATCGCTTCGTCATCCCGGAGGTTAACCCATTGTTAACACCTCTTATCTCTGTCATCCCATTACAATTAATTTCTTACTATGCTGCTCTGCACCGCGATTGTGATGTAGATAAGCCGCGTAACCTGGCGAAGTCGGTTACGGTTGAGTAAGGGTTAATAGATGAAAACCGGTTGGTCTCTCTGAGCCAACCGGTTTTTTTATGAGTGTTATTTCTTATAATCTCCTGTATGAGGAATGAATACATTCACCTTTACTTTAAGAGAATCCTTTGAAAGATCATTTATAGTCGCAACATCCCATCGCTTATGGTGAAAGCGGTACGTGTTCCTTGTTAAATTATAGATGTCGATTTTTTTCTCAAGCCCTTTTTCATACGTTTTCATAATCTGCTTTTTGATTTTTTTCTCCAAGTGTTTTTCAATCGTTTTGACTTCTAATCCCTCAACATTTTGATCTAGCGTACTTTCAACATCGATTTCAACACTGTATTCCGGCTTATCCGATCCTTTCAACCTGATTTTCGCTTTAGGTTTAACAATTTGAACACTGACTTTTAATTTTTTCAGTGGGATATATATTTTATTGGTTTCTGGATTGAACCATTTCAGCCCTTCCAAATCGTCTTTCGTAAACATTCCTTTATACTTTTCTTCAGAGAATACATATAATCCATCGATAGCCACTAATTTCTTTTCTTTGTCTTCCTGCCAATTTTCTTTATTGATATAGATAGAAGGAATGTACGAAGCCCCCACAGGCTCATAAAAGTCACCTATGAAATCATGAAATGGGACAACAGGAAGAAAGGAATTTTCCTTCATCACCGTAATCGGCCTATGTAATATAGAGTAAAGAGGAGGTTGTCCAAAGAAACTTTCTCCCTCAAAAATGTCTTGAATACTTTCGTTGGTTCCATACGTCCAGGTTGTATAGCGTAAAAAAGAATTTCTTCCCATGAAATCCAGAATCGTGTTCAGCCATTTCTCCATTGCTTTCTCACTTATGACAAGTGTTTGAATTTGTCCGTAATGAAGAGGTACAGCCGTGGTTTGCTCTATATGATTAAACGCTTCTTCTATTGAGGAACCTTTCCCCCTGCCAATCAGAATGGGCGCTGCTGTAGGCTCTCCTCCTTCCTTCTTGGCAATATTTGCAAAGCTCAGCGCCTGGAAGTAAACGATGATTTGCTCATCTTCTACATCAAATCCGAGAGAGGTGATATAAGCCTGGTCCTGGATTTCCTTAGATCCTAAACAGCCCGTCAACAAACAACACAGAAGTAGAATAAGATGTATTGGAATGATTGATCGCCTCACCATCTTTAAGGCTCCTTCCTATCTTGGTCGATTGGTGAATACCCCAAGTTCCGTTTCCTTGTGAGAGAGCTTGGCAATTTTATATATCCTTTAAAGTAATCACCAATGGTAGGCTTTGCAAAGATGGTCAGGAATGGTTGTCCAAAGCTTTCTGTACTGACGAGAGCGATCAAGAAGATAAACCCGCATAGGAAGAATCCATATAATCCTAATAATGCGGAGACAAATAAGTTAATAAACCGTAAAATAAGAACATTTCCCGTCAAGCTTTGATTCATTAATGTATAACTTGAAATGATGGTAATCGCCGCTACAACGAGCATGGTGGGGGAGGTGAATCCTCCTCTGATGGCAGCATCCCCTACAATGAGCCCTCCCAACACGGCAACCGTCTGACCGACTGCTTTCGGAAGGCGTACACCCGCTTCCTTGAACAATTCAAACAGGATAAGCATAAGGGCTAATTCCATCCCGGTTGAAAGGGGGAGTCCTGTTCTGGACACCGTAATAGTCGCTAACAAAGGGTAAGGGATTTGCTCCAGCTGATGAGTCGTAATCGCAACCCAGAAGCCGGGTAGAAAAATGGTGGTTGCGAGGGCGATGAATCTCAATATCCTTTCAATACTCACATAAAAGAAGCTCGTGTGGGCATCCTCCGGTGAGTTCAGCATCAATCCCAGGTTAGCAGGACCTATTAAGCAAGTTGGATTCCCGTCTACGAGAATGGCGAACCTCCCTTGGTTTAAAGACTCCACTACATAATCGGGTCTCCCTACATATTGAGCTAATGGAATGATAGAAAATGTATTATCGTATAAATACTCTTCTAATTCGTAGCTGCTGACAATAACGTCAGTATCAATGGATTTCAGTCGGCTTTTTACATCCTTAAGAATGTCAGGGTTCATGATATCGTCTATATATAGAAGCATCACATCCGTCTGGCTCCGTCTCCCGATGGACATTTTGAGGCTCTTTAATGAGCTGGTTTTCAACCGATGCCTGATGAGGGCCATATTATCACCAATGTCTTCAACGAACCCATCCCGGGGGCCTCTGATGGAAACTTCTGTGTTTGATTCTTCCGGTGAACGTTTTGCGAGCTTGCCGGCAGAGAAAAAGAGCACATTCTGATCATGAGGAGTCACAACCATGATATCCCCGGAAAATATCCTCTGCTCAGCTTGCCTTTGAATATCGATGCCCTTATCAGGAGTTGAAACATTAATGAAATCAGAAAATTGGTCAGCCTCCAGTGAACCATCGAAATGGAGAAGCCTTTGGACTTCAGGGATAATCCACTTGTACAGGGTATTTTGATCAGCCATATTTGGGGAATAGACATAAATCAACTCAGTATGACTCCCGTCCCGCCGAACTTTTTTCTCTGAAACCAAAATATCCGAACTATCTTTAAAAGGTAACAAATCAATGGCTTTTCCATGATTCTCTTTCATGATTTCTTCCCTCCCATCTTTACTAAAATTCCCAGAACACCAATGCATAGAACTAATAGAATAAGACTATAGGGTAAAAAATAGGTATACAAAAAATTAAAAAAGGAAGCTTCATTCCAAGGTATAAGAGCTCCTAGAAACAGTAACCCATATAAGATCAGGATCTTAAGGAACCGCTTATTTTCAGTGGTAAATAAAAGTTTTTCAGTGATGTAGACGCTGATGCTGATCCGTACAAATGCCCCGGACAGCCATTGAAGGATGGATAGGGAATCTAAACGGGTTATATACTGTCCGAGGGTCAATAATCGCCACTGTTCATAGGCTGGATTCTTCATCTTCATTGATTCTTCTATACCGAATTCAGAAATCGCACCTGTGACAGGTCCCAACGTAAGAAATGCAAGTAAAATACCCAGACCAATCAGCCATTTCTTTTTGATTTTGCCCGTCACGACGAAAGGAACTAAAAACAAAAAAACGGCGAGTTCAAAAATCCCGGCACCTACATAGATCATTCCAAATAATGCATCCGACATTCCATTTTCGAAAACTGGAAAGAGCCGGGAGTAGTCTTTATTCTTCATGTTACCCGAAGCCACAAAAAAACCTAAACCGGTGACAATAGGAAGGCAGATAAAAGCAATCATCCCGATGGTCCTGACCCCTTTGTACGTCCCGTAAAGGGTGGTGACCGTAATACTCGTCAAGATCACCCAGAAAGGGACTTCAAAAGTATAATTCGTCAAACTCCAGTTCGCCGTGTAATTAAGAGTGACAAACGCACTCCCCATAAAATAAAGACTTAATAAATACCCCAACATATTCGAGAGTTTTTTACCGAAATGAGTGCGAATGTATTGGATGGGATCTTGATTCCCAAGCTTTTTATAAATGTAATACAATAGAAAAATCCAAAGGAAAAGTGGTGGTACGGATAATAATACACTTATCCACGAATCCCGTTTCCCGGCGCTTAAAAGACTGGGAAGAATAAGTACATGTACCATTAATCCCGATGAAAGAATAATGATTGAGAAGATATGAATGAGATAGATCGATCGTTTATTCATAGAATTTATCACCATTTGGTAGTTTGCCATTTGGGGTGGGAATTATGCGCAGAAGAGGTAGTTCAATAGCTAAGTGGAGTAAAAGAGGGAATCCCAAGCACTTTCCTTTACCCAACCACGTAAAACCCTTATAATCATACAAATAGATTCATGTTCTCTTCGTGCACCAGCGAATAAAGAGTAACCTGCTGCTTCCCGCAGTCCAGGTTACTTTTTTATTGGAACGGGTACGATAATAGAGAATGAAAAACGGTGTGAAAGTAAGGGTATGATGATAAATGAAGCAGTTACATAGACAGAATGTATGGCTCGGGAGGCTTCTCGCATCAGACCCGGGCCGGAAGAGATTTCAGCAGGCAGGTAAGGCAACAATCAGTTTAATATCGGCTGTGTTTACGATGCTATTTTTATTAAAACTATTCGATCACACAGCAATTACACCGGCCATTGTGTCAGGTATGGTAGGGATGCTCGGTATCTTCGTCGTCATGGATGACACAACGGCTAAAAAGAAAGTCACGACGCCGTTGATCGGTGTGGCGGTAGCGGTTGGAATCACATTGGGATCTGCCTTTGCCCATTATAGTCTCGTGGTAAACATGCTATTGGTAGGAGCGATTTTCAGTGCTTTTTACTTTTCGCGCTTTGCAATCAGGTATTTTTCCATGGGAATGGCAGGATTTATGTCGATTTATATTTCGTCGATTCTGCAGCTTGATGTGGCGCATCTATCATGGTTCTATATTGGGATTGTGATTGGTGTCGTATACGCTTTTCTTTATAACTTCATTATTTTTAAAGGCTCGGTTCATGTGTTAAGAAGGAGTATGCGTTCGTTTCATATCCAATCCAACTTGACGTTTACGATTTTGATGAAGATGATCGAGGATCCGGACACGAGTAGTAAACGTAGGAAGCTTCTCGATCGAAATGTTCGAAGGCTGAATGAGTATGCAAGAATCGTAGCCAGTGATATCAATGAGAATGATTTGAAGAAGCTTTGGCCTGGTATCGAGGCTTCGCAATTGCGTCTCTATGTTTTTGATACAGAGATGTTGATTCAGACGTTAACCGATTCTTTGAAGCGGCTTAAGGAGTTGGATGCCTTAGAGGTTAAGGAGCTTAGACGCTTGTTGATCTGGGTTCTACGTTCGCTCCGTGATGCAGAGGTACTGGCCCAGGATTATGATCCCCGTTCTCTTGAAGAAGCGGAAATAGCCATACAGGGCCTTCGTCTTCTGTTATCAGAGATGTTGAATCAGGAAGAAAAGCCTAAAGGCTGGGTGTATCTTTTAAGGCGCATCGAGTCCATTGCCAATCATGTGCTGGAAGCAGCCGTCACCATTCAAGAATCACTGAAGGTTTCAGAAAGCAAGGAAACGAACGTAGAGAATAAGGACGAGCCTGAGGTTGAGGAAAAAGAGGATAAGCCTGAAGAGGAGCCCAAGAGTTTAAAACCATCTACCCGTAAGGCGATTCAAGCTCTTGTAGCCGGTACACTAGCCATTATCGTAGGGGAGCTGATTGCTCCTGCACAGCCCTACTGGGTACTGTTAACGACCTTTATTATTCAAATTGGTACAGAGTCAGTAGGAAGAACCTATATGAAGGCCTTTCAGCGATCGGTCGGAACGGTGATCGGGGCCATACTTGGATTCGGAGCGGCAAAGCTAGTTTCCGGAAATTCTGAGCTTGAAGTATTTCTTCTGTTTGTCGTTCTGTTTCTGGCTTTCTATCTTTTCACGGTTTCTTATACTCTTATGAGCCTGTTCATTACGATGCTCATCGCGTTTATGTATGACCTGCTGCTAGGCGGAATCAGCATTGAGCTGATGGGGGCGCGAGTCATTGATACGATTGCTGGAGCGGCGATTGCCCTCTCTGTATCGGCGTTTGTATTTCCAAAGAAAACGAAGGACAAGGTGGCAGACTCCTTTGATGATTTTCTTGAAGAGCTTGGAGGATATGTTTCTTCCTATATAAAAACCTTCAAGAATATTGAAGACAAACCATTAACAGATCAAGCCTTTGATCTCGATCAGAAGCTTCAGGGGATAAAGGATGAAGCACAATCGCTTCTGCAACGACCTGGTTCCATGACACGATCAGGGATTGGACGTTGGATCACGGTGGTGACAGCCATAAACTATTATGCGAAGCATTTGCTTGCTTCGTCCCATAGAAAAGTACCTGCGCAGGTTTCAGATGAACTAAATAGCGTTTTTCAGCAGACAGAAGAGAAAATCACTCATAACATTGAAACGTTACGTGAGTTGCTAAAAGAAAAAGAGAGCGCACGCGTTTTTTGGAGTTTAAGTGAGGAACGGGAAAAGATCGAAACCCTTGCACCAAGCAGACTGAAATCACAGATGGATCTGATTCATCACCTCTACTATGTGTGGAAAATCAATCAATCGATTGTGGCTCTTGGAGAGGAACTGGGTGCGGAAGTGAAAGAAATACAAACAAAAGGGTAAAGTGAAATTCGCTTTACCCTTTTGTTTATTGCGCATTTAAATTTTTGAAGATAGTCGTTTTAGATAACTTCTTGTCGGAAATTGTTTTAACCCATCATTCTTCGGGAAAAGCATACCATCTGAATATCGTGAGGTGGAAGAAATGGCAGCCGAAAGCTTATTGCTAACAAAAGAAGATATGAAAAACCCTGAACTTGTCCCTCAATGGGTGATCGAAGGATATGAGAATTTTCATGAAGTTGTTACAGATCGAACGTTTCCTTGTTACTTTGGTATGACCGGAGAGAAAAAAGGGGAGCTTCGCTATTCTTATATAAGTCACGATAATTGGGAGCATCTGCCCCAAACAATTCAAGAGTTTATCGACTTGTTCGATGTACCAGAAGGTGAGCGGCTGATTCGTCACGGATTCTTTTTGTTTGTTGAACCGGAGGATGAGGAAAGGTCCGTCCCTCATTACCGTGAGTATTTCTGGAAGATTCTGCAGTTTCTTCATGATGAGGATGAGGAGGATTGGCCAGAGGATTATCCGGAGGATCCGGATCATCATTTGTGGGCCTTTTCCTTTGCCGGTGAGCCGTTTTTCGTGTTTGGGAATGCTCCTGCTTATAAGCAGCGAAAGACGAGAGACCTTGGGAATAGTTTGGTATTAGGCTTTCAGCCAAGAAGGATCTTTGAAGGGTTGGAAGGAACGTCAAAGGGTGGCATTATGTCCCGTGAGAAAGTAAGGGAGCGGGTCGAGAAGTGGGACGGCTTACCGAAGCATCCGAACATCAGCCATTACGGGGATCCTGAACACCGTGAATGGAAGCAATACTTCATTGGAGACGACGTGGAACCGATCGAGGGCAAATGCCCCTTTCACCATAAATAAGTGAAAGAGTGTTAGGCGAAGCCTGACACTCTTTTCCTTAGTAAATATCGACATTCCCACTGGAAACCGAAACATCGATGTTGTATTTACCAGACCCGGCCACACCTGAAATATCCCCATTCTCTACCTTCTGATTCTTTAATGGCAGGTTGCAGGAGATATCTCCGCTGCTTGCTTTTCCATTGAGCTTAAAGCCCGCGTCTTCTGGCAGATCCAGGTTGACACCTCCAGAGCTTACATCAAAATTCAGGTCTCCCTTTAGAGTGTCCATCGAAACAGTTAATTCACCAGATGATAAGTCACCTTCCAGAGGACCTTCGTAGTTCGACAATTCTACATCCCCGGAGCTGATATCCACATTACCTTCTTTTGTAGAGAGAGCATTCACGACCAAGTCTCCGGAAGAACCATCATGTTCGAATACGTTCGTCTCTAGGTTTTCAAGAATCATGTTTCCAGAACCCATCTCCACGGATAACTCATCGAGCTTCATTCGATTCGCATCGGATTCGCCTGCAAATTGCAGGTTGCCTGAACCAATCTCGATTTCCATGCTTCGATCATATTCTTTTGGAATGTACACGGTTACGTTTGATTTGCGGTTGAAACCTATCCATTCATACCATTTATGCTTTACAGCCACTTCAATGGTGTCGCCTTTTTTAGCTAAAGTCAGCGCTCCTTTTCCTTCAATGTCTACCTTTACTTCATTCTGATCTGTAGGAATGACTTTTGTGTCGCTGCCTTCCATTTTAAGATCGATGTGATCGATTCTGTCCGTTACCCCGATACGTTCACCTGACTGACTTTCTTTAGCAAATATCGATGTATTGTCATTCAGAATGACGTATAGTGTTCCAAGTGCAAGCAGTGCAATGATCACGGCAAAAGCATTTTTCATTAAGATCCCTCACTTTGGTTTGTTTTTCCATTTTACTATAGTTTTATTTTAATGCAGTTGCCGGTTCATCACAATGAGCCATAGGATTATTTTTGAATCAGACTAGAGGCCGAGTTCGGTGCAGGCTATGTAATAGAAAAAGACCGGTCTCAGGTGACCGGTCTTAGACTTTATTTCGCAATAAACATCTGCGTCCAATAGATTCCCTGGCTTGGATCCTTCGCTGTTCCCACGCCAATATGAGTGATTTGTTTGTTCAAAATATTTTTGCGGTGTCCGGGACTGTTCATCCAAGCGTTGACGACAGATTCAGGTGTTTTTTGTCCAACGGCAATGTTCTCCGCGGCCGTGGAGTAATCCACCCCAAAGTTCTCCATCATTTCGAAAGGAGACCCATAGGTTGGAGACGTATGAGAGAAATAGTCATTTTCCTTCATGTCCTCTGACTTCATCTCCGCCACATTCGCTAACTCTCCATCCATTTTCAGGGCACCAAGTCCATTTTTCTTACGTTCCTGGTTGGTTAAATCAACTACCTGCTTCACAAATCCACTTGCATCGGATGCCTGTGCATCCTGTTTGGACTGACCCTCTGCTGGTGGTTCCGGTTGTGCCGTATTCGGCTCTTGTGCAGGCTGATTCGGCTGACGGTTTTTTTCATTTCCAGGCGCATTTTCCTCACCCGGATCTAAGTGGGTAAATTCGCGTAAGTCACCATTTGGATCTATCGGAGCCATGAAACGGTGAAGGGGAGTCTGGTTTCCTTGCATTCCATCCATCCGATCTCTTCCATCATTATCATAAGTAACAGGATCGTAATTCACGTTTTGTGTATCCATCAGGTTATCGTTAGTATCATTATTGTTACAGGCAGTCATCAGCATAAACGGGATGACGGCACAGACTGTTATCGAAAGAAAGCGTTTTTTCATGTATAATCCTCCAATATTGTTGATTACCTATTATAATCAGGCATTAACAGTCTTTAATATGTACCCCCGCCGACATTTTTATCCTGTTAAAAATAGGGTTTGCATCTGTGGTTTAAAGGGGTTTTGAGCTCCTGACCCGAATAGGTACTGATAAGAAAGAAGGAGGTTTTACATTAATGGAACGGAAACGATTTCGGGAGTTGGGAGGCAGTATCGGCTCCTATACATGTGGGGAATATAACAGCATTACCGATATTGAGGGAGTGAAGGTCGGACATAATACCCTTCACTATGAGCATGACGGTACCGTGGTAAGAACGGGTGTCACGGCGGTCTTACCTCATGAAGGCAATCTGTTTCGAGAAAAGTTATTCGCTGCCAGCTATGTAATCAATGGCTTCGGAAAAACAGTTGGAACCATTCAATTGGAGGAACTCGGGGTGCTTGAAAGTCCTATCCTCTTGACGAATACTCTTTCCGTTGGGGATGTGTTAAAAGGCGCGGTTCAATATATGCTGGATGAAACACCTGAAATCGGCGACACAACAGGGACAGTAAATGTCGTTGTGGGGGAATGCAATGATGGCTTCCTGAATGATATCCGTGACCTTCATGTAAAGCCTGAAGATGCCCGGGAAGCCATTATCCATGCACATTCAGGACCTGTCGATGAAGGAAGCGTTGGAGCGGGAACGGGAATGCTTTGTTTTGGGTATAAAGGCGGAATAGGGACGAGCTCAAGGGAATGTGCTTTTGGAGATGAGAAGTATACAGTGGGAGCCCTCGTGTTAACGAATTTCGGTCAGAGGAAAGATCTAAGGGTTCCCATTCTTAACACCGGGGAGGATGTGGATGCACCGGATGGATCAATCATGATCATCCTGGCAACCGATGCACCTCTAAATGAAAGGCAGCTTAAACGACTGGCGAAACGTGCTTCATTCGGCCTTTCAAGAACGGGTTCGTATGCAGCGCATGGGAGTGGTGATGTTGTTCTTGCGTTTTCTACTGCACACCGCATTCCACATCAGCCTTCAAATGCTAACACGATTCCTTACGGTTTCATTAAAGAAGACGGACCGATCATCTCTACTCTATTTGAAATGGCAGTGGATAGCGTAGAAGAAGCCATATGGAACTCTCTCTGTAAAGCGCAAACCACAACCGGAAGGAATGGACGGAAGGTGGAAGCAATACCTTTAGATTTACTTTATGGACTGATGAAATAAGCCCTGTGATATCTAGGTTTTTTTAAATGGAAATTTATTTAACCATCAAATAAATGGGGTATACCATACATATGCGTACGAATTATTTGGTTGAAGGAAGTGACAGTCATGAATTATACCCCTATGCCTCTTTCGTTTTTCCAGCAGCCCACTTTGGAACTTGCAAAGTCTTTGTTGGGGTGTGTGTTAGTGAAAGAGACGGAGGAGGGAATAGCTTCAGGTTATATTGTGGAAACGGAAGCGTACTTAGGGCCAGCGGATCGGGCGGCTCACAGCTATGGGAATAGACGGACGAAACGGACGGAAGTCATGTTTCATGAAGCCGGCAGGATCTATACATATGTTATGCATACTCACTGCCTGGTCAATGTAGTGAGCGGGGAAAAAGAAAAACCCGAAGCGATTCTCATTAGAGCGGTCGAACCCCTCGAGGGCTTGGAGCTAATGGAAAGAAGAAGACCGGGGCATGTGAGAAAAAACTGGACAAATGGTCCAGGAAAGCTGACAAAAGCGTTAGGCATTACCATGGAGGATTACGGGGGCAGCTTTCTGGAACGCCCTCTAATCATTTCAAAGGGATTCCAGCCTGAAGACATTGTGGAAGGAAAACGAATTGGGATCGATAACACTGGAGAAGCCAAGGATTATCCGTGGAGGTTCTGGGTAAAAGATAATCCTTATGTATCAAGATAATCATTTTTGGGAATTTTCTAATAATAAATTAAAAAATAACCCATAAGTACTATGTTTGTGGTATATTTTTCTTATAAGATAAAAAATAATATACTGACAATTCGAATGGGAGCTTTGAACCTAAATGATAGATGGGCGCTTACATTTAGGGGAGCTAGTAGCGCAACCGACCACATACGAACGTAGGAATACGTTTTTGTGTGGTTTTTTTATAAACTATAGAGAGTATAGGGGTCCTATGAATATCTTTACTATTTTTCAAAACGACTATATTTATCATGATTTTCAGCCTTTATATGAAATGGGCAAGCATCAATCCCTCTATGCTTATGAGGGCCTGTTACGAAACAAGTATAACGAAAATCCCGAAAATGTTTTTCAGTCTGCGATGAAAGCGAATATCTTGTATAAGCTTGATACCCTTTCCATTTCAAAAGCTCTTGAAAGCTTTACAGAGAATGGACTGAAGAATTGTAAGTTATTTCTTAATATTTATATCACAACGATTCTTCACCCAAGCTTTCATACCTATTTTTATGACCTCATGAAGAAACATCCTGACATATTGGGGCGTCTCGTGCTGGAGATTAATGAGTCGAGTGCGGAGGAGCTGTGGCAGAATCCAATATTAAAGGAGTCTCTCAAAGAACTCAAGCAATATGGTGTTTGGTATGCGATTGATGACTTTGGGCAAGGGACGTCCTCCATCAAGAAATCCATTGAATATGAACCGGAAATCATTAAGCTGGATCGCTATTTTGCCCTGAATCTGGCTCAAGATGATAAGAAGCAACGATTCCTGTCTTTTTTTAATCAATTCTACGGTAAAGATACGTTAATTGTGTTAGAAGGTATTGAAACCAAACAGGATATGCAAGTGGCAAAGGATATTGGGATTACAATAGGGCAAGGCTATTATCTGGGAAGGCCGAGTCGATTATTAGCTTAAACAGGAAGGGTGACTCTGAAGTGCAGGAGCCACCTTTTTTCGTGGACATCTGCTAAGGGATTGTCCGAATTAAAATAAAATTGAAAATATTTAACATTTCCATTAAACTGAGGAAAAAGAGAAAAAAGGGGATCAAGGTATGAGGCTTCTCACATTTCCGCTGAAATTTATGTTTTATTATATTCTCGGATTGATTGGTATTTTAGCTGTGAGTATTGCTCCTGAAGTATTTAAGGAGAGGGGTTTGTACAATTTTGTCGGGTTCTTGGAAGAGTTTTTTAAGTTTGTTTTTGTATTTTTGGACGGTGAAAATTGGAGCTATTCCTATAAAGGGATAACCGTCGATTTTCTGGACATGCTTTGGGGACCTTATCTGTATTCTTTACAGATTATCGGTGGAGCATTGGGCTTAGGACTGGGAATAGCATTCATCCTTACCATCTTCACAGTGTTTATGCCCCGATGGGTTACATCTTCTCTAAAGAAAGTATTAAACCTCTTTGAGACGGTGCCTGACTTAATGTTTGCGTTTATGCTCCAGCTTCTCATTGTCTATGTTATTAAATATTTTGGCGTGGAACTGATGAACTTCACGGAATATGGGGAAGAAAAGATCTTTCTTGCACCAATCATCACACTATCGATCATTCCCATGATCTCTTTCTTTAGGATTCTTCTTTTTATTATGGAAGAAGAAATGCTTAAGCCACATATTGAGTTTGCCCAAAGTAAAGGAATGTCGAAAGGCAGAATTCTCTTTGCTCACGTATTGAAAAATATTTCTCCCAGCCTGTTTTATCATGGAAAGCTGATCATATGGGGGATGCTTTCGAGCTTATTCATCATTGAAACGATTTTCAATATGAGGGGAATCACGTATTATATCGTCCAGGACTTCAGACCAATGGTCATTGCCATCTCACTGATTATGATATACACGCCTTTTTTTGTAGTGTATCAAGGCGTATATTTATGGATTAATCGGGAGGGAAGCATCGATCATACCAAATATAAAAAGGATAAAATAAAGTGGAAAGAATGGAAGATATGGAGCTGGCTTTCTACTATTAGACGGCTTTGGTGGCAGCATATGCATAATGGGAAGTTTGCCATCGGGTTTAGTGTCATCTTTCTCCTGATTGCTATCAGTTTCCTTTATCCAATGATGAAAGAAGATCCGATTAAACAAATTCAGTTTATGAAAAATGATGAGGGGCGAATCATCAGTGCACCTCCACATAAGCCATTTGGAGAGATGATATTGGGGTCCGATTTCTTCGGGTATAGCATCCTCGATCAACTGGTTGTCGGGGCAAAATATACCCTCCTCTTTGCACTGGTTGTCGCTTCTCTAAGGGTGATCGGTGGATTCTATCTTGGAATAGTCTATCATTTTCACTTAAAAGAAAACAGGAAAAATTGGCTTGATCGTATGGTCGATTCCATTCATTTCCTTCCTTTAAGTCTCATTGCGTATCTTCTATTAAGACCGGTGCTTTGGGGATTGCCCGTTTTAGGATGGGAACACTCCATCTTTGAAAGACTCGTTTTTGAAGCTGTCGTGTTAACGATACTTGTGCTGCCGTTAACGACGGTCTTAATAGGAAATGAACTGAAGTTATTAGGGAAACAGGATTTTGTTCTGTCGGCGAAGCTCTTAGGGGGAAGTAATCGTCATTTATTGTGGACGCATCTATTCCCTCATCTGGCACCAAGATTATTCATTATATGGGGACAGCAGTTTATCCAAACGCTTCTCATTCTTGTGCATCTGGGACTGTTTCATCTGTTCTTGGGTGGAACGATCATCACAGGAGGACTGGTACCGGACCCTCCGAAATCAGGAACATTTGAATGGTCAGGTCTGATCAGTTCCACTAAAGATTCCCTAATGACAGGAAAGTACTGGATTGTCATAGCTCCGTTAGCAGCCTTTATGATTGCCATCATCGCCATGCAGTTGATTGTGCAAGGTGTGAAGGAAATCCAGCAAACAAAGGTAGGGGTACTGGTGAACAACACCCCAATTAAGACTGACCATAAGCTGGTCAAGAAGAAAACCTACCATCCAGTAGTGGAAGACTTTCATTTGGTTCGACAACAATCCTTTAAGGGATAGAGGAGGGGACAAAGATTGAGTAGTAAAAGTCCTAAATTGCCACTGACTGATGAAGAGAGATCAGCTCTCCGTAAAGAGAAAATCAGATTGGGAGACATCTTCGAATGGTCTCCCGATGTATTAAGTGAAAAACTTAACATCTCCCTGGATAGAGCCCGTTACTTAGTCGGCATGTCCATTTTTCAACGAATCCCGTCAATCGGACCGAATATGGCGCATAACGTCGTTGAAGATCTTGGTTTCTATTCTTATGAGGCCATTAAGAACGAAAAGGGAGAAGACCTGATTATAGAATTGGAAAAGAAATACGGCGTCTGGATGGACCCCTGCGTAGAAGACTCCCTCAGGTGTGTCGTCCATCACGCCAACCATCCATCCTCCACCAAAAACTGGTGGGACTTCACCACCCAAAGAAAAACCTATCGCCAAACCCACGGCTACCCCAGCGACCGCCCCACCAAAGGCTGGGATGAGGGACGGACCTCATAAACTAAAAAGGCAGGAAGCCAGAATCAGCTTCCTGCCTTTATTTACGCTCTCATCAGGGACGGACCTCTTTCGTATATACTCCTCAAAATGGACATGATAAAGAAAAAGGAGTGATGAAAGATGAGAATCCTGTTCTTCTGTTTACTATTGACGTTGTTTTTTCATGCTTCAGCTTCTGCAAGAAACATCTTGCCCCTTCCAGCCCATCATAATGAACTTGCCATCGTTATTGATGATTTAGGAAACGATATGAAGGGAACAGAAGAAATCCTGAACTTACCCGTCACCTTGACGATTGCTGTTATGCCATTTTTGCCAACAACAAGAGAAGATGCGGAAAAGGCACATGGGCGAGGCCATGAGGTCATCGTACACCTTCCAATGGAACCGTTATCCGGGAAAGCAAGTTGGCTTGGACCAGGGGCAATCACCACTTCGCTTTCAAATGACGAAATCCGGAAAAGAGTAGTAAAGGCGATCGAAGAGGTTCCTTATGCAGTAGGAATCAATCACCATATGGGCTCAAGGGCCACTGCCAATGAGAGGGTCATGAGGATCGTTTTAGAGGTATGCAAGGAAAAAGGATTATTTTATCTGGATAGTAAAACGACGGGAAAGAGTGTCATCCCGAAGCTTGCAAAGGAATTGGACGTTCCCTATCTTGAAAACGAATTATTCTTTGATGATGTCTATACCATCCAGCATATCGGAAAGCAAGCCAAGCTTCTTTCTAAAGAATTAGACAGTGACACTTCAACCATTGCCATAGGTCATGTCGGGGTCACTGGAATCAAGGTTGCGACCATGCTTGAAGAGTTTCTTCCTCTTTATGAGAAAAAAGCTGCTATTGTCCCACTGTCAGATTTAATCCCTGAATATCATTTGATTGATGAGAGCATGCCTTGATGGTGTGCTCTTTCTTTGTAAATCTTCTGTTAAACCAATGCTTATTTATTTGTTATAAGAAGACTCTCCCTTATAATCAGAAGATAAGAAGGAGATGATTCCATATGGATTATGCAATTGTGACGGGAGCAACAAGAGGATTAGGTGAATCGATCGCCAAACTATTTATCGAAAAAGGCATAGGTTTGATCAATGTTTCCAGATCAGATAATGAAAGACTGAAAAAGCTTGCCGGGGAAAAAGAGGTTTCGTATGACTTCTTACAATGCGATCTTGCCCAATCAGGAGAAACAGAAGCAATCTTCCGTGAAGTGGGAGCAAAAGTATTTGGATATAAACCTGGCAGAGTATATGTTGTCCAAAATGCCGGTGTGGTGACACCAATCAATCCTTCTGGTGAAGTAGAAAACCAAGCCCTTGAAACGAGTGTGCATGTGAATTTACTATCTCCAATGATCGCTACCAATGAGATGATAAGAGCAGCAGTAGGTTCTGAATCGAAAATGATCATGATCAATATCAGCTCAGGGGCAGGAAGTCGTCCTGTTTATGGCTGGAGTACGTACTGCGCAACCAAAGCAGGCGTGAACATGCTGACAGAAACAGTGAGCTTAGAGCTTTCTAAAAAGCATAGCCGACATCAAGTGATTGCCTTCAGTCCTGGTGTCATGGATACGGACATGCAAGGAGAAATCCGTTCCTCCTCTAAAGAAGCCTTTGCCGATGTCGAATCCTTTCAGCGTTACAAAGAGGAAGGAATGCTTCGTGAAACAGATATGGTCGCAGATGCACTGGTTAAACTTGTAACAGAAAGTGAAATTGAAAGTGGTAAGCTTTATCATGTAAATGATTTGTTATAAAAAAAAGCAGATTACCGGAAACGGTATCTGCTTTTTTTCTCATCTCAAAAAAGAGACAAACCCCAAAGGATTTGTCTCTCTACTATCATCTATTAAGATCGAACCGGATTTGCTTCAGGTGCTGATTTGCGTGTGAATTTCGGTAGTGCAAATCGAATGGCAATCAGACCGCAAACAGCAATCAAGATCGGGTAGAAGGCATATGGGATGATGCTGATCGGTGATATGCCTGCCACTTCAGCCACTAACAGAGCCTGCGCTCCATATGGGATTAACCCTTGAACGGAACAAGAGAAAATATCAAGGATACTGGCTGATTTACGGGCATCCACCCCATAGTTCTCACTAATCGATTTGGCAAGTGGGCCGGCAATGATGATTGAGATCGTGTTGTTTGCTGTGCAAAGATTAGTAGAACTCACTAATCCTGCTGTAGCCAGCTGTGCTCCCTGAGGAGACTTGATTTTACGTGTGGCGTGATAAAGTAAAGCCTGAATCCCGCCGTTATGACGGATGAGTTCGACAACTCCGCCAATCAGAACGGAAAGGATCACAATCTCTGCCATTCCTGTCATCCCATCGGCCACACTACCGAAATAACTGGACGGAGTAAAGCTTCCATCGATGAATCCAATGATTCCAGCTAAAACAATTCCGCCTAACAAAACGACAAACACATTTAATCCTGCAAGAGCACCGATGATGACTCCAAGGTAAGGCAGGATTTTAATCCAATTAAAGCTTTCCGCTCCAACAGTAGATTGATTCCCCATAGTAAGAACAAGGAGAATCACCATTGTCACGATTGCGGCGGGTAATACTATAAAGAAGTTGACTTTGAATTTATCTTTCATTTCCGTTTTCTGTGTACGAACAGCTGCAATGGTCGTATCTGAAATGAACGATAGGTTATCTCCGAACATTGCTCCTCCAATGACTGTCGCCATGGCAAGGGGCATAGAAATATCTGTACCTGAACTAATCCCGACACCGATTGGCGCGAGTGCTGCAATCGTTCCCATGGAGGTACCCATTGATAACGAAATGAAAGCAGCAATAATAAATAATCCCACTATGATCAAGTTACCGGGCAGCACGGATAGGGCGAAGTTTACAGTTGAATCAACGGCTCCCATCTTTTCAGCCACTCCGGAAAACGCTCCCGCTAACAGGAAGATAAAGACCATGATCATGATATCAGGGTGACCGGACCCTTTAGCGAAACGCTCAATCTTAGCCGTTAAAGTCTCTTTTCGGTTCATTAACAGACCTACAACGGATGCGATGATAATTGATACTAGTACAGGAAAGGCATAAAAGTCTCCTGAAATGATGCCTGCTCCAAGGAACAGAGAAACAAATATGATCAAAGGCAGTAACGCCAATAAATTTCCTTTTTCTTGATTCATTCCTAACACTCCTTTGTCGTCCAATTTACTAAAATACAAAAAACCTCTTCCGGAATAAGAAGAGGTTTCAAAAGAACGAAACACTCCTCTTATCTTTCAAGCATTTCGCTTGCTGGATGTGGCACAGCACTCAATGTGAGTCCGCTGCCGAGACATCGCAGGGCCAGTCCCTCCGTCTCTCTGGATAAGAAGAATATCGTATTTAGTTGATTTAAAATATACTTCCATACTTTAAAGGGTTTACTCGAAAAAGTCAAACGGGAATTTTTTCTGAAACAAAAGCGGAGGCGGCTCGTTCAGTCCCGACAAGCATAAGACAAGAACGGCGGAAAGGCGCCTTTTGCCTTTTTGGCGTTCTTGTCTTATGACCTCGAGGGACTAGCCGCCGTAGCTGGATGAAACAAAAGCGGAGGCGGCTCGTTCAGTCCCGACAAGCATAAGATAAGAACGGCGGAAAGGCGCATTTTGTCTTTTTGGCGATATTGGCTTAACCTCGAGGGACTAGCCGAAGTAGCTGGACGATACATTCATTCCCGGCACCAGATACTCTGAAAAAGGATGACTTTATCCATAATAAGGCATAAACTCATAGACAATTGAACGTTCAAGGTCTACTATAAGGAAGACAAAAAACATCTTGGGGGATACGGTAGTGGAAAGAACTGTACGAAATCAAATTTTTACCTTACAAGGATTTTATTTATTAACGTTCTTCGGTGTTGGTAGTTTATATCCCTTACTCAGTGTGTATTTGAGCGAAAGCGTGGGGTTAAATGGCTATCAGATTGGAACGATCATGTCTGTAGGTCCCATCATGATGATTTTCTTCCAGCCTATTTGGGGGATGGTCAGTGACACGACCAATCGTCCCACCGTGGTTCTTGGTTTAACCTCTTTAGTGGCGGGAATCTTTGCACTCGGTTACTTGTTTATGGACTTTTACTATGGCCTGCTTATCGTGGCCATTCTAGTTGCCATTTTCCAAAGTGCCATCATTCCCGTTTCCGATAGTATAAGCTTGAAGTATACAAGTAAAGTCCGGTATAACTACGGAAATATCCGTCTGTTCGGCTCTTTGGGCTTTGGTATAGCAGTCTTTATGATGGGAAGACTTTCAGAAGGATTTATCGGGCCTACCATCATTTTTTACTCTTTCTTTATCTGTTTAGTCCTGTCCGGATTCCTTTCCTTCCGGTTTCCGAAAGAGAGAGCGGCAGCAAAGCTTGATTTAAAGGCAGGAATGAAGGAATTATTCACGATGAAAAAGTTCCTTATCTTTTTAGCGGTCACTTTCTTAGTGTTCGGTCCGAACTTAGCAAATAATGTGTATTTCGGATTATTTGTTGAAGATTCAGGCGGAACGTATGCGGGAATTGGTCTCGCGTTCCTGATTGCAGTGTTATCGGAGGTTCCCTTTATGAGGATCGCCGGTGGGTGGATTGATAAATTCGGTTTGTTAACCGTTGCTGCCTTGGCAGGTGCTGCATCCATGCTCCGCTGGCTCTTTTACTTTACAGAACCTAGTCTATGGCTTGTCTATTCATCGGCTGTCATGCAAGGTCTTGCCATAGGCCTGTTCATTCCAGCCGGATTGCGCTACATTAAAGAAATCACGCCTTCCCACATTACAGCAACAGCCGTTACGGTATATTCAGCAATCGGAAACGGACTGGGGAATTGGTTCAGTACCTTTGTTGGCGGCTTTATCTATGAAACGTACTCCATTTACACGGTGTACTTATTCTTCGCAGTCCTATCCCTATTAGGTATTTTCCTTTGCTTCGTTCTCATGAAAGAAGAAAAGAAGAATGCACTCGCTTATTAATACATCAAAGCGCCAGAAGAGAACATTTCTCTTCAGGCGTTTTTTTTGTGAAAAAATACCAAAAGGAAGGATTTTCCTATAGTGGTAGCCAATAGATATAATGAGGGGAAAGAATAAGCAAACAAAAAAGTTTTCTTAAAAGGTTTTGATAAACATGAATTGTGGTAGAAGAAGGATAAGTATTCATTGAAAATTATATAAATACCAGTTAGAATAATATTATTAGAAAATTCTCTCAATTATATAAACTAGAAAAGAAACATATTACATTATTTAAAAAGGGGATATTAAAATGGAAAATACATTCGTGTACTCAAAAGATAATGCAAACCTTGGAGATACCGTTCAATTCAAAAGAAAGAAACATGTAATCAATGGTGTGGTTACTACCCTTAGAGAAAACACGGTCATTGTTAAAATGGACCAGGATGTTGCGAAGAAGCTGGATTTACCGGACGATCAAACCGTCGTGTCACATAAAAACTATGTCGTCATAGAACGGGCTGAAATTGGTACACAACCTGTATTTGTATATGATGGGTGGAATAGCGCATTAAAAGCTTAAATTCCATTATTAAAAGTAAAAGACCCTGACACGCCTACCATTAATATGGTTTAGACGTTTCAAGGTCTTTTTACGTGGAGTCTGACACTCGCTAATGAAATGAATCAACTACAACCTGATTAATTTAATTTAGCTGCATATTCCTTCACCATTTCAATTGTGACAAGCTTTCTCTGTGGAACGACGCCTTGGCGGGCGAGGACGTTGATTTCATTCGTCACTTGATTAATGGCTTCCGTTGTAAACGGCTGTTCTTTCAAACAAAGTTGAACGGCTTCATCAATCGCTCTTTCCCTACGCTCATCCAATATCATAAATTGTTGTACCAGTTGATTTTGCTTACTTGAATGCTTCGTAATCTCTTTATGTACACTCATGATTTCATCCCTCTCCATCAATTACAAATTATATCCTCTATTATGCCTTCTTCCAGGCACTCATGGCAATGTCTTAGAATATCACTACTATAAGATAGGGGACAGGAGCCTTGAAATTGATTCTTTCAATTTGATCTTTATAGGTCTTTCATTATACTCTTCCATGGTTAATTCCCTGCTCTTCTCCATATCTATCCTGAACACAGCGCTCAGACTTTCAGAGATAGTTTGATCATATAAAAAGGCATTCACCTCAAAGTTGAGGCGGAAGCTTCGTACATCAATATTTGCCGTTCCAACAGAAGAAATGGTTTCATCCACTACAATGGTTTTGGCATGAATAAAGCCGTTATCATATATATAAATTTTCACTCCTGCCTTCAGTAACTCACCAATGTATGAATAGGTCGCCCAATACACAAATAAATGGTCCGGTTTGTTTGGAATCATAATCCGGACATCGACTCCTGTAAGAGCAGCAATTCTTAACGAATCCAGCAGGCTGACGTCGGGTATGAAGTAAGGAGTTTGAATATAGATGGATCGTTTGGCAGATGAAATCATTTTAATATAGCCGTTTTTAATTTGCTCCCATTCAGAGTCGGGGCCGCATGTCACAATCTGTACTCCGGCATGACCAGTAAAGGAAGGTTGTGGGAAGTATCGTAAATCGTAGGCGATCTTCTTCGAGCGGCTGGCTTGATTCCAATCCAAAATAAAGCGGGTTTGCATGGCAAGTGTTGAACTCCCGACGATCCGCAGGTGAGTATCCCGCCAATAACCGAACTTAGGATTCAAACCCAAGTATTCATCTCCAATATTAAATCCGCCTACATAGCCGACTTTCCCATCAATAATCACCAGCTTTCGGTGGTTACGATAGTTTAGGCGAAGATTGATGAAGGGGATTTTCGAAGGGAAAAACACGGCCACTTCACCGCCGGCTGCAAGGAGTTCTTTAAAGAAGCGTCTTCTTGTCCTCCGTGAACCCATTTCATCATATAAAACCCTGACCTTTACGCCTTGCTTTGCTTTCTCAGTAAGCTTCTCCAGGATCCGCTTGCCTAAGTGATCTTTCTTAAAGATATAATATTGAATATGAATATGATCCTGTGCTGCGTCCATGTCTTTCAATAAGGACTCGAATTTGTCCTCCCCGTGGGTGAACAGTTGTACTTCGTTATCCTGGGTCAAAAGTGCTTCATTATTAATGAGATGCATATAAATAAGATCCTGATAGCGGGAGGACGTTTCATTATTAAAAGGGAATCGGTGTTCTTTCAGGGAGTGTATCTGCTTTTGAATCAAATCTTCAATGCCGATTTTCTTCATATCTTCCCAGTCGAATAATCGCTTTCTGGTTAAGTTCTGACCGAAGATTAAATAAAGAATAAAGCCTAGCAGGGGAATGAAAAACAAAACCATAAGCCATGCCCAGGTCGCACCGGCATCTTTTCGCTCCAGGAAAATGATGGCGCCAGCGAGGACCAAGTTAAGAACAAATAAAACCCCTAAAAGAGAAGATAGGATACTCATAGTATGTAAGGCTCCTTTAACTAGCTTTCTATTAGTAGTATACCTGAGAATGGAATAGAAAAAAATGACAAAGAAAAAACAGAGCAGACTGTCAGCCTGCTCTGTTCGGTATGATTCTTTAATCATTCACAGCTTTTTTAGTCATTTCCCGTCCACGTGTAGGCCAGCTTTCGACACCCTTTAAACCAGGAATATCATCTGCGTAGAAAATCGGGTCCAACCCTTGTCGACGCTGAGTCATATAGTTGTCTAAGGCTTTAAAAGCAATTGGTGCTAAAATACCGATGGCAATTAAGTTGGTAAGAGCCATTAATGCCATGGAGAAGTCTGCTAAGCTCCAAACAATATCAAGGCTTGCAACTGAACCGAAGATCACCATCCCTAAAGCAATGAAGCGATAAATCAAAAGTCCAGTCTTACTATTATTAATGAATGGAAGGTTGGCTTCTCCATAATAATAGCTTCCAATGATGGAGCTAAAGGCAAAGGTGAAAATAGCAATCGCCAAGAAAATACCAGCCCATGAGTTAAAGTGCTCTGACATTGCTGCTTGAGATAGTTCGATACCCGTCAGTCCGGAACCGTATGCATCTGAAGTTAAGATGATAAACGCGGTTGCAGAACAAACGAGCAGCGTATCAAAGAATACACCTAGTGCTTGAATGAAGCCTTGTTTAACCGGGTGAGAAACTGATGCTGTAGCGGCAGCATTCGGAGCACTACCCATACCAGCTTCATTGGAGAATAGTCCGCGTTTTACACCATTCATAATCGCGGCACCAATTCCCCCACCAACCACTTGTTCAAATCCGAAGGCACTTTTGAATATAAGTGCAATGACTCCCGGCATTTCAGTAATATTCGTAATGACTACAAATAAAGCTAATACAATATAGAAGACCGCCATGATCGGAACAATGATCGAAGAAAAGGTCGCTATACGTTTAACACCACCGAAGATGATGAGTGCAGTCAAACCAGCTAAAACAATTCCGATAACAAACGTATTTATTCCAAATGAATTACTGAAAGCTGTTGCGATGGTGTTACTTTGAACCGCATTAAAGGTTGTCCCAAAGGAAAGGATGATGGTGACAGCGAAGATCGAACTCATCCATGGCTTCCCCAGTTGTTTCTTCATATAATAGCCGGGACCGCCTTTGAATCCAACCTTATCCTTTTCTTTGTAAATTTGGGCCAGTGTACTTTCGACAAAGGCGCTGGCTCCTCCCAGAATGGCGACAAGCCACATCCAGAAGACCGCTCCAGGTCCCCCAATTGCTAAGGCAATGGCTACTCCTGCTAAATTACCTGTACCAATTCGAGTACCTGCTCCAATAAAGAATGCTTGCAGGGATGATATTTGCTTTTCCCCTTCCGCCTCGACCACATCTTTATCTCCTAATAATCGAAGCATTTCACCAAAGTGGCGAATTTGAACGAATTTAGATCCGATTGTGAAGTATAATCCTAAAATGAGGAGTACGCCTATTAAAATATACCCCCATAATATTGAATTTGCTTCCGTGACTAAATTGTTTAAAATATCCATGATAACCCCCTCAGAAATTTGTGTCGGTTACGTTTAATATTATCTGAAAATTTCAAATAAAAGTCAAGTTATTATCTGAATATTAAAATATTACCAGGAGTTATTTAGAAGGTCGAACTATTTTGTCATAGTAATAAAGGTTTCTTTTGTAGTTATGAGTCTAAAGTAGTGGTTGAATAAATTATTTTAAAATAATAAATTCCTCTCTATCCGAATAATTATTTTTTTATTTAGGGATACACGGACCGAAATTTAGGGTTCACAAAAAAACGGACCACTGACTGATGGTCGGTGATCCGTTTTACATTGGTTATAGTGTCCTGCTTACCCATTCGGCAATCCAGGCGCATGCAACGGCGGCATAAGTTCCCACCACGTTACCTAGAATCCCCATCAATAAACCTACAGGGGCAAGAGAAGGCTGGAATACAGAGGCTACAACAGGAGCCGAGCTTGTTCCACCGATGTTTCCTTGAGATCCTACTGCTACGAAGAATAGAGGAGCCCGTAGTAAGCGTGCCACTAAGAAAATGATGATTACATGTATGGCTAACCATACAATCCCCATTGCGACATATTGAGGGGAATCCCATACATAAGCAAGATCGGCTTTTGCTCCGATCGTTGCAAGCAGGAGATAAATTCCTGCGTATCCGATTTTACTTGCACCATAGTTCTCAAGGGTGCGAATCTTAGTAAAGGAGAAGATGATCCCGACAGCAGAAATGATCATAATCGTCCAAGTTCCAGCAGAGAGTACATTTGAGACCGGTAACGTTTCTGAGAACTTACGTACAACGTAAGCTACACCGAATCCTAAACCAATAATGGCGGCAAGGTAGGGAACCTCGATAGGCTTGGCATTTTTACGTTGGAGTTCTCCCATATCCTCATTCACCTTGCGGATGATCGAGTTATCCGCTTTGTTCCATTTATCGAATTTATGTTGGAATCCTGCCAGGGCAATCATGATTCCCATCCAGCTATAACCGACAACGGTATCGACGACAATAATAGGAGAAAGGATTTCTTTCGGTGTACCAGTAGCTTCAATCATGGCTGCCATGTTGGCGCTCCCGCCAATCCAGCTTCCGGCAAGTGCCGCTACACCAGTCCATGCGTCCTCAGGAAGAAACGGCTGGAATATGGCTAAAGCGATGGGGCCTCCGATCACGACACCAAGAGTCCCGGCAAGGAACATCGTAATCGCTTTCGGACCTAGCTTTAATGTTGCTGGAACATTCGCAGAAAGAAGCAGCAATAATAATCCGACCGGTAATATGTAAGCCGATGTAAAGTCATATAAAGATGACTGATCCGGGATGATTCCAAACGTTGTAGATAACATCGGAAGGAAATAAGTCCAGATTAATGGTGGAGCATAGTGAAAGAACTTCTTTAAGAAAGGGTTCTTCGACTCCCCAAGAATGAACACAAGACCTACTAAGGCAGCTAAATAAGAAAAGATTGCCATAGGTTCTTGAATTAAGATAGTGTCAAAACGCCACCACATAGTAAAACCTCCTTAAAAATAGATAACAAGGTTTACTATAACATTGAAAACGGTTACTATTTAGAATTTTAATAAGTGCTAATCTTTGACCAATACTGAATATAAGAGGGGCATATAAGAACCAGGAGGGAGCATGTATCTCAACAAAAAAAGCCATAGGAATCCATGGCTACATCTTGATTGTTCATATGAAGTAGAGATGTATGAATGCTTGTAATGAGGGCTTTCAATATAGAAGGATGTGATAAAGTTTAATAATAATTCCAGAATCCTAAAGCAAATAATAAAATACCCGTAATCATTGAAATTCCAAATAACATAAATAATAAATCCAGAATGCTGTCGGCGAAGACTCTTCTACGGTTCTCACGTTTAAAATGACGTACTTCCTTGCGATACGATCGTGCAGCACGACTCATAAAAAACCTCCTCCTCCATAAACATCATTTGTATTAACACATATTCGTCACAATACAAGAAAATCCTTCCTGGAAGTGAAAAATATGCCGACTTACCTAGAACCAAGTCGAATGGAGGGACGGACCTTCTTTAAATCTTCAACACCAAATAAGAGGCTATGCAAAGATAGCCTCTTATTTGAATAAAGAAAGCTTAGAAGTGAGTACCTGTAGCCTCAGTTAGCGGAGGTGATTTTGTGAAATTCCACTAAGGGCGCTTCCGGCACTTTGATCCGATTGCTGTTGTACTGCCAAATCTCCCAGAGCCAGCATTCCGACAAGCTGTCCATTTTCCACGACAGGCAAACGACGGACCTGGTGTTGAGACATTAAAGCTGATGCTTCTTCAACCGAGGCATCCGGAGAGATTGTCACAACCTGCTGTGACATAACTTGAGAGACATTTCCCTGTGCACCTTGAGTCAGTCCACGAGTAGCAATATCACGGTCTGTTACCATACCGACAACTTGTCCGTTTTCAACAACGGGAACGGAACCAACATTTTTGGAACTCATTTTAGAAGCGACGCTCTGAAGTGAGTCCTGATTTGAAGCGGCTTCCACATTTGTCGACATAATATCACGTACTTGCATGTAAATTCCCCCTTAATCAAATTGGCAGTACACCATTATTATTCGACAAATCCACTCAACTATTCTTAATGCGTTCAGCCATTATTTTCAAATGAGAGGGACGGACCTTCTTGGAGTACTTGTATACTTCTCGTAACATACTCTTTTATCCCACCCCGATATGAGTATAGGATCGATTGAGAATGTTTTCTCGATGAGCAGACATTTCATTTAGACCCAATAGACTAATCACAATGGATAGTACAACAATGATGAGAGTCAGTTTTGTATCCATGATTTTAAAAATGTGTAATTAGGGACAAAATATTCTAAGAAAAAGTGGCGAAATAGGATTATAGTTTCATTTTTAGGGAAAAGGAAAACCATTAACGATAAAGTGAAACTTTTCTTTATGATAAACGTACAAATAGGTAACGACATTTTATAAAAGAGGTGAATAACGTGGTAAAGGAGAACGATCGCTTAAAAAAAGTGATAACGAAATTGTCGAACGTTGGTGTTAATATTTCAAAAACGAAATCAAGACGTGAAATTCTTCATTCACTGAAGCAGTATCAGCCATTACCTAAGACGTTAACCCAAGACTATTAAACTTACTCCCCGAGAAACATTGGACAGACATATTCTCCCTTTTTTCACGATATACTAAGTAGTAGTAGTGAAAAGGAGGGGTAGGTATGGAGAGAATGATGTTTGATTTACAGGCATTAAAGGAAATCAGAAAGAAGGCAGATGAAATTTCATACTACTGTATGAGCCGGGATCAACCAGAGCCTCATCGTGTAAGCATGGCGTTAGATCAGGTATGTCGTGCACTTGCTATGTTTGCTGAAACGGAAATTCATCGAATGGAGAATCACCATATTCCTTATGACCCCGAAAGTTATATTAAAGGTCGTCTTGGAATTGCCTATCGATCTGTTCTCCAAGTTCCTCAAGAGGATTCCAATACAGCATAGTAAAAGAGGTTGACCCAAGAATTCAAGGGCTTCTAAGTCAAGAACATAATAGAAATAAATCAGAAACTCTGAAAGAATTAGGACTGGTCCTTTAAGGATGACATCACTCATCGTTTTGGGTCAGCCTCTTTTTATTTACTACTCTAAAAGTTAGGTGACGATATTAATGACGATGTTTTCGGATATATTGTTGGTCTGTAATGGGAAGGCAGGTCAAGGAACGTTAGAAGTTCTAATAAAGGATGCCGTGCCCCCTTTGTTAGATATCTGCACGAACTTAATTATTCATAAAACGAAAGAGAAAGGCGATGCCGAAAGAATTTGTAAGGAAACGGGTCATCAATATGAACTGGTGGTCATCATGGGTGGTGACGGAACGATTCATGAGGCCATCAACGGGTTGGCAGCCATAGAAAAACGGCCTTTGGTAGGCATTATCCCTGGAGGGACGTGTAATGACTTTGCGCGCTCGTTACATATCCCCATGAATATTGGACAAGCTGTCCGACTCATTACCGAGCGTCCTATTGAAAAGCATATCGATATCGTCAAAGCGGACGAGCGGTATTTCAGCAATTTCTGGGGAACGGGGCTGGTCGCGGAGACGAGCGATAATATCGATGTAGGATCAAAGAGTGTCCTCGGAAAACTGAGTTATTATATCAGTGCGTTTCAATCCATTCAGGAATCCCCAATCTTAAATGTAAAGATAACAACTGAAAATGAAGTGATTGAAGAGGAAGTGGTGATGCTATTGGCCGCTAACGGACGATCGATAGGCTCTAACCCACTGCCGACCTGCATTGATATGGAAGATGGGTTAATGGATATTTACGTCGTCAAGAAAAGCGGATTTCCGTTATTAAAGGAATTTCTCGTTATCAAAAGTACAGGCAATATCAGCGAACAATATGACGATATTATGCACATTCAAGCAAGGGAAGCCCATATCGAACTTGGACAGAATGAAAAGCTTGATATGGATGGGGAATTATATGAAGGAACCAGGCAATCTCTTCAAGTGTTAAATAAGCATCTGCGATTTGTGGTTGGAATGTCAGAATAAAAAGAGAGCAAGGGGGCTACACTCTCCCTTGCTCTCTATTCCTATGATTATACAGTTTTCTTTCTCTGCTTTATTACCAGGTATACCAGATATACGGCGATTAAGACGCCACCAGCCCCAAGTGTAAGAAGTGTAAAATTCTCTTCAATGAAAGGTTTTGCTTTAGCTCCAAGTGCTAAGATGATTGCACCTTCAAGGAAGAAACGAATTCCTCTTCCGATAATCGACCAGATTATCAGTACTCTGATCTTAACACCGGAAACCCCTGCGAAAATCGTGAAGATCTTATAAGGTACAGGTGTAAGTCCTGCAATTAAAAGAGCCATTGCTCCATATTTATTAAAGTACTCCTCTACTTTTTGAATCCTTTTTTCAGAGAAGAAATATACAAGGATCGGTCGTCCAAGTTTCTTACCGATCCACCAGCCAAGAAGGGCTCCGATAACGGAAGCGATAGTCGTATAAAGTGCATACAGCAGTGCGCTATCCGGATTGGCAATTGCTAATGGAATCAGTAGTACATCAGGCGGTATAGGGAAAAATGATGAGTCAGCGAATGAAACCAGAATCAGTCCCCATACACCATAATCCAGTAACCATGCTTCGAAAGCGTGAAGTAGTTCAGACATAAGTGCAGTAATCTCCTTTATTGATCAAGCATTATTTTCGATTTTAACGGAACATAAGAAAGTATATCACTTTTCACAAAAGGAGTCATGAATTAACCTGTAGGGATGGAACGAATTCACGGAATTATCCTACTTATAACATTTAACAAAATTTGAAAAAAGCTTTAAGTTAAAGGCTCTTTTCGTATAGTTTGTTGCTATTGTAGAGGAGAAAGTAATAGTTGATTTCCGCTCCAGGATACTCGCTTTCCGCGGGGCTGGCGGTGAGCCTCCGGGGTCTCACCTGTCCAGCTATTCCCGCAGGAGTCGAACATCCTGCAGCGAGAATGAACTTTCTGAGTATGTATCCTTAATAGAAATCAATAATAACAAGAAATTTAGCAAACCATCTCATTTAAGGTAAGTAGAGATTGAATTTCCTTTAAGGAAGAGGAATTATTTTTTTATTATTACTTTGTTTTCTAGCACACCTTGAAGCTCTGTCATGTAAATACTGTTAAAGATGGTGAGGGGAACTGCGTCGACTCCTGAGGAAGTACGGACGTGCCGAGACCCCGTTCGGCTAAGCTGAGGAGGCTCGGCCGAACGCTAGCTGCAAGCGGAGCAATTCCCCTCACCATCCAGCATAAACTGGTTGGCAGAGCCCTGGTAGATTCTATGCTAGAAAACAACAATCTTTGTGATAAGAGCCAAACGAAATAATCTATTTCTCGGGAAATAGTGACAGAATTCTTATTTATTCTACATTTCTGAAGGAGACTTCATTCCTAATAATCGCAATCCTTCCGCGAGGACAGTCGAAACAGCATGAACCAATGCCAAACGGGAGACCTGCTGGGAGTCTTCTGAAATGATTTTAGTTTTTCCGTAATAACGGTTAAAGCTTTGTGCGGTATCGACTAAATATTTGGCAATGGTTGAAGGCGCATACTGTTTCCACGCTTTCTCGACGATCTCCGGAAATAAGCGTAACTGCTTAATCACTTCCCAGCTTTCAGCATCGTCAAGCCCCTCAAAAGTCAATGGAAGGGGGGCACCCGCTTTTCTCAGAATGGATTGAGCTCTGGCATACGTGTATTGAATGTATGGACCTGTTTCACCTTCGAAGGTGAGCATATATTCCAGGGAGAATTCAATATCGTTCACACGATCATTTTTTAAATCATGAAAGATAATGGCGCCAACCCCAACATCTTTCGCCACCTCTGAAGCATTTATTAAGTTAGGATTCTTCTGTTTAATATTTTCTTCAGCCATATAAATCGCTTCTTTGAGAACCTCTTCGAGTAAAATGACTCTGCCCTTTCTGGTGGACATCTTCTTTCCATCTTTCAGATAAAGTCCAAAGGGGATATGTTTCATATCATCCGCCCAGTTAAAACCGAGTTTCTTCAGTACTTCCATCACTTGTTTGAAGTGAATGGTCTGTTCCTGGCCAACAACATACAAAGCTTCATCAAAGTGATGCTGACGATGGCGATAAAGTGCTGCAGCCAGATCTCTCGTGGCATAAAGGGTAGCACCGTCTGACTTCTTGATGAGGCAGGGTGGGAGAGTCCCTTCTAAACGAACGACTTTCGCACCTTCAGAGGTTTCGAGAAGGTCATGATCCTCAAGCAATGTCACGACTTCATCCATTTTGTCATTGAAGTACGCTTCACCATTATAGGAATCAAATTCCACTCCGAGCAAAGTATAAATCGTTTTAAAGGCATGAAGTGATTCATCTTTAAACCATCTCCAAAGCTCCGTTACTTCCGGATCCCCGTCCTCTAATAGCTTAAAGGCCTTTCTTCCCTCTTCCTCAAGTGAGGCATCCTTTTCTGCTTCCTCATGAAATTTTTTATATAAGATAAACAATTCAGCGATCGGGTTATCCTTAACTTTTTGTTGATCACCCCACTTATTGAATGCGACGATCAATTTCCCGAATTGTGTACCCCAATCACCGATATAATTGATTTTTTCTGTTGTATAGCCGCATTTTTCGGCTATGGTGGCGATGGAATTACCGATGACTGTGGAGCGTAAATGCCCCATGGAAAAAGGTTTCGCAATATTGGGGGAGGACATATCCAATACGATGGTCTTTCGATTTCCAAATTCATGACTTCCGTAATCATTGCCCTTCGCCAGGATGGCTGAAACAATTTTTTTGCCTGCTTTCACTCCATCAAATCGGATATTTACATAAGGACCGACTGCTTCCACTTTACTGAAAAAGGGAGAGGAGAGGGCATCGGCAATCTCTCCGGCAATGACGTGTGGTGCCTTCTTCCATGATCTCGCCAGCTGAAAACACGGAAAGGCCTGGTCTCCCAAATGAGAATGTTTGGGTGTTTCAATCAACTCGTAAAGATCATTCTTGTTCCAATCGGACAACACATGTGTGAGCGCATCGGCTACTATTGCTTTCAAATCCATCATCTACACCTCCAGAAATTAAACACAAAAAAACCCGTCTCTATCCAACATAGAGACGAGTTTAGCTCGCGGTACCACTCTTATTCCCCAAAGGGCGCTCATTGTATAACGGGAGATCCCGGTTCTTCTCTACTAATTTCAAGAAAAACTTCTCAGAAGTGCGGTTCATCCCAGGCTTCACACCAGGCTTACACCATCCCCGGCTCGCTTTTGATCAACGTCAGAATTACTCTCTTCATCATAGAATATTCGTATATAATTACTATTATTTTACACATTCTGGAGCTGAATGCAACCTGTAATTAAGAATCTTCTGATGAAAACATATACGTTTTATGGTGGAACCTCATACTGAATACAAGTCCGAGGGCCAGCATATTCCCCATTAGTGAACTTCCCCCATAGCTGATAAAAGGAAGGGGGATTCCGGTGATCGGAAGTAATTGAATCGTCATTCCGATGTTCTGGAACACATGGAATGTAATCATACTGATAATCCCTGCGCATACATAGGCGTTGAATGGTTCTTTCGTGTCCAAGGCCGTTTTCGTCAGATGGTAAATTAACAAGAAGTACAAGCTGATCACGACGCTTGCGCCAATAAATCCGTATTCCTCCCCGATCACACTGAAAATAAAGTCCGTATGATTTTCAGGGATATATACTTCTCCATCACTGTAGCCTTTCCCGAAGATCTGGCCGGAGCCAATGGCGTTAAGGGAGTTAATTAAGTGAAAACCTTCTAATTTTGCGTAGTTATAAGGATCTAACCAAGCATAAATACGTCCAAATTGATAAGGCTTTACATTTAGATATTTTTCAAGCAGCTCAGGAGCCCAAATCACAAGTGAAAGGATGATTCCCCCAAGCACTCCGATAGAAGCATATATCGGAACGATCAGCTTCCACGTAATACCTGAAACTAAAATGATTCCGGTCATGATGGCTAAAATGACAAGGGAAGTCCCTAAATCCGGCTGCTGCATAATAAAAGCGAGGGGAAGGAGAGTCGTCGCCCCGATTTTCACTAACAATTGAAAATCTGTCTGTAATGTTTTACTTGGATTTAGCTCATGATGATTTGTAATGATTCGTGCCAGAGCAAGAATTAAGAACGTCTTCATAAATTCTGAAGGCTGTATCGAACCAAGGGGTCCAAGCATGAACCAGCTTTTGGCTCCGTTTCTGTAAGGGGCGATGCTTTCCGGCGAGATGAGTAACACAAGCAGCAGGAAAATCCCTGCACCGTATATGTACCAGGCAAGTCGCTTATACTGATCGGAATCAAGGAATAAGGCCCCACCAATAATAATTCCACCTACGACATACCAAAAAGCCTGTCTTATCACAAAGTTTGTCCCATATTGACCTGAGGTCTGGGCACTGCTTATTCCCATGGCACTAACGATAAAAAACAACATTAATAAAAAGAGAAGACCCCAATCGATCTTGTCAGCAAATCGCTGGCGAGTTTCCATAATCAATTCACCTGAATTTCTAAAGATTTCACATTCCTAGTCTAATAGAAATGAAGGGAAATTTCTACTCATGACCAGATAAAATCCGGAAGTTCTGACGGGATGTGACAGGCATTAAACGACACTTGTCGAAATGAACTCATGAATAAAGCCTATAGGAATGGGATTCGTTAGATAAAGAGTGAAAGGTAATACCATTTTTTACATAATTGTGATCATTATTTGTCTTCAGAATATGTGAAGAAAGTGCCGTATCCTGAAACGAGACCGAGGCTCCTTCCATTCCTGTAAATCTAAAATAGAAATAATTAAAGCCAACGGTCCTGCAATATGACTATATTCGACAATTACCTGCGACTTTTGTCATCATTTTGAAATGAAATAGAAAAGAACAAGTACCCTACATATTTGCTAAAATAGAAACTACGAGTTGTGCATCGTGTCAATCAGATGGAGGGAATGTTCTTGAAGGCAAATAATCAGGTTAAAGATATCATCTATGTTCACAAGAATACGGATCGTCAGTATGTCGTTTCCTACGGGATCAATTTCAACGAGTTTGCTTCAAATGCCCGAAAACCATTGAAGAATCTACTTCTAATTAAGCATCAGTACGAACATGGCGCTTTTAATATACATACGCATATGGAGTATGTGGAACAGGATGAAATGAAGAAAATCATGAATGATGGGGTACAGAGCTATGGTGATTTCTGTTGGATTGACTTTGAAGAAGAAGTGGGAGTCGACGAATTGAACGGTCAGGAAATCGCTGAGCTTCTTTATATGGGTCACGTCAAGCAACCCCTGAACCCTCCTTTTTATTCAAAGTTGAACAATCGTTACGCGTACCTTTCCCATGATGATGGGTGGTTTAATAAGATTTATTACCGGGAATTTGAAGACTTCTATCATATGTTAGGAGCGACGGTTTCTTCGAAATTGAGTGCAGTCAAAGGCGGAAAAGGCTTATTTGGTATGAAGAAAGAGAAAGACTATCCCATCATCGGTCAGGAAGTCATTCATTCCTTTAGAGACAAATTAAAAGAGGGCATGGTCATTTCGTTGGAAAAAGCCATACTAACGAGAGGCAAGATAGAGATCCCTATATGGGTGATCGGTGATTATTACGATATGGACGAGATGGCGGAAGATTATAAGCAAATCCGTAAATTACCAGCAAACGGATTATTATCCTATGATCGCAAAACGAAAAGCTGGAGTGCTTTACTTCGGTAACGGGGAAAGAAGGAGCGTGAAAGCTTGGTAGAAATTCAGTTTCATGACAACCTGGTTCGAGGGGTATTTCTCGAGCGCCTCAATCGATTTGTGCTCGAGTGTCAGCTTCCTTCAGGTTCAATAGAGAAAGTTCACTTACCTGATCCAGGCAGACTAAAAGAATTATTGGTGCGGGGGAACCCGATATGGCTTCAGGAATCAACCGACCCTAAAAGGAAAACAAAATGGTCGGCCGTCATGACGTATGATGCCTCTAACGAAATGTATGTGTCTTTGAATACCCAATATCCGAATCGGTTAGTGCTCGAAGCCTTACAGTTGGAAGTGCTGGAAGAGCTAAAAGACTGGCGGTTAGAAAAAGCGGAATATAAAGTAGGAAGCTCACGCTTTGACTTCTTGCTCACCCACAAACAAAATGAACAAAAATTACTGCTTGAAGTAAAAAGTGTCACCATGGTAGTAGATGGAATAGGCAGATTTCCTGATGCCGTCACGTCAAGAGGTGCAAGGCACATTGAAGAGCTTACACATCTGCAGTCGATAGGCAGCTATCAATCAGCAGTCCTATTTATTGCTCAGCGAACGGATTTGCGTGGAATCACTTCCGCTCCTGAAATCGATCCCCATTTTGCCCGGGTCATGGAAGAAGCCGAAGATCAGGGTGTCCGGTTTTTCGGAAGAAGCTGTATCGTGACGCCAGAGCGTATTTCTTTAAATGGACCCTTACCTGTATATACAAAAAAGGATTAATCTCACATCCATCCTAGCATGTGAAGATTAATCCTTTTTTGATCTACTGATCCACCTGTACTTTTGCTGTTGCTTTATAGTCCCGGTCTCCTTTAGCCGTTAACCAAACGGTCAGTGTATAGGTACCACTCCCGACATTGGGTAGAACAACTTTCTGGGAAAATTCTTCACCCTGTTTCACTGTTATTTCCTGGATCGCCTGGGTATACATCTTATTTTTTGAGTCCTTATACACTACTTCGCCTTTATCGTTTCTAAGTTCAAAGTCAATGGTTTGACCTGATGAAAAAACGAAGGTTTTCTCTTGCTCTGTTTGGTTCTTAATCGAGTAGACATATACAACCTGACCGCTTCCCTCTTGTTTCGTTAATGAAGGTTCCATTTCGCCTGCAACAATCCCTTTCTGTACAGAAATATCTTCACCGGCTCCTGATTTTTGGTCCTCTTTGGACTGACTGCCGTTCTCCTCATCAGCCGTTCCACAGCCTGCTATTCCTGCTATAAGTATTATAAATAACATGATCAATCGCTTCATGCAACTCCACCTCCTTACCTTATTAGACAAGGTTTATCTCGAAAGGTTACAAGTGTTCCCGAATATGAGCACGAAGACACATAGGGATGTGCCGGACTTGTTTCTTTCTTCCTCTACAAGGGCATAGATTTACATATGTAAGGCAGATTACTTTTTTATATCACGAGGTTCAGTACAATAGAATTATAGAAAAAGAACAGAGGAGCAAGGTGTATGAAAAAAAGGTTAGCTATTATTGGTGTTATTTCCTTACTATTAGTATCGGCTTGTGGTCCTTCAAATGCAACCGATAGCAGGGAACTTCCCTATGAAGATTGGGAAACCATCACGTCGGAAGCAGAAGGAACGAAAGTGAATCTCTTTATGTGGGGCGGTGACGATGGGATTAACCGTTATGTTGATGACGTAGTTGCTCCCATGCTGAAAGAAAAAAATAATATCGAGTTAAATCGAGTACCTTTGGACACACCGGAAATTCTGCAAAAGCTACAAACGGAGAAGCGGGCCGGAAAGGATAAAGGAACGATTGATATTGTCTGGATTAATGGAGAAAACTTTAAAAATGCAAAGGAAAATGACTTACTGGCAGGTCCGTTTACAGATAAGTTGCCAAACTTCACGAAATATTACGATACAGGAAGTCAAGCGTTTCAATATGACTTCGGGACGGAAACAGAAGGATATGAAGCACCGTGGGGAAAGGTTCAATTTGTCTTCTTTTATAACAGCGAAAAAGTCAAAAATCCCCCCTCCAGCTTCAATGAATTAAAAGCATTCATGAAAGAGCATCCGGGGAAATTCACCTATCCTAATCCGGCTGATTTTACCGGGAATGCATTTCTTCGACATCTTCTTTATGCAAAATCGGACTCGGATTTAGCTCAGTCCGATTTCGACGAAGGAACAGCGGAGAAGATGGGGGATGAGGTATGGAAAGAGCTGAATGACATGAAGCCGTTCTTGTGGCGAGAAGGAGAAACGTACCCCGCGACATTAACAGACCTTGATAAGCTATATAGCCAGGAAGAGGTTTGGATGACGATGGGATACAACGAAGCGAGAGCAGAGCATCTGATCAAAGATGGGGTGTTCCCGGAAAGCACAAAGTCATTCGTATTAAACGATGTGGGATCGATTGGGAACACTCATTTCCTGGCAATTCCATTCAATAGCCCCAACAAAGAAGGAGCGCTGGTGGCCATCAATGAACTGCTCTCTCCTGAGGCTCAGTTTGAGAAAGTAAAGCCTGACTACTGGGGGGAAAGTTCACCTATTTCCTATGAAAAGCTGAATGAGGAATGGAGAAATAAATTTATGAGCGTGGGTCGGGGAGGAAGTGTCCTGGAGCCATCTATACTCGAAGAGACCTATAGGGGGGAACTGGATACTGAGTACGTGGAATGGTTAAAGGAGAACTGGATCCGTGAAGTGGCAGAGAGTCAATAACACGTTTCTCCTCATTCCCGCCCTACTCTTTTTTATCTTCATTCCTGGACTTGGGATCGTGCTTGCTCTACTGGAAAGCGTAAGGAGCGGAGGAACTATCACATTCGGGCACTACGTTGATTTATTCGAAGAGGAGCGGTTTATGACATCCTTTCTCTTCAGTTTGACTGTGACTTCTATCTCGACCATTTTATCTCTTTGCATTGGACTTGGAATTGTGAAGGCATTCTCACCTTTACTAAAGGAAAATAAACATAAACTAATTGTATGGATTCCCATGCTGGTACCCCATTTTGTATGGGCTTATCTCGTCTATTCGCTCTTTAATCAAAGCGGGTTTTACTCCAATGTGTTCGGAATGGCCGGTTGGATCGACGACCGAAGTCAGTTCCCGACCCTGGTCCAGGAGCGGAAAGGAATCGGAATCATTCTGACGTATGTCTGGAAGGAGGTTCCCTTTGTTACCCTGATGCTGTTACCCGTTTATACGACGCTTTCTAAAAGCTATAAAGAGATCGCTTCTTTACTGGGCGCTGGTCCCTATAAAGCATTTTGGGTGGCAGAATGGCCATTTATCCTTCCAGTTCTCGTGGAAACCGGAGCTATTCTGTTCGCATTCATTTTTACAGCATATGAAGTGCCCCAGCTTCTGGGAGTGACGTCACCGCAAATGCTTGCCATCCTTGCCTACGACTGGTTTTACAGTGGCACCTGGAGTGACCGTCCCTTGGCTTTTGCCTCACTCGTATTAGTCGGGCTTGGCATCGGGTTCGTAATGTGGCTCCTTATTTACTTCACAAACAAGAAACGAATGCACATTACAAAAGGGATTCGAAATTAGAGGTGTTCACATGAGAAAATTGTTATTTTATATCATATCCTTCCTTCTTTTTGTGTTTCCCCTCTTATTTTTAGTTTATAAAAGTTTTTTCGGTCTTTGGAGATGGGGGAGTCCGGTTCCTGTTGAACCTGGTATAAGGGCGTGGCAGGTGCTGATAAATGAGGGGCAATTCGTGGATGCGATTGGTGCCTCCGTCTGGATTGCCATTGTTGTACTGTCAATAAATCTTCTGATTGGCGTTACTTCAGGAAGAGTTTTTTCATTATCGTCGTACAGGGGGAAGTCCATCGTTGAAGCACTACTTATGTTGCCGCTATTCCTACCCGTATTGGTTGTGGCAATCGGACTTCACATTACGTTCATACGATATGGACTTGCTGATCACTGGACCGGAGTGGCTCTTGTTCACTTAGTACCTACCATTCCGTATAGTATCAAAATGTTCAAAACAGGCTATGAGAGGATCGGGACGAAATTAATCGAGCAATCAGCTATGCTTGGAGGCAGTGCATTTCAACGTTTTTACCATATTGAACTGCCCTTGCTTCTTCCAAGCATTCGAAGTGTCTTATTCCTGACGATTGTAATCAGCCTGAGCCAGTATGTGCTTACAGCGATTATAGGGGGAGGGAATGTAGTGACGCTCTCGATGGTCTATTATCCTTTTACCGATACGGCGGATGAAGCGGTGATGGCAGCCTTCTCCATCGTGTTCGCTCTCATTCCAATCATGCTTTACATCATTCTGGAAGGGTGTTTGAAATTCTTACTCCCTTATCAACACCCAAGAGGGAGGAAGAACCTTTGAGTTCATTCATAGAAATTAATCAATTGACCAAATCGTTTAAAGATAAAGAGATTTTAACCAACGTTACGTTCTCATTAAAAAAAGGGGAAACTCTCACATTGGTTGGAGCCTCCGGTTCTGGTAAATCAACGTTCCTTCGCATTCTCTCCGGGTTAGAGTCTGCGACAGAAGGGAATACGTATATTGATGGGAAAGATATCACCTCTTTAAAGCCTCAAAAACGCCCCATTGGGATGGTCTTTCAACAGCCATTATTATTCCCTCATATGAATATCCTTGAAAATGTCATGTACGGGTTGGAAATGAAGGTAAGAAATAAAGGGGATAACAAGAAAAAAGCCATGAACTATATTGAAAGAGTCGGCCTGGAAGAAGTGATGCATCATTATCCTTCTGAGCTTTCCGGTGGTCAGCAGCAACGGGTATCCCTGATTCGTTCTCTGATTTTAAAGCCGAAGCTTTTGCTTTTAGACGAACCTTTCAGCAGTCTGGATTTGCAGCTAAGGAAGGAACTGAGGCAATGGGTACGGCAGATTTTTAAAGAAGAAGAAACAACCGTCATATTTGTCACGCATGATCGTGATGAAGCATATGAACTTGGAGATCGAGTGGCTGTTTTACAGAGCGGCAGATTCTTACAGATAGGAACACCGGAGGATATCTATTATCGGCCACACACTCCATTTGTGGCATCTTTCATGAGTGACGGACTCATCTTGAATCAGCAACAATTCATTCACGCTTCCCACATAAAGGTAAGCTGCGACGTTGCCGACCCTTCCTTGCCGAGATGGAAAGGAACTGTGATACAAAAGTTATTTGTAGGAGGCACCAACCTCCATGAAGTATGGGTGGATGAACTAAAGCAGAAGCTAAATCTACCAATTGAATTAGACGCTTCTACTGAAGACATCTGGCTTTATGCAGAGGAAGAGAACATCCAAACGTTTCAGAAAGAGGAATAGGAGGGAAGAAGAATGAAGAAGAAGGAAGTCGGTAAGATTTTGTTGTTCATTACCATATTACTGCTCCTCATGTGGCTAAGCCGGAATTTTTTTTACGTAAAGCCTCATGACATCAGAGATTGGATCGTGTCCTATGGTATTTGGGCTCCCATTGTTTTTATTATCGTCTATACGATTCGTCCGCTGATTCTTTTTCCGGCTTCCATCCTCTCATTGGCTGCAGGTCTTGCATTCGGTGCATTTGAAGGCTTCATCTACATTCTGGTAGGGGCCATGGGTGGTGCAACGGTAGCCTATTATACTGCGAGCTTCCTTGGGACGAAACTATTAAAAAGACCGTCTCCACGTATGATTAAGATCCGCGAGAAGATGGAGGAGAGCGGCTTCGTTTATGTATTACTATTACGGCTCGTGCCGTTTTTGAACTTCGATCTCATCAGTTACCTTGCCGGCATGGGGAAGGTGAGATACATCCCATTCATCATCGCTACAGCCATCGGGATTTTACCTGGTACGTTTGGGTATGTATTTCTCGGGTCAAGCTTGGTAGGGGAAGACCGAACGAATTTATATATTGCTATCGGCTTTTTTTTGATGATGATCATCGTGCCGTTAATCTTTAAGAAAAAAATGAAAGCATGGCTGGGATTATCGAGTAAAGATGACAAGTAAAGGATGGGAAACACATGTTAGATACGCATGCCCGTAAGTGGGTACAGCCAAGTATAGAGGGAACAGCACGCTTGTTTTTGAGAAGGGGATTATCAGCCAATCAGGTGACGGTTATTGCTTTTATAGTAGGCTCAGCTACAGGTCTGGTCTATTATTTTGGATTCCCGATCTTAGCCGTCCTCTTATTATGGATATCCGGGTTTTTGGACGCGGTGGATGGTACCATGGCCCGATTAACTAAACCATCTCCCTTTGGAACAGTCATGGATGTCACTTTTGATCGAATCGTCGAGATCAGTGTCATTCTGGGCGTTGCGTTCTTGCATCCTGACATTATGTGGGCACTCCTTTTACTAAGCGTATCCATCATTATTTCCATGACCATTTTCCTGACAGTTGGAGCAGTATCAGAGAAACAGGGGATGAAATCTTTTTATTATCAAGCAGGACTTGCTGAAAGGACGGAGGGATTCATTCTATTCAGCGTCATGATGCTATTTCCGTCCATCGTCCTGTGGACCACCTTACTGTTTTTTGCAGTGGAATTGTACACGGGCTTACAGCGATTTTTAGAAGCAAAACGATTACTTTCATAAGGAGAGATAAAGATGGATCAATACGATTTAATTGTAATAGGAGGAGGGGCAGGTGGACTGACCGTCGCATCGGGAGCCGCGTCTCTTGGAGCAAAAGTGGCCCTCATCGAAAAAAGCGGCCTTCTGGGAGGAGACTGCCTGCACTTTGGATGCGTTCCGTCCAAGGCATTCATCCAATCGGCGAGAGAAGTGGCTGTGATCCGGGCAAGTCATGATTATGGTTTCGAAACAACGGGTTCCGTCGATATGAAAATGATAAGGGAGAGAGTCAAAGAAGCCATTGCCCATATTCAACAGCATGACGACCCCAATCGATTCCTGCAACTAGGGGTCGATATTTATTTCGGAGGAGCAGAGTTTCTTGATCCTCACACGATTTTAGTGGAAAAAGAGGACCGGATTACCGGGAAGAGAATAGTCGTTGCAACAGGGTCAAGTCCGCTCATTCCTGAAATTGAAGGCTTGGAAGACGTGGAATATCATACGAATGAAACGGTATTTGAAGTAGATGAGCTGCCCAGACGAGTCGTATTTATCGGGGGAGGTCCGATTGGTTTAGAGCTTGCACAAGCATTCTCATATTTGGGATCAGAAGCCGTTGTCCTTGAAAAGCACGATGAGATACTGATGAAAGAAGATAAGGATATCCGTGAAGCTGCAACAGGTTTATTGGAAAAAGATATTCAGTTTGTTTATGGAGCGGACATTAAACGTGTTTCTGAGATGAACGGTGAGAAAGTGGTCCACTATGTGAGGGACGGTGTAGAACAGACCGTGGAAGGCGATTTATTGTTCCTCGCTACCGGTAGAAATCCTGGTACGGAATCTTTAAATCTATCTGCTGCCGGAGTCAAGGTTGACAGTAGGGGTTTCATTAAAGTGAATGATGAACTAAGAACGAACCATCCTCACATATTCGCCATTGGGGATGTCAATGGTCAATATCCATTTACCCATGGGGCAGGAATGGAAGGGAAGCTTGTCGTCCAAAACGCCGTATTCGGTTTAAAACGTAAAGTTTCCTACAACAAACTGCCATGGACAACCTATACCACACCTGAGATCTTTCATATAGGGATAACCGAGGAAGAGGCTGTGGAACAAGGATTAGAATACAAAGTCTATAAAAAAACATTAGACGAAGTCGATCGTTTCGTGGCAGATCACAAAACAGATGGCCTCGTCAAAATCATCACAGACGGAAGCGGAAAGATCCTCGGTGCCCACGCAGTCGGTTCCGGCGCAGGAGATTGGATGCAACCCGTCGTGTTCGCAATGGAAAAAGGAAATAAAATCGGCGCCTTGTCCAATATGGTCTATCCTTACCCGAATCACGCTGCAGCCGTCCAGCAGGCAGCGGATCTATATTGGAGAGAGAAGTTGTTTGATGGAGTGCTGCCTGTGATTAGTAAGAAGTTTGTTGAAATTTTCAGATGATAGATGTAGGGGGCGCGACTGCTGGGAGGCGGTTGCGTTTTTTTATGTTCACAAGTTGGCACACCAAATGTCGAACAACAAAACCTATCTTTTCACCCACCATACCGACTCACAAACCGCTCATCAATCCAATTCTTCAACCGCCAGGCCCAGCCGCTGACCAATGAAAACGATCCATACGTTAAAAAGCCTTGCCTATCTCCTAACGACATAATCGCAAGGTAGCGTTTCTGAGGCTCAAAGGGAATGACTTTTCCCTTTGCCGCAGCCCCGTTCAGGTTTTTCCACAGGACAGGTCCTTGGCGTACAGCTGTCACCCCATTTTTCGGAATATCCGGAAAGTCCTTTAAAGTCGCGCAATCCCCGGTTCCAAATACGTTGGGATATTCCACTGATTGAAGATAGCTGTTCACCAGCAGAAAGCCCTTTTTGTCTGTAGGTAAAATACTGCTCCCGAATAGGGTAGGTGCTTTAGGTCCTCCCAAAAAAATCATTTCATCGTAGTCGAAACTTGTGCCGTCATCTGCATATACGCGAGTCTCATCTACTTTTTCTACGCGTCCGTGATGTAGCTCAACCTCTTTGGAAAGAGTAACCCCGGTTATTTTTTTCGAAGAATGGGAACCGGCTTTTTCTAAGGGGGGTGAAGAATGAACAACCGTTACCAAATGATCCTTAAAGCCGTTGTCTACCTTCCATGCCTTCAATGACAATGCCATTTCAATACTCGCCGCCCCGCCTCCGATAAAGACGGTTCTCCTGCTGTTATGCAACTTCTCTATTTGCTCAGGGAAACGATAGTTAGGTTTGATTGGAAGGTTGTGTTCGTGTAAGCCCTCGATTTCCAATGAGTCATTGCGGGATCCAATGTCGAAGGAAACAAAGTCGTAAGTGAAGATGTCCCCTTTGTCCGTCAGGAGATGCTGCTGATCAGGGTCGATGGATAGAACGGTCCTTTTGACAAATTCACACTCAGCCTCCTCACACAATCTCTCCAAATCGATTCGCGTTTCCTCTAATGAATAGATTCCTTCGGTGTAACCGGAGAACATTCCTGAATAATATTGATAACGTGAGGGGGAAATGAGGACCCACTTCACGTTATCACCCTGATTTTCTATCCTTTTTTTCAAACAATGCAGGTGACTGTGTCCACCACCGACTAATATGATTGTTTTCATAATGAATCTCCTTTATAGAGGGCGTTGTTCTTCCCATTCCTCTCGAATCATGCCCATACGGATGGAGTCGTAGTATAGTCCATTGTAATAACGGCATTTTCGCATTCTACCTTCGAGTTTCATCCCGATTTTTTCTGCTGCCTTCATCATCCGAACATTCCCTGACCAGGTGGTGATGCCAACACGGCCAATTTCCTTTGTTCGAAATAAGTGATCCACCCAGAGGGTTAACGCTTCTGTTCCGTAGCCTCCGTTCCAATAGGAAGGGTCATAAATGACGATGCCGGCTTCAAGCCACCTGCTGGGTTCGTACTCCCAATAATATCCGATGGTTCCAATGATGGTTCCGTCTACTTCAATGATGCGCTGGAATTCATCGCTGCGGCTTTTATTTTTCATGGATGATTCTAAGTACTCTTCACGTGTTAAGCGTTTATGTTCAAAATAAGGGGCGTCCCATTTTTTCCATTCGGGAGAAGGGTCCCCATAAATATAGTCCCATAGAGTAGAAAGATCTCTTTCTTCTATTTTTCTAAGTGTTACACGCTGACCGGTTATTTTCAATTCAAGAGCACTCCTCTATATGTTTATATTTCCATTATACAGAAAATAGTGTTTTCATGAGAAAACCTCCGTTTTGCCAACCGAGCAGCCTCCTTATCCATCACCAAGTTCGGTGCCCAAGGCGGAATGCCCATCCGAAAGAAGTAGAAGAAGCCCTTCAACAAGAAAACAGAGGTCCGTCCCTCTAATAGGGACGGACCTCCGTATGTCAGCTTGCTTTTATTTTAGAGAGAGGTACTTTTTTTTTCTGTGTAAGCTTGTCCACAATTGACGTGATCGCACCATCACCTGTTACGTTACACGCTGTACCAAAGCTGTCTTGTGCAAGGTAAAGGGCAATCATGAGGGATGTCATCGTTGGTCCGAAGCCTAACATCGTTTCAAGTAAGCCCAGGGCAGCCATGACTGCTCCACCCGGAACACCAGGTGCCGCAATCATCGTGATTCCAAGCATCAGAATGAATGGGAATAGCTGAGTGAACTGTAACGCTTCTCCTTGAATGAACATGACCGCCATTGCACAGCTGACAAGGGTAATCGTGCTACCTGATAAATGAATTGTTGCAAGCAGAGGCACTGAGAAGTCTGCAATACTTTCCCTTGAACCGATTTTCTTTGAGCGCTCAAGTGTTACGGGAATCGTAGATGCCGAAGATTGAGTGCCCAGTGCCGTAAAGTAAGCTGGCAGCATGCTTTTCATCATAGAAAGCGGGTTTTGTTTTCTTAAAGTTCCGGCAGTTGTATATTGTAAAATTAAAAAGACTACATGTAAAAGTATGATCATTACAAATACTTTAGCGAATACAGACATGATGGCACTTACTTGTCCACCTTGAGTCATGTTCGCGAAAATTCCAAGAATATGAACCGGTAATAGTGGAATAATGATTTTTTCAATCACAAGTTCAATGATATTTCTGAATTCATTCATGCCCTTTTGAAGAGCGTCTCCCTTAATGGCAGCCATTCCAAGACCAATGGTGAAGGCGATGAGCAGAGCCGTCATAACGCCCATTACTGGTGGCATCTCCACTGTGAAGAACCCTTTGAGCAGTGCTTCTTCGGGATTTTCAAATGATTGAGACGTTTGATTTGCTAACAAAGTTGGGTAAATAGACTTCGCGACCGTAAAGGCGAGTAAGCCGGCTAACACCGTGGAACCATATGCGAGAGCTGTGGTTAAACCAAGCAGCTTACCTGCTCCTTTACCCATGGATCCGATTCCTGGAGCAATAAATCCTATAATGATTAATGGAATAGCGAATCCGAGGAAATTACCGAATAATCCATTAAACGTAACGAAGATTTTAACGAATGACTCAGGTGCAAACGCTCCAATGGCAATACCTAAAGCAATACCTAAGAGGATCTTAGGCAGTAGACCTAGCTTTCTCATCTTGGTGTCCTCCTTGAAAATACAAATGTTTTTAATAGAAAGATTGTACACCTTATAAGGGGATATTTTAATAGCTTTTCAAATAGGCGAAATCTTAAGTGTATTCAGAATAATGTTGTTCACTCCCTGTCGCAGGACTAGTTTTCCTTTGCATACATATATAATGGGCTTTGACTTAAATGTCTTTCGAATCAAGACAAATGTGGTAATTTTTATTTTCCATAGGAATCATTCTTTCCCTTTCCGATGAAAGTGATAAAATAGAAACATCTATTGTGAATATTGGAGGTAACTCATACATGAAAACGAAGTTATGCTTACTGTACGGTGGTAAATCTGCTGAACATAATGTATCCCTGCAAACAGCCAAGGCCGTGATCGGAGCCCTGGACTTAAATAAATATGAAATTCACCCTATTTTCATCTCGACGGAAGGTGCGTGGATCAAAGGTCCACAACTGAATGCTCCCGTTGAAGATGTGAAAGCATTACAGTTTAAGGATGGAGAAGAAATTGCCCCTAATGCCTTAAGTACATCCATCACTGCTTCCGGGTCTGTTGGGTACGACATGATCTTCCCATTGCTTCACGGACCGAATGGGGAAGACGGAACGGTTCAAGGAATGCTAGAACTATTAAATCTTCCATATGTAGGAAACGGTGTTCTTGCCTCATCAGCTGGAATGGATAAAGTCATCATGAAGAATTTATTTGCTCAAGCAGGCATTCCGCAAGTCAATTACACATGGTTCATCCGCAGCACATGGAAAGGAAATCCTGAGTCCGCTTACAAACAAGTGGAAGAAGAGATTGGCTACCCTTGTTTTGTAAAACCGGCTAACTTAGGTTCATCAGTAGGGATCAGCAAATGTACGTCCCGCGAAGAATTGCAGGCTGCCTTCGAGGAGGCGTTCCAGTTCGACCGTAAAATCATCATCGAAGAAGGTGTGAAAGCACGTGAAATCGAGCTTGGTGTATTAGGGAATGACCAGCCTGAGTGCTCAGTTGCGGGTGAAATCGTACCTAAAAAAGACTTCTATGATTACAAAGCGAAATATGAAGACGGAGATACGGCCCTCATCATTCCTGCAGAAGTAGAGGGAAGCGTCTACAATGAAATGAAGAATATCGCGATTCAATCGTATAAAGCCCTGGATTGTTCAGGACTTGTGCGTGCGGACTTCTTCTTAACCGAAGATGGTCAGATTTATATGAATGAAGTCAACACGATGCCTGGCTTCACACCATTCAGTATGTTCCCGCTTCTATGGAAGCACACAGGAGTAGACTATCCTACCCTTATCGGAAAATTAGTGGAACTTGGCTTAGAGCGTTATCAAGACAAACAAACAATTAAACATACGATGTAACGCGATACTTGGGACTGACCAGAGGATTCACCGTCTAAAGGCAGTCCCTGCTCTGTTTTTATCAAAAAGAGTAAAAGGAGAAAGCGAATGTTCGAGAAAAAAATTAAAGATATATGCAACATGCTTGATGTGAAAAACGATCTTTCCAATTTTGAGTCGGTGGTGGTAAAAGGTGTTTCCATCGATACTAGAAAGATTGAAGATGCCAATCTGTTTGTCCCTTTTAAAGGAGAAAACGTTGACGGTCATCGATTTGTTCGAAATGCCATTGAAAATGGTGCGTCTGCCGCTCTTTGGGATATCAATGTTCCTAATCCGCCTGAAGATATCCCCGTAATTGTGGTGGAAGATCCCCTGCTTGCCCTTCAGTCATTGGCTAATCAATATCGCCATGAGCTGGATTTAAAGGTAGTCGGAATTACAGGCAGTAACGGGAAAACAACAACGAAAGATATTGTGGCAAACCTTTTGTCTGTGAAGTACCGAGTTCATAAAACACAAGGGAACTATAACAACCACATCGGTCTTCCTTTAACGATCCTCTCTCTGCCCCAGGATTCAGAAGTGGCTGTACTTGAAATGGGGATGAGTGGATTCGGAGAGATTGAACTTCTATCAGAGATTTCTCAGCCCGATGCGGCCATCATCACCAACATTGGAGAATCACATCTTCAGGATCTGGGATCACGGGAAGGAATCGCCAAAGCCAAATTGGAGATTGTGAAGGGCCTGAAGTCTGATGGGTTATTTGCATATTACGGAGATGAACCGCTGTTACAGGATGGTGTTCAGGCACTCAACCTGAAGCATGTGGAGACTTTCGGAAGAAACGAATCCAACACTATTTATCCAACAAAAATTTATATGGATAATAAAGGGAGTCGCTTTGAGACTTCTCTCGCTGAAGGAGAGACATTCTTTCTTCCCGTATTAGGTCAGCATAATATCCACAATGCTCTAGCCGGGATTCTCATCGCCCGTAAATTTGGTCTCAGTGTCGATGAAATGAAAGAAGGCTTACAGTCGTTAAAGCTAACCCAAATGAGAATGGAAATGGTGGAAGGGAAGAAAGGCGAAAGCATCATTAACGATGCCTATAATGCCAGCCCTACCTCCATGAAAGCTGCGATTCAGCTTGTATCAGAGCTTGAGGGTTTCCATACCAAAATCCTGGTGCTTGGTGATATGCTGGAGCTTGGCGATCAGGAAGAAGAATTTCATCAGGAGATTGGACAATTGATCAATCCGGTGAAAATTCAGCATGTGTTTACTTTTGGTCCTTTAGGAGGCTTTATAGGTAAAGGAGCACTTGAGAATTTCTCTCCTGATCGTGTTCACTCTTTTACAGATAAGGACAGCCTGACCAAAGAGCTTTCCTCCTTCATTACAGGGGAAGAGCTGGTTTTATTCAAGGCATCCAGGGGAATGAAGCTTGAAGAAGTCATCGATGGACTAAAGTCATAAATTTCTACTGACGTCCAAGTTTAAACCTTTACAGAAATGAACAAAATGAGCTTGTAGATGATGGGAGATTGGCTCGCTCCCTACCTTTTGAAAAGTTAGAGGGGATAACATGATCGGTTGTTTACTAATCCATGGATTCACCGGGAGCCCTTTTGAAGTAGAGCCTTTGGCAGATTTCCTTCAAGAGAGAACCGACTGGGAAATTGTTGTGCCGACACTGCCTGGTCATGGTGAAACCCTTGAACTAAAAGGGGTCAAACATATTGAATGGATCGAGCATGCAGAGGGTGAGCTTCAGGCTCTTATAGAGAAATGCGATGAGGTTTACGTAATTGGCTTCTCCATGGGTGGTCTGATCGCTTCGTATCTTTCGGTGAAATATGAAGTCAAAAAGCTCGTGCTTTTAAGTGCGGCAGCTTATTATGTAAATATGAAACAACTACTGAAAGATATTGGAAATATGATTAAAGAAGGAATTCAAGGAAATCTGATTGAAAACGAGCTGTACAACCGGTACAAATGGAAGGTGACAAAAACCCCAGTTCTGTCCACGTACGAATTTAGAAAAGTCGTTCGTATTGCTCGTCCACTCCTGAAAAAGGTTAACGTTCCAACCTTTATTGCCCAAGGAGAGATTGATGGAATAGTCCCCCCTAAAGCTGCAAAATATATATACGAGACTATTTCTTCCCAAGAAAAAAACCTTTTTTATTCCCCTAAAGCAAAACATTTGATCTGTCATAGTGAAGATAAGCACGAGCTTTTCGAAGAGATCTACCAATTCCTGCTAAATGAATAGATTGACTATTTGACATTAGATTGAAATTCATTTCTAGAAGTGGTAACATAGCTACAACATAGTTCTTAATTTGTTGGACGTGCTAGCTCTTCTATTTTGAAGAGTGTATTTTTTTGTACCAAACATAAAAACTAAACATCTCATATAGACGGTTTTAGATTAGATACCGAAGTCTTTCGGTGGGTAAGATTTCGTTCCGACCTAAAAATATAATCAGATAATGATTAGTTATAAAAGATGTAAATTAAAGGAGAATGTAACATTGACAAAGTTTGCAGATTTAAACTTAAGCGCATCTACGTTGAAATCAATTAAACGTATGGGCTTTGAAGAAGCGACACCAATTCAGGCGAGTACAATTCCAGTCGGTTTAGAAGGTAAGGATATTATCGGTCAGGCACAAACTGGAACAGGTAAAACAACAGCATTTGGAATTCCGATGATCGAGAAGATCGATGTGAAAAATCCAAACGTTCAAGCTCTTATCATTGCACCAACTCGTGAACTTGCCATCCAAGTTTCTGAAGAGTTATATCGTATCGGAGCTGACAAGCGTGCACGTGTGTTATCTGTCTACGGAGGACAGGACATCCAACGTCAAATCCGCGCGATGAAAAAGAACCCTCATATCATCGTTGGTACACCAGGTCGTCTTCTTGACCATATCAAACGTAAAACACTCAACCTTGAAAACGTTGAAACATTAGTACTTGACGAAGCAGACGAAATGCTGAACATGGGCTTCATCGAAGACATCGAAAGCATTCTTGAGACTGTTCCAAGCACAAGACAAACACTTCTATTCTCTGCAACAATGCCGGATCCGATCCGTCGCATTGCAAATCGCTTTATGACAGAGCCGGAAGTAATCAAAGTGAAATCAAAAGAAGTAACGGTTTCGAACATCGAACAATACTTCACTAAAGTAAGTGAAAAAGAAAAATTCGATACTCTTTCCCGCTTAATCGATGTTCAATCACCGGAACTTGCGATTGTATTCGGTCGTACAAAGCGCAGAGTAGACGAATTAGCGCGAGCTCTTAGCATTCGCGGCTACCTGGCAGAAGGTATTCACGGAGACCTTTCTCAAGCCCGTCGTATGACGGTTCTTAAGAAGTTCAAAGAGGGACGCATCGATATCCTGATCGCAACAGACGTTGCCGCTCGTGGATTAGATATCTCCGGCGTAACGCATGTTTACAACTTTGATATTCCTCAAGATCCTGAAAGCTACGTTCACCGTATCGGACGTACAGGTCGTGCAGGTAAGAAAGGGATGTCCATCACTTTTGTAACACCAAGAGAAATGGGTTACCTGAAGATCGTTGAACAAACAACGAAGAAGAAAATGACGGCCCTTAAGCCACCTAGCTTAAACGAAGCCCTTGAAGGTCAACAACGCTTAGCTCTTGAAAAGTTAGCTGAAGCGGCGAAAGAAAGTGATCTTAAGGATTACTATCAATTAGCAGAAGAATTCCTTGGAGGTCACGATTCTGTTCAAGCAGTTGCAGCAGCGATCCGTGTACTGACGAAAGAGCCAGACACAACACCAGTTGAAATCACTGAAGAGCGCCCATTACCATCAAGAGGTGGTGGAAATCGTGGCGGCGGAAATCGCGGCGGTGGATACAAAGGTGGAGCACGCAGCGGTAAAGGCGGAAGCCGTGGTGGATCATCACGCAGCGGCGGTGGAAATCGCGGAGGCGGAAGCCGTGGCGGAGATCGCAACCGTACTGGCGGCGGCAGACCACAATCTTCAACTAAACGTAAATCTTATAACAATTCTTGATCAATAGATTTGAGGACACGATAACCTTTGGGTTGTCGTGTTTTTTTGTTTAGGATGGTCTTGGTGTACGAGCTGGAATTTAGCTTTGACGCATAAACGAGTTAAAACGACGCATAAATCTCAGAAACGACGCATAAAATCAAAAATTGACGCATAAATGAGAAAAGTGATTCATAAACGAGTTATCCGCCATCTAATTTTCACTAAAAGAAGGACTTTCCATAAGAGTGACGAATTAATTAAGCAAAACCTTCAAGGAGAGTGGTCATTTGATCTGTAAAGAACTTAAAGTTCCCATCATTATTGAAAAATTCCAGGCATTACTATGGCGTCTGCCCCTTAATCATCTCAAAATCCCCATCATAGACAAGGACCTAAAGAAAAGAAAAGCAGGGTACAACGGGGAGGCAACCGTCTACTACCACCTAAGCTTCTTGAAAGACAAAAAATACAAAATCTTTTATGATATTAGAATCCCTCTATTCTCTCATCACTTCCAAATCGATTTTCTTGTCATAACCCCCTTCTATATTTTAATTATTGAAGTTAAGAATATCTCTGGAACTGTTACTATTGATCCTTTTATCAGACAGCTCACCCGAACTTATAAGGGACTAACCGAAGGATTTCCTGATCCTGTCTCCCAAGTCCAAAGACAAACATTATTACTCCAAAAATGGTTCAGTCTTCATAAACTGAAGCATCCACCAATTGAACACCTCGTTGTATTCAGTAATCCGTCCACCATCTTACATTTTACTAAAACCCCACCGGCTGACTCTCCATACAGAGAAATCATTCACGCTCAGAATATAATAGATAAGATTAAAGATTTAAACGAGACATATGTAAAAGAAGTCATTAACTATAAAGAAATTTCAAAAATGAGAAGAACTATTTTAAAAGATCATCAAGAAAATGAATCGGATATTTTTACAACCTATGGTATTTCCAAGAATGATATTATGACAGGTGTACGTTGTGAGAACTGTCATCACATCCCAATGACAAGGGTTAGAGCCTCCTGGTTTTGCAACCAATGCAGTGCGTCATCTAAACATGCTCATTTGAACGCGATTCGGGATTACTTCTTATTAATTAATGAGCACATAACAAATAGGGAGTTAAGAGAGTTTATCCACGTTCCATCTAGGACAACGGCATACAAAATGTTAAAAGATTTAGATATGCAAGGAGATAGAAAAGCAGCTTTCTACATTAATTCAGATAAATAAATCTATACTCAAATCCTCCCATTCCGCACATACTAACTCCAAAAAGGAGTCCACCCCACATGACACTCGTAAAGTTAGGCTATGTTGCCATGAGCATGAACCTCCAGAATGCATCCCCTTCCCAAACCATGACCTATAAGCAATTTTCCGGGATTAAGGATCGTGAGGCCGCTATTCATAAACTCGAACGGATCGCAAAATCGAATCTTGAAAACTGCCTGCGGCTATTAAAGCATAATGTTCTAAATGAAATTTATTTTTTTCGGTTCAGTTCAAAGTTGATTCCTCTTGCGAACCATCCTGAATTGAAGGGGTGGGATTTCATTTCCCCTTTAAAACCTGAGCTCCATGCGATTAAAGAGTATTTGATGCTTCATCCTATGCGTGTGGATTTTCATCCGGATCATTTTGTGCTTTTGAATTCAAGTGACGTGGATGTGTTGAAGAACACGCTTAAAACACTTAGGATGCATGAGGCATTATTAAAAGGGATGGGAATCGATCCAACTCACCGCTGTGTCCTCCATGTAGGTGGAGCTTATGATGACAAAGAAAAGGCACTTGAGCAATTTATACACAATTGGGGTCTGACTCCCGTTTCTCTTCAACAAATGATCATTCTCGAAAATGATGATACGGTATTCAGTGCTGCTGATGCCCTTTATCTATGTGAAAAGCTTGGGATTCCCCTTGTTTTCGATTACCATCATCACCTTGCTTATAATCAAAGGGATTGGTTATTGGATTGGGAGAGGATCGTTGGAACGTGGAGCCAGTCATCATTACCTGTGAAGATGCATATTTCAAGCCCTCGATCCCAGGAAGATTACAAAGCCCATGCCGATTTCATCGACCCTAAGATGTTTCTTGATTTTCTTCAAGGGATAAAGGGCTCGGTCGATGAAATTGATTGCATGATAGAAGCGAAGAAAAAGGATGACGCATTGTTCCGATTAGTGGAGGATCTGCAGGGGATTGATGGGATTGAGTGGGTGGATAAAAGTTCGTTTATAGTAAAATAGGCAAATTTCCCAAAGCTTTCTCCTTAATCTGAAACCATCTCTGTTCCAAATCGTAAATATACTGTAAGATTTAGTAAAAGAGAGAAGTGAGGGGATGGGTATGATCGGAGAGCCGCAAAAACGAATTTCACCAAAGGCTTTAAAGGTGTGGAAGATATATGGTGTGATTGAAACGTTGATCGTCGCAGCTGTAGCCGCAGGAGCGATTACTCTAACTGTGATGTTCGAGTGGCCACAATGGATCATTACAGCAGCAGTTGCCGTGTTGATTCTATTTACATATTTGTTTGTTTTCTTTATTCCAACGATCAAATGGAAGAGATGGCGTTATGAGGTGAGGGAGCAGGAGATTGAGCTTCAAAGAGGAATTTTTATCGTGAAGCGCACATTGGTACCGATGGTGAGGGTTCAACATGTTGATACGGTTCAGGGTCCAATCTTAAAAAAGTATCGGTTGGCAACCATTACGATTTCGACTGCAGCTACGGTTCATGAGATACCGGCATTGGATGTGGAGGAGGCAGATGAATTGAGAAACTCCATTTCACAACTTGCGAGGGTGGCGGAAGATGATGTCTGAGCACAAGAGACTGCACCCTATTTCAGCTGTAGCGAATTTTGTAAAGCAGTTAAAGGACTTGATCGTTCCCTTTGTCTTTTTATTTGTATTGAATAACCGGGGAGAGAAGACGGGTTTTTGGGATTATATGCCTGTTATATCCATGGCGGCAGTTCTTGTGTTCGTTCTGGTCACAGGGATTGTGAAGTGGCTTCGGTTTACATATCGAGTGGAAGAAGGGGAGCTGCGGATCGAGTACGGCCTATTCGTTAAAAAGAAGAGGTATATCCCCATTGACCGGATCCAGAGTTTGAATTTCTCTGAGGGAATTCTGCATCGCCCTTTTGGATTGGTTAAGGTCAAGGTAGAAACGGCAGGGTCTTCGAATCCCCGGGAATCAGAAGCAGAATTGACGGCTATTTTAAAAGAAGAAGCAATAGAGTTGGAGGGAATGATTTATCGGGAGAAAAAGGGTAATATCGTAACCGACGATCTCGCAGGCGAAAATACGGTGACTTTGAAAGATGAAGCCCCCTTTTTCAACCTTTCCTCTAATGACATCTGGGTTCTTGCTACGACTTCAGGCGGGGTCGGGGTCATTATTTCCGGGGTTTTTGTTTTCTTGTCCCAATTTAATGAGTTCATCCCGTACGAAGCTGTGTACGATGAGCTGGCTGTTTTTGTGAAAAGCGGAGTGTTTGTCGTTTCGGTGATGGCCTTTCTGGGCTTGCTAGTTGCCTGGCTATTATCGATTGCCTGGACATTTATCATTTATGGTGATTTCAGAATTAAAATTGTGGATGATCACATTGTCATGACAAGAGGGCTCCTGGAGAAGAAGCAAGTGACGGTTCCCTTAAATCGTGTTCAAGGAATCCGGGTAGTGGAAAATCCAATCAGGCAGCTATTGGGGTATTGCACCGTCCACATTGAAAATGCAGGTGGATCTGTTTTAGAGAAAGACAGCACCAGTATAAAATTATTTCCGATTGTGAAAAAGAAGCGAATTCAGGGATTATTAAACGACTTATTTCCGGATTATGTCATTCACGATGACTTTAAGAGGCTTCCGGGACGTTCCTTAAGAAGGTATGTGTTCAGACAGGCAATCTGGGTGGTGGTCCCGACCGCGGCTGTTTGTTTTATGTACTGGCCATATGGTCTTTGGGTCGGCTTGTTGATGATTCCTTTCGGGATTCTCGGATACTACCAATATCGTGCCGGGGGCTGGAAGATTGTTGATGGACAATTATCTTTACAGTACAGGGGCGTATTGAAAAATACGATGCATATAAAGAAAAGCCGCATACAATCTCTGGACACCCATGAAAGCTGGTTTCAAACGAGAAAAGACTTGGGCAGTCTCAGAACAACGATAAAATCTGGAGAGACTGGTTATGCCAGTCCGATCCGGGATCTTGAAAAGAAGGACCTCCAAACAATTGCTTCATGGTTTTCTCATAGTGTGTAAACGATAAAAGTGACCCGCGATTCGTTAGCGGGTCACTTTTGTTTTCTTATTTTTTTCCTGAAATCCACCCGATCACAAAGCCGCCGATTAATCCGAAGATATGGGCCGTTATGTTGATTCCTGATTGCATGAAGGTCATGACTACACCAATGACGACGATCGGTAGGATGATTTGCCGGCTTTCTCTCGTGATGAAATGATTTTTTAAGATAATCATGGCGATGTAAAAGCCGAATAAACCAAAAATCGCGCCCGATGCTCCCACATGACTATACGTAAGGGGCTTGATAAGAAACGTAATGATATTGGCGAACACGCCACTTGCTAAATAAAGACCGATAAACTTTGCTTTTCCCAGAAGCTTTTCCAGGGGTGGGCCAAACAGGACAAGGGAAAACGAATTAAATAGCAAATGAGCGAATCCCAAATGTACAAAGATAGGGGAGACGAGTCGCCACCATTCTCCCTCTTTGATAAATAAATTCACACCGGCCATCTGCTCGTACACCCACAGTTGTGGGAAAATAGGAAGTGCACTGACAACGTATAAAGCGATATGAATAAATACAATCACGGAAATAATAGGATAGAACCGTAAAAATTGTGAAAAGCTTTCAGTCCGGACAAACATATTGTATCCTCCTAAGTAGGTTGTTTCTTTTTATATCATTACTAAATCATTTATTTAAAAAACGCAGTCAATACTATAGTATAAGAAAACGACGAAAATCACGAGTATAGTTCATTATACAAATATGCAAGACAGGACAAGAGTAGAAGGGGAATCACATATGATAAAAGGAATAGGATTGGATATCGTTGAAACAGGTCGCATTCAGAGGATGATTGAACGGCAGCCGAAGTTCGTCAAGAGAATTTTAACAGCTAAGGAAGAGGATGCTTTCTATACATTAAACGAGCAGCGCAAGATTGAGTTCGCAGCAGGACGATTTGCAGCCAAAGAAGCTTTTGCCAAGGCGAATGGAACGGGCATCGGAACAGCGCTCTCCTTTCAGGATATTGAAATCAGTAAGGACCCGAATGGAAAGCCTTATTTTTCAAAGCCGGAGGGGGCGAATGCCCATTTATCCATCACACATAGCCGGGAATTTGCGGCTGCACAGGTGATCATCGAAGAGTGAAAATAATTTCAAGCTTGTCATCTTCACTAGCATAATCCTTCAGGTTGTCTCATATATTCAGTAGTGCAATAAGAGAGACAAGGCCAGGTGTTTAACAATCGCGGTTCTTTGGCGAATTGCAATTGGACTAATGAACGGGGCATTCTATAAGAATCGTCCATTCTTAGACGGCTGGCTTTCCCCTCTCTCAATTACGTTTATCCTGGGACAAAAGGGGTTGAAAAAATGAAGAAAAAGCTAGTGATACTAGTGATGGCCATGTTAGCGGTGCTTATGCTGGCTGCTTGTGGAGAGCAATCGAAAGAAGATGTAACCAAGGATCTTAAGGCTAAAGTAGAGGATATGAAGGGGTACAAAGCAGATGCGAAAATGACCCTGCAGGTGGGCGACGAGCCTCAAACCTATGATGTGGAAGTGTGGCATAATGACCCTAATTATTATCGAGTGGCATTAAAGAACGCTGCGAAAGATCAGAGTCAAATGATCTTACGTAATGATGAGGGAGTATTCGTCCTTACGCCGGCACTGAACAAAAGCTTCCGATTCCAAAGCAACTGGCCTGAAAATAGCAGTCAGGCGTACTTGTATGAATCGCTTGTTCAAGATGTGCTAGAGGATAAAGAGGCTACGTTCAAAGAAACAAAGGATCACTACATCTTTAACACGAAGACACGCTATCAAAACAGTCAGATGCTTCCGACTCAAGAGATTGCCTTTAACAAGAAAGACCTGACTCCGGCATCGGTAAATGTATTGGATTCAGATAAGAATCCACTTGTGAAAGTAGAGTTCTCGAAGATGGATATGAAAGCTGGATTTGATAAAAAAGACTTCGACATGAAGAAAAACATGACAGGTGCTCAGCTCGAAGTACCGGTTACGGCAAATGTAGAGGACACAGAATTCACTGTTCTTTACCCAATGTCTGAAATCACCGGCACCGAATTAATTGAAGAAAAAGAAGTGACCACCGATACGGGTAAACGCGTAATATTAACGTACGATGGTGAAAAATCCTTCACAATCGTACAAGAAAAAACAACTGTCGTTCCAACGATGACGGTCTCTACTTCTCTTAAAGGTGAATTAGTGGACCTGGGATTCACAGTGGCGGCCATGACAGAGCAATCAATCAGATGGACCAATAACGGAGTGGATTATATGCTTGCCTCCAATGACCTGACTCCTTCTGAGATGGTGATGGTAGCTCAATCCGTACAAGGTTCAATGGTGAAATAAAATAACTGAACGGGGCGGGCCAATCAGGTTCGCCTCTTTTCCTGGTGTGCGGATGTGGTGTAGGAAGTCTGATTTTTTGAAAGGATGGTGGGTGCCGGAAATACAAATTCTAAAGTCGATAATATATTCGGGAAGTCGATAATAAAAGTGGTGAAGTCGATAATATATTCGGGAAGTCGATAATAAAAGTGGTGAAGTCGATAATATATTCAGAAAGTCGATAATAAACAGGTAAATAATCCATGAATAATCTTATCGAAAGCACCAAGGTAAATTAAAATTCTATCACTCCATATAAAGCCGTCTGAAATCGGCAGAAAATGAATAAGATTATCCAAATCAACCAAGTTTACAAGATCCATCAAACCTCCACCAATATCTCCGTACCATCAGAAATTCCGATATTACTTCTCGCGGTGCCCTATCCTCCCACCCCCCTCTCCAAAAAATCGATTTGACACAATGAATGATAATATGAATAATCAATGGTATTCTTGAATAGAATGACAATGTTTTGTGTAAAGATATGAGGAAGTGAACAGAGTGGAAACCCAGACCCAATTTTTTCGTGATACATGGGCAGAAATCAACCTAGATCATTTATATGAAAACGTAAAGAATATTAGAGAGCATATTCCCGGAGATGTGAAAGTGTTTGCGGTTGTGAAAGCGAATGCTTATGGACATGGGGATGTGCAAACCGCTTTTACTGCACTTTCTGCCGGGGCACACGGCTTAGCGGTTGCATTCCTAGACGAAGCGATTTCCTTAAGAAGAGCAGGCTTAACCGCTCCTATTCTCGTATTAGGAGCTACGAGACCGAAAGATGTAAAAATTGCTGCCGATTTGGATGTTTCATTAACGACCTTCCACAAAGAGTGGCTTGTGGAAGCCGAAAGTCAGTTGTCAGAAGGAGATCGATTAAACCTTCATATCAAGTGTGATACCGGGATGGGTAGGATAGGTGTTCGTTCCACTGAAGAATTAAAGGCTATCGAACAGTATGTTCAAGCTCATTCCCAGTTTAATCTTGAAGGGATCTTTACCCATTTTGCCACGGCAGATGAGTTGAACGATGAATATCTTGACCGGCAGTTAGCTCGATTTGAATACATGTTGAATCAATTGGATTCATTCCCAGCTTATATCCATTCTTCAAATAGCGCCGCTACATTAAGGAAAACCAATACCCTCTTTAATGCTGTGAGGGTGGGAATTGCCATGTACGGACTCACGCCTTCTCAAGAGATGAAGCCCGAACTGCCTTTTCCTTTAAAAGAAGTGTTTTCTCTTCATTCAAGGCTTATTCATACAAAAGAACTTTCAGCTGGGGAGAAAGTGAGCTATGGGGCTACTTATGAAACGGGTGAGGCAGAGTGGATTGGAACGATCCCGATTGGATACGCTGATGGCTGGCTGCGTAAATTACAAGGTCAGGACGTCGTTGTGAACGAAAAGAGAGTTCCAATTGTTGGAAGGGTATGTATGGATCAATGTATGATTCGACTGCCTGGATTTCTTGATATGGGTACCCGTGTAACGTTAATAGGCAGACAGGGTGAAGAAGCGATCACAATGGATGAAATCGCTGATAAGCTTGATACCATCAACTATGAGGTTCCTTGTATGATCTCCTCGAGAGTGCCGCGCATCTATATGCGAAACGGGGAGCCGACGGAAGTATCGAATAAACTCTTATCGACAGGTATTCACAGTCAACAGGAAAATAACCGCCAACTTGATGAATAATTAGTATTTTATATGGTGGATAATAGAAGAGATTGATAAATTAACTTTTCATTCCCCTTAATTGATGGTATGATAAATATGTTAATGAACAGAAACGGTATGTAGTGATTGGTGGAGGTGTAGTTTGTGTCTGAATCCAGCGCAACAACAGAAATCTTAATTCGTCTACCGCAACAGCTCGTTACAGAATTAGACGGCTTTGCAGATCAAGAAAATGTGAATCGCAATGAGTTTATTTATCGTGCAACCAAAATGTATTTAAGAGAGCGTAAGAAGAGACAATTACGTGAATCTATGAGACGCGGCTATATGGAAATGGCTAAGATTAATCTCGCGATTGCTTCAGAGGCTATTCAAGCAGAATATGAGGCAGAACATACAGTCGAACGCTTAGTAAGCGGGGGTTAATCCTTTGATTGTAAAGCGTGGTGACGTATATTTTGCAGACCTTTCTCCTGTTGTAGGATCAGAACAAGGCGGAGTTCGGCCGGTACTTGTTATTCAAAATGATATAGGGAACAGGTTTAGTCCCACAATTATTGTAGCTGCCATTACCGCTCAAATTCAAAAAGCGAAACTGCCTACTCATGTTGAAATTGATGCAAAACGTTATGGCTTTGAACGTGATTCCGTTATCTTGCTTGAACAGATTCGAACGATTGATAAACAACGTCTTACCGATAAGATTACGCACTTGGATGACGAGATGATGGAAAAAGTGGATGACGCCCTGCAAATCAGCGTGGGTCTAATCCAGTTCTAACCATGAGCTTTTCATCGTGCAGATACTTTATCATGTTATACAATAGGAACAATATAACTTCAAACCAGAAGGCTTGCTGATCAACAATACGCTTGATCATTAAGCCTTTTTGTTTTGTCTTTTTATTGTGTAGAGAAGTGAAGTCTAGGACCAATTTACCCCAAAAGAAGAATATGGATAATGGAAATATAGTCAATTTTATGACAAAACTCCGTAAACAATTTATAATGGGAAAAGTAAGCATTAAAAATACCCGAAAAGGCATAGGTTTTTTCTTTTTTGTATTTATTTGTTACTATTAAAGTAATTACGTCATTTTTTAGTTCACTGTTGTAAACTACTTTAAAATTAAGTTACATCATTCGGCATAAATACGAAGTACAAATTTCATATGATAGAATGGAGAGAACTAAATGTTTAGTGAAGTCACGGATTATATTCAGAATAATAAATCAGATATCACTAGTATTTGGATGGAACGAATGAGAAACGAAGCGGATGAGAAGTTTCTTCAAGTTGTTTCAGATCAAGTTTTTACCAAGACAAGCCATGAGTTTGTAGAAATGATTGTTTCTAACTTAAGGGATTCCAACGAGTTCAATAGCCGGTTGGGAGATTTCGCTGAAAAGGTTGTCAGGTTAGGATGGCCGCTGACTTTTGTGACGTCGGCTCTAAGTACTTTTGGTAAAGTGGTTTACGAAGGTATGATGAAAGAAGGTATTATTACAGATCAAAACTATGCGGCACAAGTTGAGAAGTTCGATAAATGGTTAACTCCGATGAATAACAAAGTAATCAGTGCTTATACAGAATCATGGGAAAGAACCGTTTCGCTTCAAAAAATAGCGCTGCAGGAACTATCTGCACCACTGATACCTGTCTTTGAAAAAATTTCTGTGATGCCGCTTGTGGGAACGATTGATACAGAGCGTGCCCGACTAATAATGGAAAATCTATTGAACGGTGTAGTGAAGCATAGAGCTGAAGTGGTGTTAATCGATATCACCGGGGTACCGGTTGTGGATACAATGGTAGCCCATCATATCATCCAGGCAGCTGAAGCTGTTCGTTTAGTAGGGGCGAAGTGCATGCTGGTAGGGATCAGACCTGAAATCGCGCAAACGATTGTAAACTTAGGAATTGATTTAAATCAATTCAGTACAAATAGTACGTTACGAAAAGGAATTGAAAAGGCTCTTGAAATGACAAATCGAAAAATAGTTTCGGCGGAGGGATTAGAGTGAGAATACCAATTTTAAAGCTGCATGATTGTTTGCTGATTTCCATTCAGTGGGAGCTTGATGATCAAACAGCCCTTCAATTTCAAGAAGATCTTCTGCATAAGATCCATGAAACGAGTGCCAGAGGGGTAGTAATCGACATTACTTCCATCGATTTTATAGATTCATTTATTGCTAAGGTACTTGGGGATGTCATTAACATGTCAAGGTTAATGGGTGCGAAGGTAGTCATCACCGGCATCCAGCCTGCTGTAGCGATAACGTTGATCGAGCTTGGAATCAGGTTAGAGGACGTTCTGACCGCTCTGGATCTGGAAAAAGGTCTGGAGAAATTACAATTGGAACTGGGGGACTAGGTATGGATAGCCAATCCTGCGTGAAGATCACGAATGAATGGGACATCGTTGCTGCCCGCCAGTTAGGGAGGAATGTAGCGAAAGAGCTCGGATTCGGTACCGTTGACCAAGCTCGTATCACTACGGCTATCAGCGAATTAGCAAGGAACATCTATTTATATGCTGGCTATGGTCAGATTTGCATTGAAAAATTATTCGATGCCGGGAAAAAGGGTGTGCGAATTATCGCCTTGGACGAAGGACCCGGAATTACAGATATAAGAAAAGTAATGGAAGACGGATATTCCACATCAGGCGGATTAGGAGCAGGTTTGCCTGGAGTTAAGCGTTTAATGGACGAGTTCAACGTTGAGTCTGTACCAGGTGAAGGGACAGACATAAGGGCGACTAAGTGGCTCCGCTAGGGGGAGTTATATGAATTTCAGAGATTTAATGGACTCTAAATATAGAGAAATTATCGAGCATTACCTAAACGAACAAGATGAAAAAGCTCTTTATTTAGGACAGAAATTTAGTCGTAAATCAATTGAGCATCATGTTTCACCAGAGGAGATCATAAGTCTCCATAAAAGTGTAATATTGGAAATGGAGCCCAATATACCACATCAAGTACTGCACTCTTTCGATATTTTACTTGAAGTCATGATTGGCTACGGTTTTGCTTATAGGGAGCATCAAAGTTTACGTACCAAACAACAAGAATTAAATAACGAAATAGATGTAGCATCCAATATGCAACAAACCCTGCTGGGGACGGTCATCCCTTCAGTGGAAGGCTTGGATATTGGAGCTGTAAGTGTACCTGCCAAAAAGATGAATGGAGATTACTATCACTTTGTTCAGGATGAGAATGATAGCGTAAGTGTTGCCATTGCTGATGTAATTGGTAAAGGTATTCCTGCAGCTCTCTGTATGTCCATGATCAAGTATGCGATGGATAGTTTACCTGAATATCGGAATGAACCTAATGCTGTTTTGGAAAGTTTAAACAGAGTAGTGGAACAAAATGTGGATGCAAGTATGTTCATAACCATGTTTTACGGTGTATACAATTCGAAGGAACATCTATTTTCGTACTCATCAGCTGGGCATGAACCCGGCTTTTTTTATAGAGCGTCAACCAATGAATTTGAAGATCTTGATGCAAAAGGTCTTCTATTAGGTGTAGATAAAAAAGCGAAGTACCGACAATACGAAAGACGGGTTGAGGCAGGGGACATGATCATCCTTCTCTCTGATGGAGTAACAGAGTGTCGATCAGAAGAGGGTTTCATCGAAAGGGAAGATTTGGTTCAATTAATAAGCAAGTACAATCACCTTCCTCCTCAAGAGATTGTTAATAACGTATACAAACAACTCGAGAAGATGCAGCACTTTGAGCTTAGAGACGATTTCACTCTAATCATCATAAAAAGAAATTCATAAATAAAGTTTATTCTTGTCATAAATAGGGTAAATGTATAGAGACTTATTATAAATGTTGCCAAAAAAGGTGGTCTTTTTATGAACTTATCAATAGATATGAAAGAAAAAGAGAACGAGCTACTCGTCAAAGTAGCCGGTGAAATCGATGCATATACAGCTCCGAAGCTTAAAGAAACGCTTCAACCCTCTGCTGAAGCTGATAATAAAGATATAACGGTGGATCTTTCAGAAGTATCATATATGGATAGTACTGGATTAGGTGTATTTGTTGGTCTTTTCAAAACGGTTAAAGCTCGCGGTGGGCAATTAAATCTAATCGGTTTATCCGATCGTCTGCAGAGACTGTTTGATATTACAGGTTTAGGGGATATTATGAATATTAATTCCAAGGTAGAAGGTGGCGTGGAATGATGAAAGCTTTTGATTACATCGAGATGAAGATTCCCGCAAAGCCGGAATATGTCGGGGTCATTCGTTTGACGCTTTCAGGAATTGCAAGTCGTATGGGATTTGACTACGATGCAATTGAGGATTTGAAGATCGCTACTAGTGAAGCTATCACAAATGCGGTTCAGCATGCGTATAAAGACAACGACGGAGAAGTGGTTGTTGGATTCGCGCTATATGAGGACCGGCTTGAGGTTATGGTAGCTGATCACGGTGATAGTTTTGACTTTAAAGAAATTCGCAGTGCTGTTGGTCCTTATCATGCCGATCATTCAGTGGAGTTCTTAAGAGAAGGTGGGTTAGGTCTTTACCTTATTGAGAGCTTGATGGATGATGTAAAAGTGCATCACAAGGAGGGAGTGACAGTCTTTATGACTAAATTCCTATCAGGGGAGCAGGTGGAGAGGGATGAAAAAACTATCTCAACCTAACCAGCAGGCTCAAAAAGAAAAAGTACTTCAATGGATCAAGGACTATCAGGAAAGACAAGATGACGATGCACAAAGTCAACTGATCTTACATTACCAGAATCTTGTTGAGTCCATTGCGAGGAAATATTCAAAGGGAAGATCTTTCCACGAAGACATTATCCAAGTAGGGATGATTGGATTGCTTGGCGCAATCAGAAGGTACGATGAATCCTTCGGTAGATCATTCGAGGCCTTTGCGATTCCGACAATCATCGGAGAGATAAAAAGGTTCCTACGAGATAAAACGTGGAGCGTACATGTTCCACGAAGAATAAAAGAGCTTGGTCCTAAAATAAAATCTACGGTTGAAGAGTTAACAAACAAATTAGAACGTTCTCCTCAAGTCCATGAGATTGCTGAATATCTGGAAGTTAGTGAAGAGGAAGTTCTGGAAGCAATGGAAATGGGCAGGAGTTATCAAGCGTTATCAGTGGATCACTCGATTGAAGCGGATTCAGAGGGAAGCACTGTTACAATATTGGATATTGTGGGAGACCAGGATGAGGGCTACGAGAAAGTCAATCAGCGACTCGTTCTTGAGAAAGTGCTTCATGTTCTTTCCGACAGAGAAAAGGCTATTATACAACATACCTATTTAGAAAATTTAAGCCAAAAAGAAGCTGGTGAGAAGCTCGGAATTTCCCAAATGCATGTTTCCCGTTTACAAAGAAGAGCGATTAAAAAGCTTAGGGAAGCCATTCAGGAAGAGATGAACGATTCGGAGAGTCATTATTAATGGCTTATCTTCAACAAAATGAAATAGAGCTTTATGCAGAGCAAGTATCGAAAAACGGAAATCCTTATTGTGGGGACAGTTATTTCTATACCTCTACAAGCGATTACTTTATCTGTGTTTTGGCCGATGGTTTAGGTAGCGGTAAGTTTGCTTATGAATCGTCTCATGTTGTCGTCGATATAGTTGAAGAGCATCACCACGAGGATGTTGAAACCCTTATGAGTCTTTGTAACGAAGCTCTTCAGAAAAAACGTGGTGCTGCAGTGGCGATCATTAAGGCGTACTACCATTCTAAAGAGTTTGTGTATAGCTGTGTAGGAAATATACGTTTTTATATGTATGCACCTGAAGGAAAGATGACTTATCCATTGCCGGTTACAGGGTATTTATCCGGAAGACCGCAAACATATAAGACTCAACGTTTTCATTACGATTCCAACTCAAGATTTCTTATTCACTCAGATGGACTGAGTATATCAGGAGTAAAGAATATCCTTCAAAGGTATCCAACGCTTAATGGCGCTTTAGGTGATATTCAATCTCTAGTCGACGGTACATCAGATGATACAACATATATTATAGGAAACTTACTCTAACGGTCTTAGGGTAAGTTTTTTTGTTTAGGCTCTTTTTACAAAAACAGTTAGATTTTAACTTACCCCAGTAATTCAGTGCGTGCTGGATGGGGGAATCGGTTTTTGTTAAATTTCTTCTGTTTGGATATTTATGCTGATGTAGTAGCGAAGAGTGGATTGTAGCGGAAGGCACTTAACTCCTGCGGGAAATAGAGGAAAGATCGAGACCACACAGGGCATAAGCCCGAGGAGGCTCGACTTCCTCCCCGCGGAAAGGAACGTTCACAGTGTGGATTGCAGTGACAAAGTTTTCATTTCAATACATCAGATATATGCTTTAAGTCTTTCAATCCTCAAAGACAATTATGGTAAAATAAATAGGAATCCTTTTAATGGAGGTAATACAATTGGCAGCAACATTAACAAACCAAGAACCATTACTTAACAGAGTATCCAAAGAATTGAACCTTTCGATAAAAAATGTAAAAAATGTCATCTCACTTCTAGAGGAAGGGAATACAGTTCCTTTCATCGCACGTTATCGGAAAGAACAGACCGGAGCACTAGACGAAGTTCAGATCCGTAATATTATGGATAAATGGAATTACCTGCAAAATTTAGAGCAGAGAAAAGAAGAAGTTATTCGATTGATCGAAGAACAGGGGAAGTTGACTGAAGAGTTATCCAAGGCCATTAAAAAGGCGGATAAGCTGCAAACGGTAGAAGATTTGTACCGTCCATATAAGCAAAAAAGAAGAACAAAAGCGACCGTAGCGAAAGAAAAAGGGCTGGAACCCCTGGCGGAATGGATCCTTACATTCCCGGCATCAGGAGACCTAGAAGCAAAGGCTTCTCATTACGTGTCTGAAGAAAAGGAAGTAATGACAACCGAGGAAGCTTTAAACGGGGCAAAAGACATTATTGCTGAGTACATTTCCGATGAAGCTTCATACCGAGAATACATAAGAAGTTATACGTTCCGTAAAGGGGTAATTGAATCGAAGGTGAAAAAGGAAGAGGAAGACGAAAAAAAGGTCTTCGAAATGTACTACTCTTATCAAGAACCGATTCATAAAGTAGTTCCTCACCGCATTTTAGCAATGAATAGAGGGGAAAAGGAAGATATATTAAAGGTGAATATCCAGCCTGATGCAGAAGGTATCCTTAACTATTTGCAAAGACAGGTCATTAAAAATGTTCACTCCATTTCCGTTCCTCTTTTGAAAGAAGCGGTGGAAGATAGCTATAAAAGACTGATCCAACCATCGGTGGAAAGAGAAATTCGTAATGAATTAACAGAGAAAGCAGAGGATCAAGCCATTCATATCTTCTCTGAAAACTTGAGAAAGTTATTGCTTCAGCCGCCGATGAAAGGAAAGATGGTCTTGGGTGTCGATCCCGCTTTCCGAACAGGCTGCAAGTTAGCGGTCATCGATGAAACAGGAAAAACTCTTGATATAAATGTGATCTATCCACATTCATCCCAATCTCAACTCACAAAGGCTGAAGAAGCAATCAAAGCGATTATGACAAAATATTTGATTGAGGTTGTGGCTATTGGAAATGGGACGGCATCCAGGGAAACCGAGCAATTTGTTGTAAATGTGTTAAAAGATATGGATCAACCGATCTTCTATTTAATTGTCAACGAAGCGGGAGCGAGTGTTTATTCAGCATCTGATGTGGCAAGAGAAGAGTTTCCGGACCTTCAGGTTGAAGAAAGAAGTGCCGTCTCCATCGCAAGAAGATTGCAGGATCCGTTAGCTGAATTAGTTAAAATCGATCCTAAATCAGTGGGGGTGGGGCAATACCAACATGATGTTTCACAAAAGAAGCTAAATGAATCATTAACCTTCGTAGTGGAAACAGCTGTAAACCAAGTGGGCGTAAATGTGAATACTGCCTCCTCATCTCTATTGCAATATGTTGCGGGACTCTCCAAAACGGTGGCTACAAATATTGTGAAAAAGAGAGAAGAAGAAGGCAAGTTTGTTTCGAGGTCCCAATTAAAGAAAATTCCAAGACTGGGTGCAAAAACGTACGAACAATGTATTGGATTCCTAAGAATAATGGATGGGAAAGAGATACTTGATCGAACATCTATTCATCCGGACAATTATAACGATGTGAAGAAGCTCCTTGTGAAAGTTGGGATGAGTGTAGATGACATCGGGTCTGAAGAATTGAAACAGTCTTTGAACCAATTGAATTTAGAAGAGGTTTCTGAGGAGTTGGAAATAGGGAGATTAACGCTGAAAGATATTGTGGATTCATTAATTCGACCAGGGCGTGATCCACGGGATGAATTTCCTAAACCTCTTCTCAAGAAAGATGTCTTGAAACTCGAAGATTTAACACAAGGAATGGAGTTACAAGGGACAGTAAGAAATGTAGTGGATTTCGGTGCGTTTATCGATGTAGGTGTGAAACAAGATGGACTTGTCCATATTTCAAAACTGAAAAATGGTTTCGTTAAGCATCCATTAGATGTGGTGTCTGTTGGGGACGTTGTGACCGTTTGGGTTGATAGCGTGGATGTTCAAAAAGGCAGAGTCGCACTGACGATGATTCAATAATCAGGTAAGAGCTGACTGCAGGGTAGTGAATGCTATCTCGGGTCAGCTCTTTTTGCCATTTGGATGGGGTATGATAGATGTCCATACTTAAGAGCTGTTCTTCTTACGGTAAAAATACCAGCATTGATTAAGGAGTTTGATTTGATATCGATCCTTTTCAAAATAGGCTCTCCTCAATTGATTCACAAGCCAGTTAGGCATGGGGTAACCTCCTTATCTCTAAGAAAGTGCCAGCTGAATCCGTGTGATGACATTCCTTGGAGTATTTTGTCATGCTGAAACAGTAAGGGTGATATCTAGTTTATGCTATAATAGGTTGTCATGTTCTAATTAAGAAAGAAGGATTTCATATGACGGACGCTGAGCTGCAATTTCTTGTTGAAAAAATTTCTATTCAATCTTTTCATAAGCCTTTTCTTCATAAGGCATATTTCAACCCAAGGCTAAGAACCACTGGGGGAAGGTATATGTTAGGTAGTCATAATATCGATATTAATCGTAAATATTTAGAAGAGCATGGTATGGATGAATTAATAGGAATCATTAAACATGAGTTGTGTCATTATCATTTGCATATTGAAGGTAAAGGATATAAGCATGGAGATGAAGATTTTAAGAGGCTTCTGAATGAAGTTGGGGGTCCAAGACATTGTTCAATATTAATGAGTGTGAACAATAGAAAAAGGTATTTGATTTATGTGTGCTCGAAGTGCGGGTTGGAGTTTAAAAGAAGAAGGAAGATCAATTTAAGAAAATACGTGTGTGGACGTTGTAAAGGCAAGCTTAAATTAGTTAAAGAAGTTATTATGAACGAAGACAAATCCTGAGTGGTTAATCCGCTGCTTATCATCATCTTTTTCTGATGAAAAGTGTTTGAAAGTAGTTGACATTAAATAGCGGAGTCATTATAATCTAAAGAGTCGATAAGACGAGTTAAGAGAAAGACTACTTTACGTTCCGCAGTAGCTCAGTGGTAGAGCTATCGGCTGTTAACCGATCGGTCGCAAGTTCGAATCTTGCCTGCGGAGCCATTTTTATGGGGAAGTACTCAAGTGGCTGAAGAGGCGCCCCTGCTAAGGGTGTAGGTCGGGCAACTGGCGCGAGGGTTCAAATCCCTCCTTCTCCGCCATTACTTTTAGAACATGGCCCATTGGTCAAGCGGTTAAGACACCGCCCTTTCACGGCGGTAACACGGGTTCGAATCCCGTATGGGTCATTTTTATTTTTGCAATCGGCAACTTAATAAAAGCTATTTTGCTTACGCATTTAAGCTGAAATGTTTTGCGGTCGCAATTAATGAAAGTCATTTTCGCTGTCGCGAGGTAATGAAAGTTACTTTGACTATCGTCAAAAAAGCTATGGTCCGGTAGTTCAGTTGGTTAGAATGCCTGCCTGTCACGCAGGAGGTCGCGGGTTCGAGTCCCGTCCGGACCGCCAGATTGTTTTTTTAAAAAGTTATTGACTTTAATATTTTGGACATGTTATTATATAAACCTCGTCACTTTTTGACGAAACATTGGGCTATAGCCAAGCGGTAAGGCATCGCACTTTGACTGCGACATGCGTTGGTTCGAATCCAGCTAGCCCAGCCATTTTAAGAGCCATTAGCTCAGTTGGTAGAGCATCTGACTTTTAATCAGAGGGTCGAAGGTTCGAATCCTTCATGGCTCACCATAGAATTTTGCAATAGCAAAATATCTAAAATCACTTATGCGGGTGTGGCGGAATTGGCAGACGCACCAGACTTAGGATCTGGCGCCGCAAGGCGTGGGGGTTCAAGTCCCTTCACCCGCACTTTGAAAGTTGTTGAAATGACTTTTTAAAAAGTTATTGACACAACAGAGTTTCCTCGTTATAATAGTGTTTGTCGCTTAAAACGCGGTCGTGGCGGAATGGCAGACGCGCTAGGTTGAGGGCCTAGTGGGGGCGACCCCGTGGAGGTTCAAGTCCTCTCGGCCGCACCAAAGTTTTTAAACATATTGCGCCCGTAGCTCAATTGGATAGAGCGTTTGACTACGGATCAAAAGGTTAGGGGTTCGACTCCTCTCGGGCGCGCCATCTTATTTCTACAAGCGAGTGTTTCATACTCATAGTAATACATATGCTTTTCTAGCGGGAAGTAGCTCAGCTTGGTAGAGCACTTGGTTTGGGACCAAGGGGTCGCAGGTTCGAATCCTGTCTTCCCGACCATCATAATATTATATGCGGGTGTAGTTTAGTGGTAAAACCTCAGCCTTCCAAGCTGATGATGAGGGTTCGATTCCCTTCACCCGCTCCAATTTAAACCTTATTATTGAACCTTGAAAACTGAACAAAACAAGACAATACGTCAACGTTAATTCTAGATTTATTTTTAATGAGCTATTCAAACTTTTATCGGAGAGTTTGATCCTGGCTCAGGACGAACGCTGGCGGCGTGCCTAATACATGCAAGTCGAGCGGATTGATGGGAGCTTGCTCCCATCAGTCAGCGGCGGACGGGTGAGTAACACGTGGGTAACCTGCCTGTAAGACTGGGATAACTCCGGGAAACCGGGGCTAATACCGGATAACTCATTTCCTCGCATGAGGAAATGTTGAAAGGTGGCTTTTAGCTATCACTTACAGATGGACCCGCGGCGCATTAGCTAGTTGGTGAGGTAATGGCTCACCAAGGCGACGATGCGTAGCCGACCTGAGAGGGTGATCGGCCACACTGGGACTGAGACACGGCCCAGACTCCTACGGGAGGCAGCAGTAGGGAATCTTCCGCAATGGACGAAAGTCTGACGGAGCAACGCCGCGTGAGTGATGAAGGTTTTCGGATCGTAAAGCTCTGTTGTTAGGGAAGAACAAGTACCGTTCGAATAGGGCGGTACCTTGACGGTACCTAACCAGAAAGCCACGGCTAACTACGTGCCAGCAGCCGCGGTAATACGTAGGTGGCAAGCGTTGTCCGGAATTATTGGGCGTAAAGCGCGCGCAGGTGGTTTCTTAAGTCTGATGTGAAAGCCCACGGCTCAACCGTGGAGGGTCATTGGAAACTGGGGAACTTGAGTGCAGAAGAGGAAAGTGGAATTCCAAGTGTAGCGGTGAAATGCGTAGATATTTGGAGGAACACCAGTGGCGAAGGCGACTTTCTGGTCTGTAACTGACACTGAGGCGCGAAAGCGTGGGGAGCAAACAGGATTAGATACCCTGGTAGTCCACGCCGTAAACGATGAGTGCTAAGTGTTAGGGGGTTTCCGCCCCTTAGTGCTGCAGCTAACGCATTAAGCACTCCGCCTGGGGAGTACGGTCGCAAGACTGAAACTCAAAGGAATTGACGGGGGCCCGCACAAGCGGTGGAGCATGTGGTTTAATTCGAAGCAACGCGAAGAACCTTACCAGGTCTTGACATCCTCTGACAACCCTAGAGATAGGGCTTTCCCCTTCGGGGGACAGAGTGACAGGTGGTGCATGGTTGTCGTCAGCTCGTGTCGTGAGATGTTGGGTTAAGTCCCGCAACGAGCGCAACCCTTGATCTTAGTTGCCAGCATTCAGTTGGGCACTCTAAGATGACTGCCGGTGACAAACCGGAGGAAGGTGGGGATGACGTCAAATCATCATGCCCCTTATGACCTGGGCTACACACGTGCTACAATGGACGGTACAAAGGGCAGCAAGACCGCGAGGTTTAGCCAATCCCATAAAACCGTTCTCAGTTCGGATTGTAGGCTGCAACTCGCCTACATGAAGCTGGAATCGCTAGTAATCGCGGATCAGCATGCCGCGGTGAATACGTTCCCGGGCCTTGTACACACCGCCCGTCACACCACGAGAGTTTGTAACACCCGAAGTCGGTGAGGTAACCTTTTGGAGCCAGCCGCCTAAGGTGGGACAGATGATTGGGGTGAAGTCGTAACAAGGTAGCCGTATCGGAAGGTGCGGCTGGATCACCTCCTTTCTAAGGAAGATTTAACTAAAACGTTTGACACGTCGAAGTTTTGTTCAGTTTTGATGGTTTAATTACTATCAGGGATTTTTGCGAAAGCAAAATATCCAACCATATTGTCTCTCACGAGATCAAAATGTGTTTGTTCTTTGAAAACTAGATAAAGATATAATTGATAGTCAAGAAATTACCGAGTATCGCCATTTTAGGTTTTAAACCTGATGTAACAACCAATTCGGTTAAGTTATGAAGGGCGCACGGTGGATGCCTTGGCACTAGGAGCCGACGAAGGACGGGACTAACACCGATATGCTTTGGGGAGCTGTAAGTGAGCTTTGATCCAGAGATTTCCGAATGGGGGAACCCATTGTTCGTAATGGAACAATATCCTTACTTGAATACATAGAGTATGGAAGGCAGACCCAGGGAACTGAAACATCTAAGTACCTGGAGGAAGAGAAAGCAATTGCGATTCCCTGAGTAGCGGCGAGCGAAACGGGATGTAGCCCAAACCAAGAGGCTTGCCTCTTGGGGTTGTAGGACACTCTATACGGAGTTACAAAGGAATGAAGTAGACGAAGAAGTCTGGAAAGGCTCGTCAAAGAAGGTAACAACCCTGTAGTTGAAACTTCATTCCCTCTTGAGTGGATCCTGAGTACGGCGGGACACGTGAAATCCCGTCGGAAGCTGGGAGGACCATCTCCCAAGGCTAAATACTCCCTAGTGACCGATAGTGAACCAGTACCGTGAGGGAAAGGTGAAAAGCACCCCGGAAGGGGAGTGAAATAGAACCTGAAACCGTGTGCCTACAAGTAGTCAGAGCCCGTTAACGGGTGATGGCGTGCCTTTTGTAGAATGAACCGGCGAGTTACGATCCCATGCAAGGTTAAGTCGATGAGACGGAGCCGCAGCGAAAGCGAGTCTGAATAGGGCGAATTGAGTATGTGGTCGTAGACCCGAAACCAGGTGATCTACCCATGTCCAGGATGAAGTTCAGGTAACACTGAATGGAGGTCCGAACCCACGCACGTTGAAAAGTGCGGGGATGAGGTGTGGGTAGCGGAGAAATTCCAATCGAACTTGGAGATAGCTGGTTCTCTCCGAAATAGCTTTAGGGCTAGCCTCATGTGTAAGAGTCTTGGAGGTAGAGCACTGTTTGGACTAGGGGCCCTCATCGGGTTACCGAATTCAGACAAACTCCGAATGCCAAAGACTTATCCATGGGAGTCAGACTGCGAGTGATAAGATCCGTAGTCGAAAGGGAAACAGCCCAGACCACCAGCTAAGGTCCCAAAGTATACGTTAAGTGGAAAAGGATGTGGAGTTGCTTAGACAACCAGGATGTTGGCTTAGAAGCAGCCACCATTTAAAGAGTGCGTAATAGCTCACTGGTCGAGTGACTCTGCGCCGAAAATGTACCGGGGCTAAACGTATCACCGAAGCTGTGGATTGACACCGTTTGGTGTCAGTGGTAGGAGAGCGTTCTAAGGACTGCGAAGCTAGACCGTAAGGACTGGTGGAGTGCTTAGAAGTGAGAATGCCGGTATGAGTAGCGAAAGATGGGTGAGAATCCCATCCACCGAATGCCTAAGGTTTCCTGAGGAAGGCTCGTCCGCTCAGGGTTAGTCGGGACCTAAGTCGAGGCCGATAGGCGTAGACGATGGACAACAGGTTGATATTCCTGTACCACCTCTTTTCCGTTTGAGCAATGGGGGGACGCAGGAGGATAGGGTAAGCGCACTGCTGGATATGTGCGTCTAAGCAGTTAGGCTGATGATGAGGCAAATCCCATCATCGCATAAGGCTGAGCTGTGATAGCGAGCGAATTATAGTAGCGAAGTTCCTGATTCCACACTGCCAAGAAAAGCCTCTAGCGAGGAAAAAGGTGCCCGTACCGCAAACCGACACAGGTAGGCGAGGAGAGAATCCTAAGGTGAGCGAGAGAACTCTCGTTAAGGAACTCGGCAAAATGACCCCGTAACTTCGGGAGAAGGGGTGCTCTGGTAGGGTGCAAGCCCGAGAGAGCCGCAGTGAATAGGCCCAGGCGACTGTTTAGCAAAAACACAGGTCTCTGCGAAGCCGTAAGGCGAAGTATAGGGGCTGACGCCTGCCCGGTGCTGGAAGGTTAAGAGGAGTGCTTAGCGCAAGCGAAGGTGCGAATCGAAGCCCCAGTAAACGGCGGCCGTAACTATAACGGTCCTAAGGTAGCGAAATTCCTTGTCGGGTAAGTTCCGACCCGCACGAAAGGCGTAACGATCTGGGCACTGTCTCAACGAGAGACTCGGTGAAATTATAGTACCTGTGAAGATGCAGGTTACCCGCGACAGGACGGAAAGACCCCGTGGAGCTTTACTGTAGCCTGATATTGAATTTTGGTACAGCTTGTACAGGATAGGTAGGAGCCTTGGAAACCGGAGCGCCAGCTTCGGTGGAGGCATCGGTGGGATACTACCCTGGCTGTATTGAAATTCTAACCCGCGCCCCTTATCGGGGTGGGAGACAGTGTCAGGTGGGCAGTTTGACTGGGGCGGTCGCCTCCTAAAGAGTAACGGAGGCGCCCAAAGGTTCCCTCAGAATGGTTGGAAATCATTCGCAGAGTGTAAAGGCACAAGGGAGCTTGACTGCGAGACCTACAAGTCGAGCAGGGACGAAAGTCGGGCTTAGTGATCCGGTGGTTCCGCATGGAAGGGCCATCGCTCAACGGATAAAAGCTACCCCGGGGATAACAGGCTTATCTCCCCCAAGAGTCCACATCGACGGGGAGGTTTGGCACCTCGATGTCGGCTCATCGCATCCTGGGGCTGTAGTCGGTCCCAAGGGTTGGGCTGTTCGCCCATTAAAGCGGTACGCGAGCTGGGTTCAGAACGTCGTGAGACAGTTCGGTCCCTATCCGTCGTGGGCGCAGGAAATTTGAGAGGAGCTGTCCTTAGTACGAGAGGACCGGGATGGACGCACCGCTGGTGTACCAGTTGTCTTGCCAAAGGCATCGCTGGGTAGCTATGTGCGGAAGGGATAAGTGCTGAAAGCATCTAAGCATGAAGCCCCCCTCGAGATGAGATTTCCCATCACGTAAGTGAGTAAGATCCCTAGAAGATGACTAGGTAGATAGGTCAGAGATGGAAGCATGGCGACATGTGGAGTTGACTGATACTAATCGATCGAGGACTTAACCACACTATAAAGCGGAGGCGGCTTGAACAGAGACGACAAGCATTTCTGAGCAATCAGAAGAGGGTGCCTTTTACCCTCAGCTGATTGAACTGAAATGACCTCGAGTCTCTAGCCGCCGGAGCTGGAATGGTATCTACTTGAAGAAGTAGATGCAACAATTGGTCGATATTCGGCTTTCTTGACATCAATTCTTTATCTAGTTTTGAAGGAACAAACCTTCAATTGAATATTCGTCTGGTGATAATGGCGAAGAGGTCACACCCGTTCCCATGCCGAACACGGAAGTTAAGCTCTTCAGCGCCGATGGTAGTTGGGGGATCTCCCCCTGTGAGAGTAGGACGTCGCCAGGCGGAATTTTATTTTTTGCATAATCACTTTATTAGTGAAGCTGCATATAGTAGAATAGATAGTAGTAATCATCTTAAGTAACATTTATATCGTCGCGGGGTGGAGCAGTTCGGTAGCTCGTCGGGCTCATAACCCGAAGGTCGCAGGTTCAAATCCTGTCCCCGCAATACCATTTTTGGCTTAGGTTAGGATAATCCTTTATGAGTCACGCATGGATAGTTATTTTGACTGTCGTCAAAAAACTTTGGTCCGGTAGTTCAGTTGGTTAGAATGCCTGCCTGTCACGCAGGAGGTCGCGGGTTCGAGTCCCGTCCGGACCGCCATTTTTGTTTATTCAAACGAAACTTTGTTTCGTTTTTTTTATTGTCTTAGACCATAACCTTTACTCTCATACCCGAAAAAGGGTAAACTACATATATACATTCTCCCTTAGGGTAACAAACGATCCTAAGGGTTTTTTATACTCTAAATGACAATTGAGGAGATTAACATGAATCAGTTTGAGATCATAACGACCAGTCCAGAGGAAACAGGCCAGTTTGCTGAGAAATTGGCATCACACTTAAATCCTGGAGCTGTGTTAACATTAGAAGGTGATCTTGGGGCGGGAAAGACGACATTTACCAAAGGTCTTGCCAAGGGCCTTGGTGTCACGAAGACGGTTAACAGTCCCACTTTTACCATCATTAAAGAATATAGGGGTCGTTTGCCTCTTTATCATATGGATGTATACAGGTTGGATGATTCCTTTGAAGATTTGGGGTTCGATGAATACTTTGAAGGGGAAGGTGTGACCGTCGTTGAGTGGGCTCACTTAATTCAAGATCAACTTCCGGAAGAATTATTAAGTCTATCGATTTATCGGGAAGGCGATTCCACGAGAAGAATCGTTTTGAAGCCCTATGGTGATCGATATAGTGAATTGTGTAAGGAGATTGTGTCATGACGATATTATCGATTGATACCTCCAATTATCCGTTAGGCGTTGCGCTTATCGAGGAAGACAAGGTAATTGGGGAGTACATTACCTATATTAAGAAGAATCATTCAGTAAGAGCCATGCCGGCTATCGAACAATTGTTAAAGGATTGCGGGACTGAGGCGAAAGACTTAACGAAGGTTGTCGTTGCAAATGGCCCGGGTTCCTATACAGGTGTCCGGATAGGAGTCACCTTAGCAAAGACCCTTGCATGGTCTTTGGGCATCCCGCTCATTCCAGTATCAAGTCTTGCGACACTGGCTTCATCTGGACGATATTTCACAGGATATATTGTTCCTTTGTTCGATGCAAGAAGGGGACAGGTATACACAGGACTTTATGAGTTTCAGGGAGATCAATTAATTTGTGTGGAAGACGATTGCAACATAATCCTGGAAGAATGGGTGACGAAGTTAAAAGATTTTAATAAAGAAATACTCTTTGTCGGTAATGATGTTGCCCTTCACGAGAGCATGATTAAGGAAGTCCTGGGAGATCAAGCAAAAATCGCTCCTTTTGTCAGTCATAATCCACGTCCCTCTGAGCTTGCTTTTATCGGTAGTGGTCTGATAGGGACGTCTGCGCATGAAGTGCTCCCTAATTATATACGTATGGCTGAAGCAGAAGTGAAATGGTTGGAATCTCAAAAAAAAATCTGAATAGAAGATAAAGGATCGTTAGAATATGGATATACGATTTATGACGGTTGATGATTTAGATGCTGTAATGGAAATTGAAGATCAATCTTTTAGTATTCCTTGGAGCCGGGACGCTTTCTTGAATGAGATCGAACATAACCACCTGTCTACGTATCTCGTTGCCGAGGATGAAGACAAGCTTGTAGGTTACTGTGGGGTTTGGCTTGTAGTGGATGAGGCGCATATCACAAATGTGGCTGTGCTTCCGGATTATCGTGGGCGGGGCATGGGAGAAGGCCTCATGCGCAAGATCATGGGTATTGCCATTGAATTTGGAGCTCGTGTGATGACCCTCGAAGTCAGGGTATCCAATACAGCTGCACAACATTTATATCGAAAGCTCGGTTTTCAAGATGGAGGAATCCGTAAGCGGTATTATTCGGATAATCAAGAGGATGCTTTAGTAATGTGGGTGAATTTATGAAAAAAGATACGTTTGTATTGGGAATCGAGACAAGCTGTGACGAAACAGCTGTGGCGATTGTGAAAAATGGAACAGAGATTGTGGTGAATATTGTTTCGTCTCAGATTGAAAGTCATAAGCGGTTCGGTGGCGTAGTCCCTGAAATTGCTTCACGTCACCATGTGGAACAGGTTACGTTTGTGCTGGAGGAAGCGCTTGACCAAGCTGGTATGACGATGGACGAAATTGATTGTGTCGCCGTTACGGAAGGGCCCGGCTTAGTGGGAGCCCTTCTGATTGGTGTCAATGCTGCCAAGGCACTCGCTTTTGCTCATAACAAACCTTTGGTAGGTGTCCATCACATTGCAGGACATATTTATGCCAATCGATTGGTAAAAGAAATGAGGTTTCCTCTGCTTTCATTAGTTGTTTCCGGAGGCCATACAGAGCTTGTGTTCATGAAAGAGCACGGTTCGTTTCAAGTGATCGGGGAGACCCGTGACGATGCAGCCGGGGAAGCTTATGATAAAGTGGCCAGGACCTTGAGTCTTCCGTATCCTGGGGGACCCCATATCGATCGGTTGGCTCATGAAGGGGAACCTAATCTTGATTTGCCCCGTGCATGGCTGGAAGAGGGTTCCTATGATTTTAGCTTCAGTGGATTGAAGTCGGCGGTTATTAACACGCTACACAATGCGAATCAAAAAGGAGTTACCATTCATCCACAGGACTTGGCAGCAAGCTTTCAAGCCAGTGTGATTGAAGTGTTAGTGACCAAAACCGTTAAAGCTGTAAAGGAATATGGAGTGGAGCAAGTATTACTGGCTGGTGGGGTTGCAGCCAATAAAGGCTTACGTGCTGCCCTTCAAGAAGCGTTTGAAGGAGAGGAAACAGAGTTGATCATCCCTCCGTTATCTCTTTGTACGGACAATGCTGCCATGATCGCAGCTGCTGGAACGGTCTTATTTGAACAAGGAAGAAGAGGTAGCATGGATATGAATGCTCATCCTGGACTTGATATCGAGAATTTCTAAAAGGGAAAGCTTAAACGAAACTTCGTTTAAGCTTTTTTTATTAGGTCCAGTGATTGTTCTCGGGTTTTGTTGGTAACTTGTGAGTGAATGAGAGGAGTAAGGAACGAACATACGTTTTATCAACAGACTGTGGATAAAATGTTAGTAACTACATAAATAATGTGTACACTATGTGAAAAAGCTCTAGTGTTAATGACCTATTTTCTGGAAATTCATGTGGATAACTTAAGTTAAAATTGTGGATTATGTGGAAAACCTTTGTTAATAACGGATAAATGGGATTCGAATTGTGGATACTGATGTGGAATAAAAAAGGATTGGGGTCCAATACTTATCCCCAATCCTGTGGATTACTGTTCTTCTTGAAGAATCTCCTCAAGTTCTGTCCATTCTTCCAATAGAGAATCAAGCTCTTCTCTAGCTTTTGAGAGGGAGTCATTGATGTCCTGTACCTTTTCATGATCTTGAAAAATGTCAGGATCACAGAGAAGATCCTCTTTTTCCTGGATGTCTTCTTCAAGAGCTTCCATGAGACCTTCAATTTCTTCTACCCTGCGTTTTCGTTGACGCTCAAGCTTCTTCGCTTCTTTATCGATCTTGTGGGACTGTTTTTGAGTTGTCACCTGTGATGACGCTTTTTCTCCTTGTTCCATCCGCTCGAGTGCAGCCAGTTCTTCCTGCTGTTGTAATTTCTCTACATAATAATCGTAATCGCCAAGGTATTCGGTCGATCCCTTTTTGGACAGTTCTACAACCTTTGTAGCAATTCGATTGATGAAATAACGGTCGTGTGATACAAAGAGAATCGTCCCAGGGTAGTCAATCAAGGCATTCTCCAGCACTTCTTTGCTGTCTAGATCCAGATGGTTCGTCGGTTCATCCAGAATCAAGACATTCCCTTTTTCCATCATGAGCTTGGAAAGTGCCAGACGTGCCTTCTCTCCACCACTCAGTGTGGAAACAGGCTTTAAGACATCTTCCCCTGAGAATAAGAAGTTTCCAAGTACAGTGCGGATTTCTTTTTCCATTTTCATTGGGTATTGGTCCCACAGTTCATTTAAGACGGTCTTATTTGAAGATAGTTCGGCTTGTTCTTGATCATAATAACTAATCGAAACATTTGATCCGAATTTAAATGCTCCTTCTAGAGGGTGCAGTTTATTGACCAATGTTTTCAACAGAGTCGATTTCCCGATTCCGTTTGGACCTACAAGGGCGATACTGTCTCCCTTTTTAACAGAGAAGTCGATGTGAGATGAAACCTGTTCGTCTTTTCCATATCCGATTGTTAGGTCTTGGACGTGAAGAACATCATTTCCACTTGGACGGTCAATTTGAAAAGCAAAGTTGGCAGATTTCTCATCACCCTGGGGTCTATCCATCTTGTCCATTCGTTCCAGCTTTTTTCGGCGACTTTGGGCCATCTTAGTTGTGGAAGCACGGGCGATATTCCGTTGAATGAAGTCTTCGAGTTTAGCGACCTCCTGTTGCTGGCGTTCGAACATCTTGAGATCCTTTTCGTAGTCTTCTGCTTTCTGTTCAAGGTATTTACTGTAGTTACCCAGGTATTTCTTGCTTCGATTACGGGAAATCTCATACACTTGATTGACGACGCTATCCAGGAAGTATCGGTCATGGGAAACGATCAGGACGGCTCCTTCATAGCTTTGAAGGTACATCTCAAGCCACGATAAAGTCTCAATATCAAGATGGTTGGTCGGCTCATCAAGAATGAGAATGTCAGGTCTGGTTAAAAGAAGTTTACCAAGAGCGAGACGGGTTTTCTGGCCACCGCTCAATGTGGATATCTTTGTATCGTAATCGAAATCTGCGAAATTCAATCCGTGAAGGACAGAGCGGATATCCGCTTCATATTGGTAACCTCCGGAATCCTTGAACCTGACTTGAAGCTCATCATATTCTTTTAATACGCGTTGATAAAGCTCTTCTTGATCATAGACGGAAGGATCGGCCATCTGCTGCTCCAATATTCTTAATTGCTTTTCCTGCCTCTGCAATTCCTCGAAGACGGTAAGCATTTCAGACCAAATGGATAGATCAGACTCCAAGCCGGTATTCTGAGCCAGGTATCCAATGGAAACCCCTTTTGGTTTCGTGATGTCCCCGGAATCATAGGAGAGATGACCTGCAATTATTTTTAAAAGAGTCGACTTTCCTGCTCCGTTGCGTCCCACGAGAGCCACCCGATCTCTTGTCTGTATTTCAAGCTTAATATTTGATAGGATATTATCGGCACCAAAGTTTTTCGTTAGTTGATTCACTTGTAGTAGAATCATGACGTTTCACCTCTATTTCATAGTGCTAGTGTACCGTATTTGGGAGGGGAACGGCAATAAATCGACTATTAATCTTCGTACACTTAGGATAAAATATAGTGTATGATGGGTAGTAGAGTTTTAAATTCTGTATGCTTTCTATTTTGGAAGCGGTATCAGAGGTTTCGAATAGATGTGGGGGAATACAATATGAACCAGGATACAACGAAAATTCCACAGGCAACGGCTAAGCGCCTTCCGCTATATTATCGCTTTATCAAGAATCTGTACTCGTCGGGAAAGCAGAGGGTTTCATCAAAAGAATTGAGTGAAGCGGTGAAGGTTGATTCTGCCACGATACGCAGAGATTTTTCTTATTTTGGCGCGTTGGGTAAAAAGGGTTATGGATATAATGTCAATTACCTTCTATCCTTTTTTCGTAAGACATTAGATCAAGATGCCATTACGAAGGTTGTGCTTATAGGTGTAGGGAATCTCGGTACAGCGTTTCTTCATTATAATTTCATAAAAAATAATAATACTAAGATTGAAATGGCTTTTGAAGTGGATGAAAAGAAGGTAGGGACACAAATCAGTGACGTACCCGTTTTTCATTTAGATGATTTAGAAGAGAGTCTTGAAGGGCATGATATTGAAGTGGCCATTCTGACGGTTCCGGCATCTTCTGCTCAGAATATCACAGACCGATTGGTTTCTTCTAATATTAAGGGGATCCTGAATTTCACTCCTGCGAGATTAACGGTGCCGGACCATATTCGCGTCCATCATATTGATTTGGCAGTTGAGCTTCAATCACTGGTATACTTCTTAAAGCATTATTCAGAGGATGACACGGAAATGTCACAAGATGGAATCATATCCGAATAGAAAATGATTCGTATTTACGTTATGATAGAATGGTAAAAGAGGAGGTGTCTCATTATGTTAGGTGCAGGTAGTATCGTACTTATAACGGTTGTTGCTTTACTGATCTTTGGACCAAAGAAATTGCCTGAGTTAGGGAAAGCAGCTGGTAATACATTACGCGAATTTAAAAATGCAACAAAGGGCTTAGCAGATGATGAGGACGATAATAGTAAAAAAGCTAAGTAGGGTAGGATGAACGCCATGAGTCAAAGTCAAAGAGACATGACAGTCTATGAACATATAGGAGAATTGCAAAAACGACTCATGTTTGTAGTCGTTTTCTTCTTGTTAGCGGTAATCGTGAGCTTTTTTCTTGCTGAGCCGTTGATTCGATATTTGCAGCACGCGGATGAAGCGAAAGAATTGACGATGAACGCCTTTCGGATTACAGACCCTCTCAAAATCTATATGGAAATGATCATGTTTATTGCAATCATCATGACATCACCCATCATTCTATTTCAAGTATGGTCGTTCGTAAGTCCAGGCTTATATGAGAAAGAGAGGAAGGTAACGCTTAGTTACATACCGATTTCTGTCATTCTTTTCTTAGGTGGATTGTCATTCTCATATTTTATTTTGTTTCCATATGTAGTGAAATTCATGATGGGTTTATCAACCAATCTGAATATCCAGCAAGTGATTGGAATTAATGAATACTTTCATTTCCTGTTTCAAATAACCATTCCATTTGGATTTCTATTTCAACTGCCGGTTATTATGCTGTTTCTGACACGCCTTGGGATTATTACCCCGATGCTGCTGGCGCAAATGAGAAAGGTGGCGTACTTCATATTGTTGGTCATTGCCGCTTTCATCACACCGCCGGACATCGTCTCGCATTTAATGGTAACCGTCCCTTTGCTTCTTCTTTATGAAATCAGTATTTGGATTTCTAAGATCGGGTATAAAAAGGTTTTAGAAGCAGAACAAAAGCTTGAAATGGAACAGTTCGAGGATATAAATAAGGATTGATCAAATGATCAATCCTTATTTTTTATTCTCTATTTTCTTTTTGATTTTGAAATGCAGCAACACCATCCGCAACCCGGAACCAAAATCAAGGGTTGCCAGAAAGACGAGCATATAAGCGAAAAATCCCCAACCATCATCCTGTACATTTTGCACAGCAAAGTATGTGAAGAGCACACCGAGAAGGAGATAGATCACGCCTGAGAATAATGGTGATCTCCTCATAGAAATAATCCTCCAATAAATCCTTGTATTTGTTCAGCTTCGTTGATCATTTTTTCAATTTCATCCTTATAGATAGATTGCATTAGAACGACCGTTGTATTCATGGCAACATGGGCAAATATTGGAACCAATATACGCTTCGTTTTGACGTATAGAAACGCAAAGGTAAAGCCCATAGCAGAGTACAAGATCACATGCTCAGGCTCAAAATGAGCAAGGGCAAAGATAACAGAGCTGATTAACGCGGCGAAGAAGAAATTCATCTTTTCGTAAAGAACGCCGAAGATAATCTTTCTGAATACAATCTCTTCCAGTATAGGTCCGATGATTGCAGCGACCATCATAGATAGAGGTACCTTTTCAATAATGCTGATAATCATCTGAGTGTTTTCAGATCCCATCTCGATTCCCAGGGCATACTCGACTTGTATGGCGACGGATTGAGCAATGAACGCCATAAAGATCCCGACTACGGCCCATACAATGGACCCCCCTGCATTCATGGGAGCGGTTCGTTCAAGTCCTGTGCTTGTTTCACTCTTCCTTAGAATGCCCCACACAACGAGCAGGGTTAACGTAAAGCTGATCACGAGCCAGTATCCCGGAACAACACTCCGAACTGCATCTTCGGGCTGACTGAGGACATCTACACCAATCTTAAATAATAAGGGGATGCCTACAATACTTGAAAGCTGCATGACAATATAGGTAATTAAGATATATCCGAAATGTTTTTTCAACGTTTGATCTCCTTTAGCACCAGTTAGATGAAGAACAACTTCATTTCATTTTGAACTCACTCTTGTACAATTCTACTAAGAAAAGAGAAACTGTTCAAATCTAAGGGTTTTGTAAGAATTGTCACATTTCAATCGACTTAAGAATAAAGGCATATGGGGAGGCATAGTATAGGAGGGTGTGAAAAAAAGAGAAATATGACGAAAAAAATTTTAAGCAGGACTCTTGCAAAATGAAAACGAATTAATTAATATAATAGTTGTGTTAGCACTCACAGTGAGCGAGTGCTAATAAATATCATTTACATAATTTCAAGGAGGTTGTTTCACTTGTTAAAACCACTAGGTGATCGCGTCGTTATCGAGCTAGTTGAGTCAGAAGAAAAAACAGCAAGCGGTATTGTGCTACCGGATTCCGCAAAGGAAAAGCCACAAGAAGGTAAAGTGATGGCTGTAGGTACTGGTCGCATTCTTGACAACGGTGAGCGCGTTGCTCTTGAGGTAGCTGTCGGCGATCGAATCATTTTCTCTAAATACGCTGGTACAGAAGTGAAATACCAAGGCACAGAATACTTGATCCTTCGTGATAGCGATATTCTGGCTGTAGTTGGCGAATAACCAAAACTTCGTATATAAACAATACTTTATTTAAATAAGAGGAGGACTTTATCAATGGCTAAAGATATTAAATTCAGCGAAGAAGCACGCCGTTCCATGCTTCGCGGTGTAGATCAATTAGCAAATGCAGTAAAAGTAACTCTTGGACCAAAAGGACGTAACGTGGTACTTGAGAAAAAATTCGGTTCACCACTTATTACAAATGATGGTGTAACGATTGCAAAAGAAATCGAACTGGAAGATGCATTCGAAAACATGGGTGCAAAACTGGTTGCCGAAGTAGCAAGCAAAACAAATGAAATCGCCGGTGACGGTACAACGACTGCAACGGTCCTTGCTCAAGCGATGATCCGTGAAGGTCTTAAAAACGTAACAGCTGGTGCTAACCCTGTTGGCGTTCGTAAAGGTATCGAAAAAGCGGTTCAAGCTGCCATCGAGGAATTAAAAGTCATCTCTAAGCCGATCGAAGGTAAAGATTCCATCGCTCAAGTTGCGGCAATCTCAGCTGCTGACGAAGAAGTGGGTCAACTGATTGCAGAAGCAATGGAGCGCGTTGGTAACGACGGTGTTATCACAATCGAAGAATCCAAAGGTTTCACAACAGAGCTTGACGTGGTGGAAGGAATGCAATTCGACCGTGGATATGCGTCTCCATACATGGTGACTGACTCTGATAAGATGGAAGCTGTTCTTGAAAATCCATACATCTTAATCACTGACAAGAAGATCGGTAACATCCAGGAAGTACTTCCTGTTCTTGAGCAAGTCGTACAACAAGGTAAACCACTATTAATGGTAGCTGAAGATGTTGAAGGTGAAGCTCTTGCAACGCTTGTTGTGAACAAACTTCGTGGAACATTCAACGCTGTTGCCGTTAAAGCTCCTGGCTTCGGTGACCGTCGTAAAGCAATGCTTGAAGACTTAGCGGTTCTTACTGGTGGAGAAGTGATTACAGAAGATTTAGGATTAGATCTTAAATCCGCAAACATCACTCAGCTTGGCCGCGCTGCGAAAGTAGTCGTAACGAAAGAAAACACGACTGTCGTAGAAGGTTCTGGAGATCCGGAAAAAATCGCAGCTCGCGTAAACCAAATCCGTGCTCAATTAGAAGAATCCACTTCTGAATTCGACAAGGAAAAATTACAAGAGCGTCTTGCTAAGCTTGCAGGTGGAGTAGCAGTCGTGAAAGTCGGAGCTGCAACTGAAACTGAGCTTAAAGAGCGTAAACTACGTATCGAAGACGCATTGAACTCTACTCGTGCAGCAGTAGAAGAAGGTATCGTTTCCGGTGGTGGTACTGCCTTGGTGAACGTATACAACAAAGTAGCATCAATCGAAGCGGATGCAGATGTAGCAACTGGTATCAACATCGTGCTGCGTGCCCTTGAAGAGCCAATCCGTCAAATCGCTCACAACGCTGGACTCGAAGGTTCTATCATCGTAGAACGTCTGAAGAAGGAAGAAGTAGGTGTCGGTTTCAACGCAGCTACTGGTGAGTGGGTAAACATGATCGAAAAAGGTATCGTGGATCCAACCAAAGTAACTCGTTCTGCACTTCAAAATGCAGCGTCTGTAGCAGCAATGTTCCTGACTACTGAAGCAGTAGTAGCGGACATTCCTGAAGAAGGCGGCGGCATGCCGGATATGTCCGGAATGGGCGGCATGGGTGGAATGGGCGGCATGATGTAATCTGCCAACCGTTTCACTCTTGTGAAGCAGTTCGATGTATAAATAGTTAGTAAGAAGAAGACTACTTCCTAGTTAAAGGAGGTAGTCTTTTTTTGTGTTGTTAAAGTTCGCATATCAAGAATTTATTGAAGACCGGATATTCAAGAATACCACTAAGGTGAATATCCAAAATTATAAGGTGCTTCTCGGTGGCTTTGTCGATTACTGCATTGAAAATAATCTGCTGAATGTGGAAGAGGTTAAGACCATTCACGTAAAAAGTTATTTACGACATTGCCAGGCTAAGGGGAATTCAGCTAATACGATTAATACTAAGCTTCAACGTATTAGGGCATTCTTCAACTTTATGAAAGAAGAGGGCATAGTTAAGGAAAGTCCGGCTTCGAAGGTAAAGCGTCAACAAGTGGATATTAAAATTGACGTATTCAGCGATGAACAGATTAATCAGATGTTGGCTTACTATCGAGGGCTTAGACGTAGGGAGAAAAGTTATTTCGCTTATAGAGGGTACATGTTGATTGTCACTTTCTTAGGAACTGGCATTAGACGAACAGAAATCATTAATTTGAAGTGGTCTGATGTTGACTTAGAAAACTTAACAATCTCCGTGTACGGGAAAAGGAGGAAGCGGGAAATTGTATTCCTTACTGAAAAGCTTGCTAAGGAGTTGTCTGCCTACAACCTATTTTGTAGTCGGCATTTCCCTAAGTTAAGTGAGTACGTTTTTGTGAATCGGAATAACACCCAGATGACGCAGAACTCAATCATGCTATTATTCCAAAACCTACAAAAGAAGATGAACTTTTCAGACGTAAGGGTTTCCCCGCATACTTTCAGGCACACATTTTGCCACAGATTAGCTATGAGTGGTATGTCTGCCTTTGCTATTCAGAAGATGATGAGACACGAAAATATAGCCGTTACAATGCGTTATGTGGCTATGTGGGGTAACGAATTGAAGGAACAGAACGATAAGTATAATCCATTAAATAATCTTGACGTTTAGAGGGCTTAAAAAAGAAAAGCCCCCGCGGTGCAACGCGGAGACTCATGCCTCTATATAACTAAATACGGATAACCGATTAGCTACCCTTTCATAGTATCGAAAAAATTTCGGACGTGCAAGGCTTATTAAGTTATGTCTTAATTAGCAGCTATTGGGTTGTGCCGTCGTGGATAGCCCAATAACACGACGTAAAAATAAACTTGATAGGTTGTTCCTTAGCCGTTGCAATAACTAGGGATAGGACACAAATAAACGTTCCCTATTGCGTTTTAGTGTCTGAAAGGTGAAAGCTACCTATAAGTGCTGAACGAAGGAAGGGTAGACCGTTTACGGACGGTGTAGGACAAGCCATAACTAACATAGAAACTATTTCTAGTCCCCAACTATAGAGGGTGTCGAATTAACTAACTGAAAAGCCAAAGCGTAAGGTTAGGGGGCTATGTGAACCTGCTAGGGCTACTTGTTGCAGTAGGCTTGTTAGGGAGAAATCTCAACGATTAATAGGGCGATACAACACGGAAACCTTAACTTGATATACAATCAAGTGCTTTTCAGAATCGTCTACTTCTTATGACTGACTTTATTTTTTATTGTCTGTCATAAGGTAGCCGATTTTTCGTCCAAGCCGTTTTCCTTACTTTCAACCAATCAAGCATGGTTAGAGAATATAATCAATAATAAACGCCATTAATGATAAGATAATTACAGAATTTTTTATGTTAGCATCCCTCAACAAGAGAAAGTGTTATAAGATAGGAGTAAGCACTTCAAAATATTTCAATTTGAGGGGATGTTTTCATGGATAGTTTAGATGAGATTTCATTATCAAGAATAGCAACAATACTTAATAAACAAACGATATTACCTACAAATAATAACTCATTATGGGAGAGGATTTTATCTAACGCGGGTCATAGTGAATTGTATATTCGATTCAGTGGTTCGTTGAATCCGTACTATTACAATGGCAGTTGGCAGAATGATAACCCCGTATTTGACGAATTTTATTCAGCTATTAAAAGTATATTGAAAATAGTTTATTCAGATGGAGAAAATTTAGATGAATTCAACTTATTAATGTCTTCGATTGTAGAAGAAATTAATGTGCACAATATTTTTGATGATGATTTAGTTGATAGGCTTGGTTATAAATATTGGGATTTAGACGAATATTTTAATGGAACATCTGATGATGAGTGTACTAGATTAATTAAAGAGGAATCTAAGAATGACTTTCAAGTCTTACTAAATAATCTAAATGTTTTAAATTTGGATTTCACATTTTCCAATGGAAGATTAAAATTAATTCCTTTCACTGAACAATCTACACAGATATCTAGAAATCCTTCATTACTAGTCGAATGGTTAAACAACAACTATCCACCAATAGCAGAAATGTATCAAGAAGCTATTGAAAATTACATAGATGGAGAACCAGTTTCATGTGTCTCTAATTGCAGGAATATAATTACGGGTGTATTTAGCCATTTTAAAGAGGATGGTAATAGGTCATGGGTTAAGGGGTTGCAAAACCTAAGCACCGATACAAATATTGAGAAAATAAATGTACCAAATAATATTATGCAAGGGAGTGCTAATAAAAATATACATTTTGAAACAGATAACGAGTTCAAATATTCGAGGTTCAAACTCTTTTATCAGTTATATTCATTAACATCTGATTTAGGACCGCATATTACTGAAGCACCTAAAATCGGAGGTACATTATATCCTGAAAGAACAACTCTCTATGATGCTTTATTGTGTTTACGAATGACCGAAGATATGTTGATTTGGGTTAAAGAACGTTTGAAAAGTTATCAAGAAAGTTCATGAATTGGTATAGAAAACAAATTAAAAAGAACCTAACCTCATAGGTTCTTTTCTTTATGTCTGTTGTTTTTTCGCTTTTCAATTATGAACTCTTGCTTTGTTAATGCTTTGTTCTTTGCTTTCTGAATTGCTTTAAATGGAGTAGCACCATATTCAACCTCGACACCATATTTAGACTTCGCAAATGCACAATAGCTTCGACGGTAATCTTCTAATCCACCTTGAAAATAAACATCAATAGTAATTCTCGACTTTCCATATCTCCCTTTAGTACCTGCAATAATTAATCCTTTAAGGTTCATACTTCCTAACCCCCTAACGAAATATAATTGTAATTATTAGGATTATTTTACCATACTTTGTATTCTAGTAGATTAACAATTACAATAATGGTATATAAGAATTCATGGCAGGAGGCATACAATCCATATGGAACTAAGTCAGATATTTGACCTTACCGCAATAATAATTAGTACGATTCTATTAGTGGTCACTTTCGGGACGGTTATCTTTGCTAAACGTAATTTACAAGCTATTGACTCTCCTAGGCTGGTAGTTACTAGGGTGAAAGATAAAATGACTAGAGAGAACGGTGAGGAACAACACCTTATTAAGGCAAATGTAAAGAATTTTGGGAATGGAATCGCACTTAGAACATATCTAATCGTAATCACTAACAAAAAGAAGCACTTTTTATCAAAGCCTTTAGTTACCCTAGAGAGGGAAGGCGGTGGTGAGTTAGAGGTTGATATTGGGTTTAGTAACCAGGTCAAAAAAGCATTTATTGTTACTCATGATTTTTTTAATGGGTATTATAAAGTAGAGGTGGATACTAAGTTCGACAATTCTCATTTATACTCAATGGTAAAGCCCGTAAAAAGAATATCTAGTTATGGGCTGACAAGAAAGCGTATCAATAGGTGGATGAAGAAAGCTAAAAAAGAAGGAAATACATACACCGATTATATAGAGAAGAAGAAAAAAGATGAAATTGAAAGACTAAAGGCACAATTTGGAGACAAGGCGTTTATTCCAAATGACAAGGACGAATAACACTTATTAACGTAATACGCTTATTGGTATATATTTACAATTATACTCATACTCCCTATAATAAGAGATTGATAAGGGAGGGGTTAAAAATAGTTTCTAAAGAAAATATCAGAACTATAAATGTATCTAAAATAGCAAGCCGAAGAAATATGACTAAAGAAGAAGTTCAGAATCATATTGATGGTTTAGTTTCACAAGGTTTCATTAAACGCATAGGTAAAGATAAGTATGATGTTTCTCCTTTTATAGACATATTAGGAAAATTCTCTGCGGATTTTCAAAATGGTAATGACATAGACATTCAAGAGATTGTTAATAATGCTATTGGTAAGTAAATAGGATAGTAGCTTGTAGGTGTCCTGGCATTATCAACATTACTTTTTAATTTAAGACTTCAACTTGAAGCAGCTAATGGACGGGGATATCCTCGTCTTTTTCTAATTAATATAATTGTAGGAAAAGGTGTAGTAATTAGGCAAAAGAAAAAGAATCCTCTAATACTTATTTATGTTTTTGTGTGTGAAAAGTAATAATTTTCTCGAATCTATATAACGTAGAACATAACGAGGATACATGTTATATCACTCTATAAATAAATTACGTACCTCCGTCTAAACCGTAATTTAACACTTGCAGGACGTTTGTGGACGTTGGAGGAATGGTTAAATATGACGATACATAAAATCCGCAGAACGAACCCTAGACGTAACGAATTCAGAATACACCTTTTGTTACATATAAAGCCAAACCCCTTGACGTGTCTGCGATTGTGGGCTATTCGTTATGCTTCTTTTCTTTACCCGTGGGACAAAATACGCCCCTATACCAATAACATAAGTCATATAAAAATATACAAAAATAGACGGCGGGGAATCGTATCCCCTACCGCCTTATAGTATGAAATCGGCTAGACTATCTTCTATTTCTTCTTCCGTTATCCCTATATAAATCTTTGTTATCTTCGGCGTGGAATGGTTTAGAATGTCCTGCAACGTGGACAAATCCTTAGTTTGTTTATAGTACCAATAGCCGAAAGTTTTCCTCATAGTATGCGTTCCTATGCCGTCGGGTATGTCTACCATTTCCCCTGCCTTGTTAAGACTTCTATACGCTTGCGTGGACGATATAGCCTTATCTCCTTTACGAGAAGGGAACAACCATTCAGAATCCAATTCCTTTATATATGCTTGTAGTTCCTCATATACTGCGTGTAAATAGATTGTACGCTTCTTCTTAGTCTTACCCTCTCTTATAACTAAACGCTTCTTATAGCGTACGTCCTTAACTTTCAGCTTCAACAAATCCCCAACACGAAGCCCCGTGTTAATCCCGAGAATGAATAGTATGTAGTCACGTTCACCGCACCACTTCTTCAATGACCACTTCATATCTTCTATTAGTTCCTTACTTCTAATTGGTTGTACGTCCTTAACTTGATTCATTTGTAGACACCTTCCTTAATCCCTTATGTATTGCGTTTATGAATGTACGTTTTTGTTATTGTAAATAAAGAATAACACTAAACCATAATGAAATCAATAACGGCGGGGGAATGAATGTATGTTTTTATAGTATATTCTTACATTGAACAAACATATATAGAGTTGAAAAATAGGATTCAAAAATTAGACGAAGGGGTCATATGGGGTGGGCGGGTAGCCTTCCGTCTCTTCCTACCGTTCGAACCAAATATGCACCATTTTTTCACCTTCGAATGTCCCTTATCGTTTTCCTTCATTTGTCTAAAGGTACTTCTCGTAGATAAGGGGGGTATCCCGTTTTCACCTTCCAAAAATATTGAAAATCGCCACATAAAATTTTCTGCCAAAAAATAACCTTCGAATGTTACTTCAACGTGTCACAAATCACCTTCATTTTCCACAACTATAAGAAATCACAAAACAACTTAAATCGTTCCAATAAGGAGTATAAGACACAAAATAAATAAAAATATACTTCTTACACTTGTAAAAGTCTTTATTACTTGGGGGTCATATATAGGAACATTTTTAAAAGAATAGAAAGTGCCGGCCGCAGACGGTACAAAATCAAAAGGGAGATTTAATTAATGCAGACATTAACGGAGGTTAACAAAGACCAAATACACATCAGAGAAAAGGCAGACCGTTTACACCGAAAATACGGAGAGAAAACACGTTACTTCATTATAAGGCTGGAAGAAGCGTGGGACGTTTACGCAGAACTTCACGACGCAGGAGAAGGAGAGGACGCGTTCAGAGTTATTTACGACGACGTTACTACCCGTTTCCTTGTCTATAAGAAGGTTAACGAATTCACAAGAAAATGGAGTAAAAAAGGAATGACGCGTGAGGACTTCACTAGTATTTTTTGGACAACGGCATGGCAAGTAACTGCAGAACACACATTTAGAGATGATTACTATTTGTATGAGAAGCTACCCAAGGCGTTAGAATCGGCAGGAATTGACTTCGTAAGGGCTAACACTCAAACGGATAAACGAAAGGCTAACGCGGGGGCTACGTCTTACAAAGAGTTTCATAATGAAGAATCGTATAGATTCGAAGGCGACGTAGAAATAAAGATACTCATAGAACAATATTGTACCGAATTAGAACAAGCTATCTTATTTACCTATTTAGAATGTCCTGCAATATCGTACACCGATATGGGGCGGATACATGGAATTGACCATAGTACAAAGGTTAAGAGAATCCTAGATAAAGCACTAACTAAAATGAAGAAAGCACTCATGGAGGAATAACAAAATTTGTGCATACAACGTAATCGCCCTTTTTAGAAATACGTTTAGATAGTTTATAGAGGGAGTAGGGGTAGGCGGTATTACTAGTATATAGCGTATGTATAGTTATCCCCGTTATGTTTTACGTTATATAGATTCGAGAAAAACACACATTTTCACACAAAAATATTAAAAAAAATCAAGAAATAATACATTTATTTTTGAAAAGGAGATATATGGACATGAACAAGCATTATAAAATCACAAATCTATTGAAAGAGTATAAGAGACTATTCCTAGAAAAGAACTTGAAACTACACAAATTAGGCGTGGACGAGTTCGAAGATGAGTACGAATCAGAGGGATTTTTGTGGACGGAAGAAACGGAATCAATGATTAAAATTCGTAAACGATTAGTAAGGGAGTTTGTAGATGTTGTTCACCAAGATAATGACCACGAATACGATTTCATCGACCACGTAATATTCGGATATGAAGAAGGGGATATATCGTTAAAAAAAGCTACCGACATTCTCGTTAATTGGCGACTACTTCACAAGTACCGCATAGATACCACTAGGGTAGTATGGGAACGCGGGGCAAAGCATTATGACTATATTTCAGAACTTATCAAGATGAACGAATTCAAATTACCTAATGTAAGTAATTCAGAAGAACTATTCAAGGAGGATTCTAACTAATGGCTAAACACAATATATCAAAAGAGGTTAGAAACGCACTTCATAAGGACATTGTAGAGGGGAATGGGTTAACACTTACACAAATAGCCGAGAAGAATAACGTAGAATACGGCGTGGCTATGAGTGTCTTTTCTAGCCTTCGTTCTATGGGGATTGTTGACCGCGTAGGAGTGGTTAAGACCGTTAACGGTACTAGAATGAGTGATGGACATGTAGCCCCCGTTAAATCCTTCAACATTAACGACCTAACCGACGACGAACTAAGGAAACGCGGGCTAGAAAGGTTCATAAAACCCGAAGTCAAATGAAAATGTTCAAGAAAAGTGAATGAATTTTTCATTTACGCTTGTACAAATACTCCAAATGATGGCGAAAAGAATAGGAAAATAGAATAAGAGAAATAAATTGGACGAAGCACTTGTAAAAAATACGGTTGCTTTGTCTTATAAACCATAAGGAAATATTATAGTTTCCTTATAGCTTTTTTCTGCGGAGTGCTTAGGCACTTGATTATGATAATCTCCTTTTGAGTGAGAAGGCGGGACAAATCGAAATCCCGCCTTCTTTCTTTTACTCTTGGAGGTAACAAAAAACACAAAAATATATTATTTACTAACTTATATAAAAATCAATGGAAAGGGGGCTAATAAAATGGAGGAATTTAAAATCACGGGTAAAGCCGTACGAGTAGCAAGATTAATCAAAGGTGTGAAAATTAAGGAGTTCGCGGAAAACGTCGGATTATCATTGGATTACACAAGCAAGATTGAACGCCAGGAAGCAGGACTAACATATAGAAACCATTTTCGTATATTGCGAGAACTTCAGAAGCTAGGATACACCGACCAACAATTAGCAGCGATTATGATTCTAACGGAAAACATTAAAGAAATGGAGGAATAAAAAAGATGAAGAAAGACGCAAGATTAGATGCTAGACAAATCAGTATCCTAAAAGAATTTTTTAAACGTTCATTGGACGGAGAGAACATGGAAACAGTCGCCAAGGATAAAGGAATTAATCGAAAGACGCTTTCCCAATGGAAGAACACTAACCACGGTGGACAGATATACGATGAGTATATGAAGGAATTAAGTAAAAATGATAAACCAATGTTCTATCAAAAGTTGAAAGAAGGCGTGGCAAAAAATAGTTATAAACACCTCGAATTATATGCAAAGATACACGGAATACTAGCACCCGAAAAGAAAGAGATTGTCACCGAGGAACGCAAGGCTTCAGATTCGCCAATCTCTAAAGAACGTTTAGACGAGATTCGGAAGCGATTAGAAGAAACGGTAGCAGAAGCAGATAGACCAATTAAACGAGTTAAGTAGACTTGAAAAATATTGTTCAAAAGGAGAGGTTCATAGATGGCTAAAAAGAAGCAAGTACACGGCAGGAAAATAGAAAAGATTGAACCATTCAGAAAGTACATTGATTACAACATGAATCCGCCAAGCCTAAGCAAATTCAACGGCGAGTATGTTCAATCACAATTAAAGAATTTGAAACGCAGATACGACGCTATTATATCTACGTTAGAAATAAAGAAGGACACGCGTAATCATCTATTAGAGTTATTGGTACGTAAGGAGACTTCAACACGCGGGACATATGTCCGCATGATGAAGAAGGAATATCGCACTAAAGAGGAATTGGAATCCCTTTATATTGCTACGGTAGAAATAGAGGACATATACAACGCGTTACCGTCCATTGAACGGGAGATACGCGACCTAGAAAGAATGTTATCACTAGTTTTCCCTAGAAACACTGTAGAAATTATCGAACAAAATACTAAGGAGGAAATGAAATAATGAAACTATTCAAAGGCGATATAATCAAAAAGGTAAATAAGCTAATGGACAACGCGGAGAAACGCAAGGAAAAGCTACAAGGACGCATAGAGACGCTTCAAGGAGAAGTTAATCATTTGTATCAAGCGAAACAAGACGACTTCTCTAAGGCGGTACTAGAGGGTGGAGAACCTTCTAAGAAACTAGCTAACGACCTAGTGAAAGCACAAGATGAACTAAGAGAAGCCCATGAACAATTATCGTTAATCGACGGGGCAGTTAAGCACGAATTAGAGAAGGCAAAGGCGGACGTAGACAAAGAACGTAGGCAGTTTGTAGCCGACAAGGGCGAGGACTTCAAAGAACTCTTTGAACGTATGAATAAATCCAAAATCGAATACCTTGAAACGGTTATCGAGTATAAGAAGAAACACGGAGAGTTTGACCGCGAGTATTGGAGAATGTTCCGAGACATTGAACAACGCGTAGGATTACGAGGAATCGACCCTAGAGAACACCATAAGGTTATGTTTACACAACGTCACCAAGTAGACGGGCGTTATACACCTGCTATCACACCCGAAGAACATAGGGACGCTTTCATGGAAGGAAAGCTAAGTTTCGAAATCGAGAAGAACAAAGACATTTTCAAGAAGTAATTTCACTCACTTAGTTTTGAAGTTAGAAAAGGAACTAGCACGGCAGGAGAGAAGAACAAGAGGCGTTCACTATGTATTGTGGACGCTTTTTATTATCACCGCATTTCATAACATATTTTAATTAAAGGGGAGATTTTAACAATGAAAAAGGTAAATGAAAATGAAATGGCATATGGACAATTAGTAGACGGTATAAAGGTATCTATTATAGATTTATTCGTTAAGCATATTCAGAATATCGACGACGTGGAAGCACTTCGCAACATTCGAAAAGAACTATTGAAAGGGGATAAATAATAATGAAAAAGTCAGCTATTGAAAAGATGATGGATGGATACAACGTAACCGAGAGGGACCAAGACGGCGGGGAAGAGATAAAAACCATTAAGAAGGGCGATAAGAACCAACGTAGGCTATCACCTATTGAAATGTTAATGAACGGTTACAATGAAGATTCTACCCAACGTCAGGAGGAAGTAGAAATCAATCCTAATGACGTTAAGGAGGAAGATAAATAATGAAGAATAAAAGCATTGGAGGGCTTCAAAAGGGAATTAAGCGTAAGCCGAAACCTTACAAGCCTTCCTCGGCTAAACAAATCAATGAAGCACATAACAAACAATTCAAGCGGGCGGGGAAATAACCCGTACTTATATAAATGGAGGGCTATAAAATGGCTAAACTATTAAACGTACAATCTAAACTAGAAGGACAAGGGGTATTTGTTTTAGAGAACGCAACTACTCTAAAATCGGGGGCTAATGGGCTTCGAGTTAATGGGACGCTTGACGTCGCTAATCTAACTGCAGGAGAGACACTTACAATCACGACAGACGGCAAAGAGGTAGTTAACGTTAATGCAGACGGCTTACACCCTTTCCAATTCGTTACACAACGTAGAATGGATTCAGAAGAAGTCGAAGTAGGGTACGCGGTAAGTGGCGTAGGTACGGCAGACGTAGTATTAAACTTAGAAGTATAAGAGGGAACGGGCGGTTAATTCCGCCTTTCTTGTACATATGCCGTTACTCCTCTACATACTACGAGAATACGGCAGGGGGATAATATAGGGAAATTGTTTAAGGTGTGAACTTCGGTTCATGCCTTTTTTTTACCTAAAAGTTGAACCCTATTTATCAAAACAAAAAGGGGATTGGTTAAAATGAATCGTAAACAGAAGGTAAAAAATGAATGTGCAAACTATAAAGACGGATTATGTTTATTAAGGGACACTGAATGTCCGTTAGTGTCGGGCTTTACTTATAAAGGGCACGAGATACCCGAAGAAGATATACAATGCGATTATTATAATAATTACGTAGACCCGAAGCAGAAGGGAGATTCTATTTTGTTCAGCTACAAAGGTTGTAAGAATTGCGGAAAAGCATTTAAACCAAGTTCAAGTGCTAGTAAGTTTTGTTCCAATAGTTGTCGTGAATAATCTCGTAAGAAAACACATAGGAAGTACAATGAAAAACGTTAATAAAAGAGTATCTAAACGACAATTTAAAGCGTTGGAAAGCCCGTCAGATAGGGCTTCTACAAAGGAGAAATAACAAATGAATACTAATACCATACTAGCGATTCAATTTGTCGTTATAAGAAACGTAAGACGGGAGAATCTTAACGGATTCCCCGTCTTTTTTTGCATATAAAACCAGCAGAATACCCAAATAAGAGAACATAGTCCAATATTTAACAAATTGTAGTATAATAGTATTTGATTAAGAAACTAGGGGGACTATGATTTGTCTGTAAACAATTATCTTTCAACATTATCTAGTGAACTTGTTCTTTCAACAACTGAAAATGCAAATATTAAAACCTCTATTGCAACCTTGTCACAACGTCTAAATTGGTATTTTAATAACGGTGAATTGCATAATCATTTTCAATTTGGTTCAAACACAAGAGGTACAATCCTTCCTAGAAATGTAGATTCAAAATCAGATGTAGATTATATGGTAGTATTTAAAAATCCGAATGGCTATAAACCAGAGACACTATTAAACTATCTTAGGAATTTCATGAACAAATATTATTCTAAATCTGAGATTTACAGGGACAGTCCAACTATGGTCTTAGAACTAAATCATATTAAGTTTGAGTTAGTTCCTGCAGTCCAAGATAATTGGGGGTACTTGTCCATACCTTCAAAAACAAGCTTACTAACTGATTGGATGTCAACCGACCCTAAAGGATTTAATCAAAAGTTAATCACTGCTAATGTAAATAACAATTATAGATTAAAGCCAGTGGTCAGATTAATGAAATACTGGAATACTAATAAGTTAAGTCATCATTATTCTTCTTACTTGTTGGAAACGTGGTTAGTGGATAGATACAATTATTACTCTAAATCCTCAACAAAAGAATATGTGTATGATGTCATTGAGGGTCTTTCAGCAAGTTGGAATGATTCACAAACCTTTAAAGATAAGTTAACCCGGGCAAAAGAAATAGTTAGCAATTGTAAGAGTTATGAAGCTAATGATTATAATGCATTAGCCTTGAAAGAAATAAAGAAACTTTTTCCGGAGATTTAGGTGAACATATGAGTGAACGTTATGATTCATTGGATAGACATTATAAAAACATTGAAAAGTTAAATACTTCAACCTCTATATTATTTTGGGTGAACGCAGCATTATCTATTGCAGTATTTTTCGTAGATGAATACCTAACGGCGAAGAACACGTTGTTATTCGTTTTTACTCTTACTACGATAACCTACTTTGTTATTGATAATTATTTAAGCATTTTCGAAATCCCAAAGGTAGAAGACAAAAGAAGAGTTCATTTGTTAACGAACTCATTTAATGTCCCTTTAGATAATGAAAGAACTAATAAGTATTACAATAATGAACTAGAACCTTCATTATTGAAGTTAGGGGCAAATATTTTTGAAGATTCCTTGTTCGCGGAAAGAGTTACACTTGAAATGGCAAAGAGGGAACGAATCAAAGTGGTTTTATTTGTTTTCGTTTTTGTTGTAGCACTAATGTTTAGAACCACTGAAATGGAATTAATCTCTATTCTCGCACAAACCCTGTTTGCAAGCACTCTCATTCCGGCATATATAAGACTTGAAGTTTTGCACTATAAGAACAAAGTAATTTTTGATAGTTTACATGATATATTTTTGTTTCATAAGCAGTCACCTGAGAATGATGAAAGATTAACCGCAAAACTGCTTGATTGTTTTGTTAAATATGAATCCGCAAAGGCGTATTCAGGTGTAAAACAAGATACGGAAATATTCAATAAGATTAACTCTGAACTTTCACAAGAATGGGATGAAATAAAAGATAATCTAAATATAAGGTCAAACCAATAAAGAGGAGGAAAAGAGTGAAGAAAAAATATGAGGTGACATTCCATCTAATAAACGGAGAAATTGGACATATAATAGAAGAATCTTCTCTAATCCGTGCAAGGAATAAGATTAAGAATCAGTTTGAAGATGGTGGAGATAGCCCCGTACTTGCACTTACTGACGATTTAGTACTTGTGAAAGCAAACGTACAATATTTTATGGTAAAGGAATATGAAGAATAATAACAAAAGGACGATATCCATAACGGGTAACGTCCTTTATTGTTTATAGAAACTTTTCGAAATAGCCCTTAAATTGTTCCCAACCAAGTACGATTGTGATTATTGAAGAAATAAAACCGATAAGAAGGATTCCTAAACTAAGTAACTTTACAAATATGTTATTTGACCACTTATAACTAGTTGTGTAATTGGTTATCCCCGTCCAATAGAGTAGCATTATAGGAAGAGTAACAAAGAATTGAACGCCTTCTCTAAGGAGGACAAGGGGATTCTTCATATCACTTTTAATTTCGTCCATAATATCGTTATAGGTTGCCATTTTCATAATAAGTATGTTGTTTACCCAACTAAATTCTTCTGACATTAGTGAAGGGTTACGTAATGCTTGAACGGTATTGATTAAAATTTGATAGTTGTTGTACATATAGCCAGCCCCAGCCGGTTTGTAACCAATTAAGCCATCACGTCCTAACAAGCGTTGTGCCTTAGGCGACTTACTTATTAATTCCGAGTGTAGTTGGCTTTCTTCATCTGAAATAGTATGTTTGCTGAGGTACTTATTTAAATAAGTCACGTATTTATTATTGTAGTCGCGTAAGAAAACTAGGTCTCTATCAAACTTAAGAAAACTCATTAATTCCTTTATGAAGCCAATTACGATTAAACCAAACACCGTAAGAATTGTATATAAAACAACCATGTAATACGTTCGCCCCTTGTCGTGAAAATTCATACTTTAATTATACTACATAATGGAAATTAATCCGTTTATTAAATATGATGCACTAATGGTACAAGGATAAATAAAATCAATTTATATCTAAGGAAATATACGAGGGAAAGTTAATCTTATAGGAATGCACTGCTTTACAACGAACAACAACTACTTTATACTTAGAATATCATTTTAAACGTAGGAAGTAGTGTGGCTACTTCTAACTATATATACATAGATATTCTAACCCCTTAAGCCGTGGATGTTCCTGACTACTGAAGCAGTAGTAGCGGACATTCCTGAAGAAGGCGGCGGCATGCCGGATATGTCCGGTATGGGCGGCATGGGTGGAATGGGCGGCATGATGTAATCATATCATCCTCCTATTCCTGGAGTTATCCAGATGAAAGTGGTCATTCCTTAGGGAGTGACCACTTTTTTTGCGTTCCGAGAGAGTTGACGAGTTTAGAAATTCGCCTGATAGGTAAAAAGTATGATAAAAAGACATCCGTAATGGAACTATTTACGTATGCTCCATGTGACTTCTACTTTCTAACTAAACCAAAGCAGGTGATAACGTGAATTATTCAACCATGAAATTAAGAACGCTGGTAGAACGGGTCATTGAAGGAGACGAACGGGCAAAGGAAGAATTCGAAAGGCGATGGGAAATCCCCTGGGAACAAGTGGGGACGGTACCAATTTCCATTGAGAAGAACCAAAGGGACTGAAATGGTTCGATCCATTCTTATTATGATAAAGTATGGGTAGAACAGTTCAGAAAGAGGGTTACCGATGACAGTCAAACAATACTATCAAGACGCCTATATGAAAACCTTTCAAACATCCATACAAGATCAACAGCAGGATGATTCAGGCTGGTACGTCGTATTAGAACAAACGGCTTTCTATCCAACAGGCGGTGGCCAGCCCCATGATACAGGAACTTTAAAGGACAAGCGGGTTATCAATGTGGAAGAAGTGAACGGAGAGATCCGTCATTACATAGAAGCGCCGTTCGGGGATATCTCAGGGGTCTTTGAGGGACAGATTGATTGGGAGCGCCGCTTTGATCATATGCAGCAGCACGCCGGTCAGCATATCCTGTCTGCCGCATTTGCCGAAACATTAGGATATGAGACGATCAGCTTTCACCTCGGGAAAGAGTTCTTGACCATCGACTTAGACGTTAGTGACATTAGCAACTCAGATGCTCTGAAAGCAGAGGAACTGGCCAACCGGATCATTAGGGAAGCGAGGCAGATTGAGACGAAGTGGGTGGCGGAAGCGGAACTATTCGAATATCCGCTTCGAAAGCAGCCTTCAGTCACAGACGAGATTCGGCTCGTCATCATCCCGGACTTCGATTACAACGGATGCGGCGGGACCCATCCACGTTCCACGAGCGAAGTCGGGTCAATCAAGATCCTTGATTGGGAGAAGCATAAAGGCCATATCCGATTGCAGTTTGTATGCGGGGACCGGGTACTGAATCAATTACACGGTAAGAGTGGAATTCTGAAAGTGATGACGCGTCTGTTGCAGGCTCCAGAAGAAAACATGGTACCGGCTGTAGAGCGACTGCTGGCAAAGCAAAAAGAACAAGAGAAAGCATTGGAAGGGTTGAAAGAGGTACTGTTGACGTATGAAGCACAAGGATTACTTGGGGAGGGAACTTCACAAGAAGGCTATACATTAATCAAAAAAGCTTACTCGGACCGCTCCATCCAAGAGCTTCAAAAAATCGCACAACATATCGTCGCTAAGAGAGAAGAAACGATTGTGTTATTGGTTGTACAAAATGATCAAAAGCTCCAGCTCGTAGCGGCGAAGGGTTCCTCACCTAGCGTCAACCTAAGAGAGGTCGCGCAAAAGGTCTTCCCGTTGATCAACGGGAAAGGCGGGGGAAAGGAATCGTTCGTACAAGGTGGGGGAGAAGCTGTTATGAGTAGGGAAGAGCTTCTCAAGACGTTGGTGAATCAGTTATAGTTGATAACCTTTTCATTGGGTGAAAATGACATGAAAACTAATCAATGAAATAACTAGCAATTTAATTTATTAATAATTACAAAAATGTATAAAGTTGGAATTAAAAGGTTATTTTCCTTTAGATAAGGGAAATAACCTTTTATAATGACTAGGCCATTAGTTCTGTGATAATGAACATATGGAGGTCTTTAGTCTTGTTTCAATGCAATTATGAAACATTAAGGGGTGTCGTTCGTTAATAAAATTATGGGGGTTAATGGGAAGTGAAGGTTTGAAGATATAAAAATCATATAACTATTAAAATGGCTGTTTCTTAAGAGGTAGTATAATGTTAGGCTCATTTAGCTAAGTCATTATTTAAATTCAGGTGAGATGTGTGGTTAGTTGTATTCGAACAGGATAAACAAAAGCATCTGAATATATAGGGAATTCGGCAAAGAAAATTTGAAAAAGAGCTAGGAGATAAATTGAAATCGAGATTGGGTGATACTATTGGATGAGAAAAACAACCTTTCTTTTAAAGAAAGCAGGATTCTACATGTAACGGTTTCTATAATGATTGTTACATTCTTATTTAGTGCTTTACCAGAATGGTATACTCCACAATTTATAATGAACAGTGTTGTGTCTAGCATATTAGTCATCATTATTGTGGTTTCTTGGAGACTAGTGGAACTTAAAGTGAGGTATTTTTCTATTCAAAGCTATTGTTTGGTTTTTAGTCTTTCCTTTTTGTTTGCCCAGCCGCTTATTAAATACTTCTGGCAAGAAGGAAATTCCATTTGGTTTATCTTATTAGGGATTTGGGTAGCGGGCTTTATCATTACAACTCTCTTAAAGGAGAATATTTTTCAAGCCTTTTCAAAGACTTTCGAAAATAGGTTTAGCGTGGCCTTTCATATTGTAGTCTTTATCTGCATAACTGTTGGTCCAATGTTTATCATTATCGGAAATGCAAATGATTTTAATAAGAATATTTCATATGGCTCAGTGCTATATTTAATGTCGGCTCTACTGCAAATAACTTTGCCTGCTTTTTTGAAGAATCCGAAAGCTATAATGTCGAAATCAATCTAATATCCCACGAGTAAGTTGTAATTCATATCAAGCTTGTCTACATATAGATCGTATTTAGGTACTTTAGAAGATTCTACTCATCGCGTTTTTTTATGCTATATTCGTAAAAATAAAGGGGGAGACCATAAATGCTGAACAAACACAAAAAAGCCTTAAATAAAGCTAAATTCAAGAAGAAAATCACCAGAACCATAGGATCGATATTGGTGGATACCATTTTGCCTAAGGATGAGATTATACCGGGTGAAGAGTTGGTGGGGGAGGTTGAACTGAGAAGCAAAAAAGGGTTACAAAAGGTTGAGCGCATCAAGGTTTCCCTTATGCAGCAGTTTATGACGGTGGATGACCATATTAGTAACCTGCCTTTACACTCGGTGGAAATGAGGTTAACCGAGGAACAAAGAAATACAGATGAGGTGACCGTGCCCTTTTCAATGACAGTTCCCCTGTACGTCCCTCATAATATGGGAAAGCGCCAGTGCTGGATTCAAACCGATGTAGACATTGCGTATAAATTAGATCCCCGTGATCTTGATTTTATCAACGTGAACCCTCATCCGATCATGACGAAAGTAAATAAAGTCCTAATTGAACGATTGGGATTATTGAAAACAAATCGGGAAGAGGTCATTTATTATTCTGGTTTTGGTGGGAGATTCGTCATTGATAAACGGATTCTCAATCATCCTCTTTATCCCATGTTATCAAAGCGTTCGGTTCCACTTGTACATGAGCTGGAGTTTTACCCCCCTGATGAGTTTAAGGAAAAGTTTAAAGAGGTTGAGATTATTTATGACATTCATCCTGAAGGACTGGACCTTTATGTCGAATTGCAATACTTCATAAGAAAAAATATTGGTGGTTATTTTGAGAGAGAGGCCCTTAGGGAGAGGGGGATGGACGAAGTCATTCACAAAATACGCTTTACAAATGAGGAGCTCGAAATGGAAGAGGAGATTGCATCCAAAATACTCGACCTTCTACAAAATGCAGAAGAACCAGAAGAGTTACGGGGAAATTGAATTTAATCAAACGTTTGTTTAAATCAAATGTCATGTATATAAAAGAACTGACACGCACCTAATGTCAGTTCCTTTCAACCCTAAACATTCGATATCCCACCCAAAATTGGTTAAAATAGAAAAGACACAAACTGTTCGACAAATGGCAACAGCTTAAAGGAGAGAAATACATGACGCACTATGCGGATGATAGTTTGGCTTTACATACAGATTTGTATCAGATTAATATGACGAAGGCGTATTGGGATGATGATTTCCATAATCGAAAGGCTGTTTTTGAAGTGTTCTTTCGAAAGCTGCCTTTTGGGAATGGATATGCGGTTTTTGCCGGGCTTGAACGGATCATTGAATATGTGAAAAAGTTTCATTTCTCTGAGAGTGATATTGAGTATTTAAGGGAATTGGGTTATGAAGAGGAATTCCTTCAGTACTTGGCGGACCTTCGATTTACGGGGACGATCCGTTCGATGCAGGAAGGGGAGATTGCGTTCGGGAATGTACCTCTTATCCGTGTGGAGGCTCCCTTGGCTCAAGCTCAGTTACTGGAGACGGCGATCTTAAATATCGTGAACTATCAAACCCTGATTGCGACGAAGGCGAATCGAATTAAGCAAGTGGTCCAGGATGAAGTCGTGATGGAGTTTGGTACGAGACGGGCCCATGAACTGGATGCAGCCATTTGGGGGACGCGGGCAGCTTATATTGGCGGCTTTGATGCGACGAGTAATGTTCGGGCGGGTAAGTTATTTGGGATGCCGGTATCAGGCACCCATGCCCATTCAATGGTTCAGGCTTATCAGGATGACTATCAAGCCTTCCATAAATACGCTGAGAGCCATAAGGACTGTGTGTTTTTAGTGGATACCTACGACACATTGAAATCAGGTGTACCCACGGCCATCCAGGTAGCAAAAGAGCTCGGTGACCGGATTCATTTCAAGGGTATTCGTTTGGACAGCGGTGATATGGCTTACTTATCCAAGAAAGCCCGTAAAATGCTTGATGAAGCAGGTTTTACCGAAACAAAGATCATTGCGTCAAATGACCTGGATGAATATACGATTCTGAATTTAAAAGCCCAAGGAGCCCGGATTGATGTATGGGGTGTGGGGACGAAGCTGATAACTGCCTATGATCAACCTGCATTAGGAGCTGTATATAAACTCGCTTCCATCGAAAATGAGTCGGGGGAAATGGAAGATACGATTAAAATATCGAGTAATGCCGAGAAGGTTTCAACTCCTGGACTCAAAAAGGTTTATCGTATCATCAATACGGTTAATCATAAATCAGAAGGGGAATATATTGCCCTGGAGCATGAAAATCCTCAAAATGAAAGCCGTCTGAAAATGTTTCATCCTGTGCATACCTACATTAGTAAATTCATCACTAACTTTGAAGCGAGGGAGCTCCACGAGGATATTTTTAAAGATGGGGAGCTGGTTTATATATCTCCGTCACTTGAATCAATGAGATCCTTTGTGAATGAAAATCTCGACCTGTTGTGGGACGAGTATAAACGTTCCATGAACCCAGAGGGATATCCCGTGGATTTAAGTGAAGAATGCTGGACGAACAAAATGAATCTGATTCAAAAGGTAAAGGCGGATGTAAAAGAGAAATTCAACAAAACGATGTAATCCCTATAAAAGATGGGTAAATTAATCAGATCCAGAAATTATGATAAAACCTAAATGGAGTGTGAAAACATGGATTCTCTTCAAAAACAAATTGTAGAAGAAATGATGGTAACCCCGGAAATCAACCCGCAGGGAGAAATACGCCGCAGTGTTGATTTTATGAAATCGTACTTGAAAAAACATTCATTTTTGAAAAGCTTGGTCCTTGGCATTTCAGGTGGTCAGGATTCCACTTTATTAGGAAAACTTGCACAGATGGCAATCAACGAGATGAACGAGGAATCCGGGTCAGCGGATTATGCTTTTTACGCAGTGAGACTTCCTTACGGGGAGCAGGGAGATGCTGAGGACGCCATTGATGCAGTGGAATTCATTAACCCGACCGTTTCTTTGACTGTGAATGTCCAGCCGGCAGTCGATGCCAGCGTCGAAACTCTGAAGAAAAACGGCATCGAACTTTCCGACTTTGTAAAAGGAAACGAAAAGGCACGTGAACGGATGAAAGTTCAATTCGCCATTGCGGCCATGAAGGATGGTGTTGTCCTGGGTACCGATCATTCCGCTGAAGCGGTTACCGGCTTTTATACGAAGTACGGTGATGGAGCGGCAGACCTCGTTCCCCTCTTCCGTCTGAACAAACGACAAGGGAAGAAGCTCTTAATGGAACTCGGCTGTCCGGAACACTTGTACAATAAGAAACCGACGGCAGACCTTGAAGAAGACCGTCCGCAAATTCCGGATGAAGAGGCCCTTGGTGTCACTTACGATCAGCTGGACGATTATCTGGAAGGAAAAGAAGTGCCTCTTGAAGCAAAGAAAGCTATTGAAGGTCATTACCTGAAAACACAGCATAAACGTCATCTGCCTGTAACGGTGTTTGATGATTTTTGGAAATAAGAATGGAATGAAGCCAACTCTCAGCGTGTGCGGGGTTGGCTTTTTTATTTGACTGCGTTCTTCGCCATTCGACAGAAACAGACTGTGACAGACTCGCGAGTTCTTATATCCTACCAAATCCCTAAAATTTCTATATTAATTTGCCAATTTATAGAGGATTTTCGACTTTTTAAACGAAAGTAATAATAGTTAAGGACGATATTGATGTATCCAGGAGGGGTAAGATGTCATATGAAATGGTAAACCCGAAACTGCAAAGTATTATTGATAATATAGAAAAAGTCATGATCGGAAAGAGGAAGGTAGCGGAACTGAGTGTCGTTTCACTTCTGGCTGGTGGGCATGTATTGCTTGAGGATGTTCCCGGTGTGGGGAAAACGATGATGGTCCGTGCACTGGCGAAATCGGTGGGGGCGAGCTTTAAGCGCATTCAGTTCACGCCGGATTTATTGCCTTCGGATGTGATTGGGGTGTCGATTTATAACCCGAAGGAAATGGAATTCACATTCAGACCGGGACCGATCATGGGGAATATTATTCTCGCGGATGAAATTAACCGTACGTCACCGAAGACCCAGTCCGCACTACTTGAGGGCATGGAAGAGAGCAGCGTGACGATCGACGGGATGACACGGAAGCTTGATAAACCTTTCTTCGTTATGGCGACTCAGAATCCGATTGAGTATGAAGGGACCTATCCTCTACCGGAAGCGCAGCTAGACCGCTTTTTATTAAAGATGAAAATGGGGTATCCTGAACCGGAAGAAGAGATGGAAGTTCTTCATCGCGCTCAGAAAAACCCGCCGATCGATGAGTTGGAGCCTGTCATGACCTTGGAGGAATTGAGATATATTCAAGGGGAAGTGAAAGATGTATTGGTCGATGACACGATCAAGAAATACATTGTGGAAATTGCGAATCGTACAAGGATTCATGCCAATGTTTACTTGGGGGCGAGTCCACGTGGATCGATCGCGTTGATGAAGGCATGTCAGGCATATGCCTTTTTAAGGGGCAGGGATTATGTGGTTCCCGATGACGTTCAGTATCTGGCACCTTTTGTTTTCTCTCACAGGATCATTATGAAATCTGAAGCGAGATATGAAGGTATCACTCCGGAAGAAGTAGTGGAAAGAGTGATGGCGCGTATCCCGGTTCCCGTACAAAGGCTTGTGAGATAGGATGAAGACGAAACTTCAATTTCTTAAACCATTGGGGAAGTTTCTTCTGCTGCTCATTTTAGTGGGGATCTCGTTTTCTTACGCGATGTTCCAGGGGGGATTTGTCAGCTGGTTTTTATTTTATAGCTTTCTGCCATTCGCCCTTTATGCTGCCTCTGTATTCTTATATCCTCTTTCTGGGTTTTATGTAGAGAGGAGTTTCGAATCAAATGAGTACAAAGCGGGGGATGAGTTGAAGGTGACGATTACCCTTTCACGAAAGATTCCATTTCCTTTATTTTATATGGTGTTAGAGGATGTGGTAACAGATTCCGTTTTTCACCATTCCAGTTTTCAAAAGGCGAAAGCGATGATTCACCCCGGGTTCAGAAAACGAATCAAGCTCACGTATTACATAGAAGAACTGCCCCGTGGAGAGCATGTTTTCTCTGCTGTCCGACTCCGTGCGGGCGATTTCTTCGGCATATTCGAAAAGGAAGCATCCATTGATTGTACCAATAAGCTTCTGGTATATCCGGCGTTCGTCGATGTTCCCTACAGGCCCCTGGAAAATCGTTATGATCAAGGGATGACCACTTCGAATGTGAAGATTCAGAAGGACACGACCATGGCAACGGGTATACGTGAATATCAACCGGGGGATCGCTTTTCGTGGATTCATTGGAAGACCTTTGCCAGAACCAATGAACTGATGACGAAGGAGTTTGAGGAACGTCAATCCCACGATGTGCTGATCGTATTGGATCGGGAAGATTCTCCTGCCTTTGAATCGATGGTGACATTGTCGGCCTCGATGATTCGTTCCATATTGAAAAAAGGGGCGCAAGTTGGACTTGTCTCGATAGGGGAAGATCATGTATCTTTTCCGATTCGCGGCGGTGAAGAACATCAAAGTCAGCTATTCTATCATCTGGCGAAGGTCAGACAGGATAGCCCTTACGCTTTAGGAAAAGTACTGCAGGGGGAAGGGTTGAACTACTCCCAATCCGCAGCTGTGCTGTTTGTCACCTCGTCTGTTTCAAAAAAGATGATCATGAGTGTGAATCAGTATGCGAAGCGGAACAGTTCCGTTATGATCTTTTTGGTGAAGCGTAAAGGGGACGCCTATACGGCCGAGGAGAAATCGTTGAAAGCTTACGCCTCGTCCCGTGGTATCCGGCTGAAGGTATGCTACGAAGATGACTTTTCTTCTGCTTTTGTGGAGGTGAAACGAGCATGAGTCATGAATCACCTAAACACCGATTCTTTACGATCATGATCTACCTGTTTGGGTTTTTGCTTCTTTGGGAATGGCTGAAGCCTCTTCAGGTAGTGACGGATACAGGGAGTTTGACGTATTTTGTAGTATTTATTGCTTTATCACTTGTCCTGTCCTATTTCAGGATTCACTATTTCCTGACAGCGGCAGTTAAGCTATTCTTTATTTTGTTTGCGTTACATGGATTGTATTATTCAGGCTCTTTTATTACCTTTACATGGTTAGAGAAGTTTGGGGGTGACCTATGGCTGAATATCGGTTTGACAGTCGGGCGTGAATGGCCAAGTCTTTCGTTCGAGTACAGAAGCTTGTTGTTCTTTATTTTACTATGGCTGATGACGTATTTGCTTTATTACTGGTTATCTGTCAGAAAGACGATTCTCCTCTTTTATGTGATGACCGTGACCTATATTTGTCTGATAGATACGTTCACGATTTATGAAGGTGATCGGGCGATTATCCGAGTGGTCATTTTCGGCTTTCTGTTAATGGGTCTGTTGGCTCTCGAACGTTTGGTTCAAAGGGAGAATCTTCTGGGATCCAAGATGAGCAGGCACCGCTGGATCGTGCCGCTTACGGTTATGCTTGGAGTAAGTTCGGTTGTTGCTTTTGCGGCGCCTAAGTCAGATCCTATCTGGCCGGATCCGGTTCCTTATATTCAATCCTTTGCAGAGGGAGCCGGGGGCAGTGGCGTGAACAAAGTAGGTTATGATGCAGATGATTCTCAGCTTGGGGGTCCCTTTGTCGGTGATCCTACAGTCATTTTTAATGCTGAAGTAACGAGAGAACACTATTGGAGAATTGAAACGAAGGATCTATATACAGGCAAGGGCTGGGAGCAATCCATTCCTGATGACCAGCAGGCTGCCACCCCTTTTGACTCAGAAGAAATGGTTCCCTTCACAACAAACGAACCGGATGGGGAACGGGAAGTGGAAACAGAGAGGGTGATGGTGGAACGAACCTATTCTCATGTTGTCTATCCTTATGGGATAGAAAGAATAATCGGAAATGAAGAAGGCTATTTCTCCTTTGATCCCGTTAACGAGAAGGTTACAAGTTATGAAGGGGAAGACGAGACCGTAAAGTTAGAGGAATATGAACTTTCCTATCGCTCTCCTTCCTATTCTCAGAAGAAGATGAAAGCAGCGAACGAAAGTCAGGAAATCATGCAGACTCCTGAATTTGTGGACCGCTATACACAACTTCCCGAAACGACTCCCCAGCGTGTGAAGGACTTGGCTTTTGAGATTACATCGGAAGAAGATAATTGGTATGACAAAGTAAGGGCGATCGAGAATTATTTTTCGAAAGAAGCTTATGTGTACGATCAATTTGACGTGCCGGTGCCTGAAGAAGGGCAGGATTACGTCGATCAGTTCCTATTTGAAACCCAGAGAGGGTACTGTGATAACTTCTCGACTTCCATGGTCGTGTTAGTCCGGGCTCTTGGAATCCCGGCAAGATGGGCAAAGGGATATACAGAAGGGGAATACAGTAGACAGGTGGATACGACGTATAAGCTTTATGAGGTTTCCAATAATAATGCTCACTCCTGGGTGGAGGTATTCTTCCCGGAAGTAGGATGGGTGCCGTTCGAGCCTACTGTTGGATTCAGTAATAACGTTTCGTATCAATATGACCTGGATGTACCTGAGTCGGATAACAGCGAAGTCCCTGTTCCTGAGAAAGAGGAAACACCGAAACAGCCGATTCAACCTGAAGAGGATGATTCAAAAGCTGCTGGAAGCGGATTTTCTCTGTCGAAGCTTTGGGATGATATTCAAACATTCTTTGTGGAAAACTGGGGCAAGCTTGTCATGGGCTTCATGCTCTTGCTTATCATGGGAATTGCATTATACATTGTAAGAAGAAGGTGGATGCCGTATGTCCTGATTTTCTACTATCGCAGAAAATCATCTGATGGCGTGTTTTCCGAAGCCTATCTTTCTTTAATCAAACAGCTTGAGAGATATGGACTGAAAATGGATGACGGGCAAACGTTAAGGGCCTATTCGCGATATATTGACTCATTCTTTGGTACCCATGAAATGACAAGCCTGACCAATAATTATGAACGTATTTTATATGGTCAGAGGCCAGCGGAAGAAGATTGGTCAAAGATGAGGGAATTATGGGAAAATTTAATTAAAAGGACAACTGGTTGACCCTTTTGAAAACAAGGTATAAAATGATGTCAAATTCATAATAACGTTCGTTAGCATCCTTCGTATATCCTCGATAATACGGTTCGAAAGTATCTACCCGGTCACCTTAAATGACTGGACTATGAAGGCAGTGTTCTAATTTGACATACCTGTATGCAAAAAACTGGAATTCTGCCTTTTTTTTAAGGCGGAGTCTGGTTTTTTTTATTTTTTTAGGAATGCTAACAACAACAGGTATTATAAGGATGGAGTCCGTCCTGACCCATAAAAACTGATGAGGTGAACTGAATGCTTGGTAAAGAAGAATTGCACAATCAAGAAATGATCGTCGTTTTGGACTTTGGAAGTCAATACAATCAATTAATCACGCGAAGAATTCGTGAGTTTGGTGTCTATAGTGAGCTCCACCCGCATACAGTTACCCTTGAAGAAATCCAGGAATTGAATCCAACCGGGATCATATTCTCCGGGGGACCGAACAGTGTCTACGGTGAAGACTCATTCCGTTGCGATGAGCGCATTTTTGATTTGGACATTCCGATTCTGGGAATCTGCTACGGTATGCAGCTTATGACCATGCACTTCGGCGGGAAAGTGGAACGCGCGAAGCACCGTGAATACGGAAAAGCGGCCATCAATATTGAAAAACAATCTAAGTTATTCTCCAACCTTCCGGAAGAGCAAGTCGTATGGATGAGTCATGGAGATCTTGTCGTGGAAGCTCCTGCAGGCTTTAATGTGAACGCAACGAACCCTTCTTGTCCGATTGCTTCCATGAGTAACGAAGAAAAAGGGTTATATGCTGTTCAATTCCATCCAGAGGTACGTCACTCAGTGCACGGGAATGAAATGCTGAAAAACTTTGTATTCGAAGTGTGTGGCTGCACAGGCGACTGGTCCATGGAGAATTTCATTGAAATCGAAATGGAGAAGATCCGTCAAACAGTTGGAGATAAAAAGGTTCTATGCGCATTAAGTGGAGGAGTAGACTCTTCCGTTGTGGCTGTATTGATCCATAAAGCAATCGGTGATCAATTGACATGTATTTTCGTCGATCACGGCCTACTTCGAAAAGGTGAAGCAGACAGTGTCATGAAAACCTTCGCTGACGGCTTTAATATGAATGTCATTAAGGTGGATGCACAGGACCGTTTCTTAAATAAATTAAAAGGTGTTTCTGATCCTGAGCAAAAACGTAAAATCATCGGGAATGAATTTATTTACGTGTTTGATGATGAAGCGACTAAGCTTAAAGGTATCGAGTATCTTGCGCAAGGTACTTTATATACAGACATTATCGAAAGTGGAACAGCCACTGCTCAGACGATCAAATCTCACCACAATGTCGGTGGACTGCCTGAAGACATGCAGTTCACACTTATTGAGCCATTGAACACATTATTTAAAGACGAAGTGCGTGCATTAGGGTCCGAGCTGGGTATCCCTGATGAAATCGTATGGCGTCAACCATTCCCTGGACCGGGTCTTGGAATTCGTGTGCTTGGTGAAATTTCTGAGCAGAAGCTTGAAATCGTTCGGGAGTCAGATTATATCCTGCGTGATGAAATCAAGAAAGCTGGACTTGATCGTGACATTTGGCAATACTTCACGGTTCTGCCTGACATCCGAAGCGTCGGAGTGATGGGGGATGCCAGAACGTATGACTATACGATCGGAATCCGTGCTGTGACATCCATTGACGGTATGACTTCGGACTGGGCCCGTATTCCTTGGGATGTACTTGAGAAAATCTCAACACGTATCGTAAACGAAGTCGATCATATCAACCGCGTAGTGTATGATGTGACGAGTAAGCCACCTGCGACGATTGAGTGGGAATAGAAATTTATAGATTTTTGTACAGATAGGTGACAGGCATTTCCCGTCGATGGTGGATTCTTAGAATTCGACAAAAAACGGGAATGCCTGTCATTTTGTGTATAAAACGAACATTAATATAATTTTTAATTAATAATGTTCGTATTTTATGTTGACGGTCATGTTTTGAGTTGGTACAATAGTACTGTAATCATAACAAAACATTATAAAAGTATTACGTCGTATAATTTCGGGAATAAGGCCCGAGCGTTTCTACCAAGCTACCGTAAATGGCTTGACTACGAGGTGATTGAGAATAGGACTGTTGAACAAGTCTACATTTACCTATTCATCATGATCTTAACAGTCAAAGCCTTGAACTCTGGTAGTTCGAGGCTTTTTTTATTGAAATGCTGGATTCTGCGACGACTCTATAGGAGGAGTACAAGAATGAAAAATTTCTTTCAGTTTGACCAGTTAGGAACGACTTATAGAAGGGAAATCATCGGGGGATTAACGACGTTTCTTTCAATGGCTTATATTCTGATCGTCAACCCATTGACGTTAACCCTTCAATCGGTACCGGATCTTCCGGATAGCATGAGAATGGATTACGGTGCAGTATTCGTCGCTACGGCTTTGGCGGCTGCCATTGGTTCCTTGATTATGGGGCTGATTGCGAAATATCCAATAGCATTAGCTCCTGGTATGGGACTAAATGCATTCTTCGCATATACAGTAGTATTGACAATGGGTGTGCCGTGGCAATCAGCGTTGACAGGTGTGTTAATTTCAGGTTTAATTTTCATCGTACTCACACTGTCGGGTATTCGGGAAAAAATTATTAACTCAATCCCATCTGAATTGAAATATGCCGTGGGAGCGGGTATTGGACTTTTTATCACATTTATCGGGTTTCAAAATGCAGGAATTATTGTGAACAATGATGCAGTTTTAGTGGGTCTTGGAGATTTAACGAATGGTTCGACTCTTCTTGCGATCTTCGGAATTATCATTACCGTCATTCTGATGACAAGAGGTGTTAAAGGCGGTATATTCATCGGGATGGTTGTTACGGCAATCGTCGGAATGATCGTTGGGTTAATCGACACACCGGAAAAAGTAGTGGACGCAGCACCAAGTCTTGCTCCGACATTTGGGGCAGCCTTAGATCCTTTATTCAATGATGCAGGCAGTATTTTCACCATACAAATGCTTGTTGTGATTCTAACATTCTTATTCGTTGATTTCTTTGATACGGCTGGTACCCTTGTAGCGGTAGCCAATCAGGCAGGATTAATGAAGGAAAATAAATTACCACGCGCTGGTAAAGCTTTATTTGCTGATTCTTGTGCAACAGTAGTAGGAGCAATCTTAGGGACTTCAACGACTACGTCTTATATCGAATCTTCAGCAGGGGTAGCGGCAGGAGCGAGAACAGGATTTGCGTCAGTAGTAACGGCAGTCTTATTCTTACTCTCGATTTTCTTCTTCCCGCTGCTTGCCGTCATTACATCGGCAGTGACAGCACCGGCACTGATCATTGTAGGGGTATTGATGGTTTCATCACTGGGTGAAATTGATTGGAAGAAGTTTGAGGTAGCTGTGCCGGCATTCTTAACGATCGTGGCAATGCCATTAACGTACAGTATCGCTACGGGTATCGCCATCGGATTTATCTTTTACCCTATTACGATGATCATGAAAGGTCGCGTAAAGGAAATCCATCCGATCATGTATTTCTTGTTTGTGATCTTCGTTCTGTATTTTATATTCTTAGTTTAAAACATAACATCCTTTAAGCTGGTCTCTCGCAGATCAGCTTTTTCTTATTTTTAAACGGAAAAGAGTGAAACATAAATAGAGGAAACGAGAGGAGGTCTAGAGAAGATATACGTGTAGAGTAAGTATGAATTGAAAAATGTGAGGGTTTTCGTTAAAATCATGAAATCGGATAGTGTCGAAAATGGTCGAAATTATAGGGAGAATGACGATGTCTACTTTAAATGTGAAAAAAGCTTTAAATAACAATGTATTAATCGCAGATCACGAGAGCTACGGTGAAGTCGTACTGATCGGGAAAGGGATAGGGTTCAACCGTAAGAAAGGGGACCCCATTCAGAATGATATTGCAGAAAAAATGTTTGTCTTAAAAGGAGAGAAAGAGCAGGAGCAGTACAAAAACCTCCTTCCTTTCTTAAATGATGATATGTCAAACGTCATTATTTCTGCCATCGAGTTGATCAGAAAAAGAACCAACTCTTTTCTAAATGAGCATATTCACATCGCCCTGACCGACCATATCCTTTTTGCGATTAACCGATTGATGAGAGGGATGGAGATCCGCAATCCGTTTCTGGTAGAAACGAGGACGCTGTATCCATTCGAATACGAAATAGCCAGAGAAGTGGTTGGTATGATCAATGAAATGACAGATGTTCATTTGCCGGAAGGGGAAGTGGGATTTATTGCCCTTCATATCCATAGCGCCATGATGAACAAAGATCTGTCTGAAGTGAATCAACACTCCCAGTTGATTGGACGCCTGACCGCGATGATCGAACAACAACTGGATGTCAAGATCAATAAGGAAAGCGTCGATTATATGAGGCTTGTGCGCCACATTCGATATACGATAGAGCGGGTACTTAGGGAAGAACGCGTAGAAGAACCAGAAAAAATTGCAAAACTGTTGAAAGAGGAATATCCTCTCTGCTATAATTTATCTTGGAAGCTGATCAAGATGATGCAGCAAACATTACAAAAACCCGTCTACGATGCAGAGGCTGTATATTTAACCATGCACTTGCAGCGTATTCAAAGTAAAGTTAAATAAAGCACTTATCTTTCTTACGTGTTACTGATACGATCAGGCATGAGTGAAGAAGATGATTGAAACGTATAATTTGGGGTAGTCTATCCTTATACGTTCATTATCCTCTTTTCTCATGCCTTTTTTGTTTGCAATCATCATCTAATTAGTTGAAAAAATGAACGAAATAAAAGGAGGAAACTTCATGTTTAAAAAGGCTTTTGGTGTTTTACAAAAAGTCGGTAAAGCCCTCATGCTGCCTGTAGCTATCTTGCCAGCAGCCGGACTTCTGCTTGCATTCGGTAATGCATTGCAAAATCCGACGTTATTAGAAATTGCCCCATTCCTTTCAAACGGCGGCGTTGAAATGGTCGCAAGCGTCATGGAACAAGCGGGTGGAATTATCTTCGGAAACTTAGCCCTGTTATTCGCAGTGGGTGTTGCCATCGGATTAGCTGGTGGTGAAGGGGTAGCTGGTTTAGCGGCTATCGTTGGTTTCTTGATTATGAACGTAACAATGGGAACGGTTGAAGGATTAGGAATTGGAGATGTAACAGGTGATGGTGTAGATCCTGCCTATGCACTTGTTCTCGGAATACCTACACTTCAAACCGGGGTGTTCGGCGGTATTATCGTCGGGATACTCGCTGCGGCTATGTACAATCGTTTCTTCCAAATCGAACTCCCTTCATACTTGGGATTCTTTGCAGGTAAACGATTTGTTCCAATCGCAACTGCAGCTTCTGCTGTTGTATTAGGACTATTAATGTTATTAATCTGGCCACCGATCCAAAATGGCCTTAATGCATTTTCTAACTTTATGCTTGGTGAAAACAGAGCATTTGCTGCTTTCATATTTGGTGTCATCGAACGTGCTCTTATACCATTTGGACTTCACCATATTTTCTACTCACCATTCTGGTTCGAGTTCGGTACGTATACTTCAGAAGCAGGAAACATTATTCGTGGAGATCAGGCGATCTTCATGAAACAGATTCAAGATGGTGTACAAGATCTGACTGCAGGTACCTTCATGACTGGTAAATTCCCATTCATGATGTTCGGTCTTCCGGCAGCGGCATTAGCGATCTACCATGAAGCAAAGCCTGAAAGAAAAGCAGTAGTAGCCGGTATCATGGGCTCGGCGGCTTTAACTTCTTTCTTAACAGGTATCACAGAACCAATCGAATTCTCATTCTTATTCGTAGCACCAGTACTATTTGGTATCCATACTATCTTTGCCGGTTTATCTTTCTTAACCATGCATCTATTAGATGTTAAAATCGGTATGACATTCTCAGGTGGTTTAATCGACTATATCCTATTCGGTCTAATCAACCCCCAAACAAACGCATGGATCGTTATTCCTGTAGGGGCAGTCTTTGCTGTCATTTACTACTTCGGATTCCGTTTCGCTATCCGTAAGTTCAATCTCATGACTCCTGGTCGTGAAGATGTAGACGAAGATGACGATGGAGCACCGGCAAGTTCAGCTGGGGACCTTCCATATAATATCCTGGAAGCAATGGGTGGACAAGAAAACATCGCTCACTTAGACGCATGTATCACTCGTCTCCGTGTTTCTGTCAATGATGTGAAGAATGTCGATAAGAATCGCCTGAAAAAATTAGGCGCTTCAGGAGTACTTGAAGTCGGAGATAATATTCAAGCGATCTTCGGACCTAAGTCAGATACGATCAAATCACAAATGCAAGACATCATCCGTGGGAAAGCTCCACGCAGAGTAGAAACAAGCGCAAATGAAGAAGTTGAGCAACAAATTGAAGAAGTGAACCCAGATGCACTTCAAACAACTGAAGAACAAAAGAACGAAAAATTCGTAGCTCCCATCACTGGAGAAATCAAAGACATCACGGAAGTTCCTGATCAGGTATTCTCAGGAAAAATGATGGGTGACGGTTTCGCGATCGTACCGACAGAAGGAACAATCGTTTCTCCTATCACAGGTAAAGTCGTAAACGTATTCCCGACGAAGCATGCCATCGGACTTGAGTCCAAAGCCGGCCGTGAAGTTCTGATCCATGTTGGAATTGATACGGTTAAATTAGAAGGTAAAGGATTCGAAGCGCTGGTAAAAGAGGGGGACCAGGTAGAAGCAGGTCAACCATTACTGGAAGTAGATCTCGACTACATCAAAGAAAACGCGCCTTCCATCATGACACCGATTGTTTTCACGAACCTCAAAGAAGGTCAGCAAGTAACAATCGAGAAGTCAGGTAAAGTAAACCGTAACGACGAAAACATCATCAAGATCGATTAATGAATAATTAAACCCATTTTCATTCTCTTAGTAGAGCATGAAAATGGGTTTTTTTGTTAGTTTTGAAATTTTACTGGAGGGAATTAAACAAATATAGTTTCCACTATATAGTAGAAAGTTGCTCAGAGGGCTTTAGTTGAAAGTTCTTAGAGTCTCGAGAATATAAGAGTCTATGCTGAGTGTTGGGTGGTGTAATCATAGAAAAGAATAGAAGAAAATAGTAAGATTAAATTTCTTTCAAAAAACTCTCTTGAAAGTATTGACGTATATCTAATAGATTGATATACTTTAAAAACCGTCGCAAGAGAGCAGCGGTTACATAACAACTTCGAACAGGGATTGAAAACATCTTGAAAAAAGTTGTTGACAAACACACTGCATTCTTGGTATGATGGTCAAGTCGCTTCAAACAGAAACGACAAACATTGAACCTTGAAAACTGAACAAAACAAGACAATACGTCAACGTTAATTCTAGATTTATTTTTAAAGAGCTATTCAAACTTTTATCGGAGAGTTTGATCCTGGCTCAGGACGAACGCTGGCGGCGTGCCTAATACATGCAAGTCGAGCGGACTGATGGGAGCTTGCTCCCATCAGTCAGCGGCGGACGGGTGAGTAACACGTGGGTAACCTGCCTGTAAGACTGGGATAACTCCGGGAAACCGGGGCTAATACCGGATAACTCATTTCCTCGCATGAGGAAGTGTTGAAAGGTGGCTTTTAGCTATCACTTACAGATGGACCCGCGGCGCATTAGCTAGTTGGTGAGGTAACGGCTCACCAAGGCGACGATGCGTAGCCGACCTGAGAGGGTGATCGGCCACACTGGGACTGAGACACGGCCCAGACTCCTACGGGAGGCAGCAGTAGGGAATCTTCCGCAATGGACGAAAGTCTGACGGAGCAACGCCGCGTGAGTGATGAAGGTTTTCGGATCGTAAAGCTCTGTTGTTAGGGAAGAACAAGTACCGTTCGAATAGGGCGGTACCTTGACGGTACC
>NZ_CP141595.1:1205000-1330000 GCF_035590735.1 Rossellomorea aquimaris
CCCAGGCAACCGTGTAACTGAATCCGCCCGGTGCTTCCGCCCAAAATGTTAGGGCAAAATACATAAAATTCGTTCCGATTATGTAATTTAACAATAAGGACAGAATTCCTGCAGTGAAATATCCTCCAAGTGTTCGCTTTTTTTCCAGAACCATTCCTACGGCGAAAGCAACCGCGATAAAGGATAGAATAAATCCAAAGGTAGGACTGAGTAAACTTGACGGTCCTCCTTTAAATTGTGCAAACACCGGAGCCCCTACTAATCCCAAAGCTAAATAAACAGTCATCGCCTTCGCTCCCACCCGGCTACCGAGCATTCCTCCGGCAATGATGGCAAACATCAACTGAAGGGTGACAGGAACTCCTCCAATCATTAAAAACGGAGATACATTTGCTCCGACTGCCATTAAAGCTGCAAAAAGACCACATAAGACCATTTCTCTAGTTTTTCCCATTTCCATTTTCTCCTCCTTAAATCTGTGGTATGATTATTATTATCTTAAATGTTAACCTTTTTGTAAATGTGGTTAACATAAAAAAGGGGGGGGATTATGAAAGGCTTTTTCATTACCGGCACAGATACGGATATCGGAAAAACGGTAACGACTGGATTGTTAACAAAGTACTTCTTGGAAAATGGAATTGATGCATTTCCATATAAGCCCGTGCAAAGTGGAGCAATTTTGAAAAAAGATAGACTAGTAGCTCCTGATACTGAATTTTATGAAGTGGTCACTACTCGTTCGTTTGGAAAAGATGCGAATACATATTTATTAAAAACCCCAAGCTCCCCTCATCTTGCAGCTTCAATTGACGGGGTTAGGATTGAACTGAAACCAATTCTAGAACAGGTGGAGAAGTTGCAAAGCACTCACGAACTTTTATTGGTTGAAGGAGCGGGAGGACTGATTGTCCCGTTAAACCAAGAAGAAACCATTCTTGATTTAATCGAACGGGTGTCACTGCCTGTCATTCTTGTCGCGCGAACTGGACTTGGAACAATTAATCATACGGTCTTGTCTGTGATGGCATTGAAACAACGAAATATTGAAATCGCAGGCATCATCCTGAATCAGACATCCATAGATGAAATGCCGGAGATTGAGCGGGACAACAAACGAATGATCGAAATATTAACCGGTATAAAGGTAATCGGTGTCCTGCCATACATAATTCAGAATTCTTTTGAAAAAATCGATGTACATGAACTTTTGAAAAATTGGAAACTAGAAAAGTTAGAGGGGGATGGATAGAGTGAATCAAAAGCAACTTATTGAAAAAAGCAGTCGGTATATGTGGCTACCGTTTACGCAGATGAAGGATTATGATGAGAACCCGTTGGTGATTGAAAGCGGGGAAGGGGTTTATCTTCGGGACATCTACGGGAACGAATATCTTGATGGATATTCTTCCCTTTGGCTAAATGTTCATGGCCATCGCAATGAGGAAATCAATCAAGCGATCAAGGATCAGCTGGATAAAATCGCTCACTCTACTTTGCTCGGTGCCACCAATGTTCCTTCTATTTTGTTAGCCGAGAAACTGGTTGAACTTTCCCCGGAGAGATTAGCGAGAGTCTTCTACTCAGACAGCGGTGCAACCTCTGTTGAAATTGCGATTAAAATGGCCTATCAATACTGGCAAAATAAAGGGAAGCCGGAAAAGCAGAAATTTATCACTCTTCAAAATGCGTACCATGGAGATACGGTTGGTGCGATCAGTGTTGGAAAAGTGGACATTTTTCATAGAGTCTACAAATCTCTAATGTTCGAATCACTCGTTGCTCCGTTCCCGGACGTGGTCCATCATCCTGATTTAGTTGATGAGGAAGAGATTCGAGATCGTGCACTTGAGGAACTGGAAGGGATTTTGAAAGAGCATCATTATGAGATTGCCGGGATGACAGTGGAGTCGTTGATACAAGATGCTGGCGGCATGAATATTATGCCAGAGGGCTACTTTAAAGGGGTCGAAAAGCTTTGCAGAAAATATGAGGTTCTCCTGATTGTCGATGAAGTGGCTACAGGCTTCGGCCGTACAGGAAAAATGTTCGCTGTCGAGTATGAACAAGTCCAGCCTGACATCATGACTGTGGCGAAAGGGATCACAGGTGGATACCTCCCGATTGCAGCAACCCTCACCACCGAAGAAATCTATAAAGCTTTCTATGATGATTACACATCACTGAAAACCTTCTTCCACGGCCATTCCTATACAGGGAACCAGCTTGGTTGTGCTGCGGCATTGGCGAACCTGGAGATCTATGAAAGAGAAAACCTGATTGAGAAAGTTCAAGAGAAAGCGGGGATCATTAAATCCCTGTTAGCTCCATTAAAAGAACATCCCCATGTGATCAGCATTAGACAGCTTGGGATGATATGCGGCATTGAGTTGGTAAAGGATAAAGCCAGTAAAAAGCAGTTCTTATGGGAAGACAGAGTCGGCTACCGGACCACCATCAAAATGCGAGAACTGGGTATGCTGACCCGTCCGATAGGAGACACCATCGTCTTCATGCCGCCACTCGCCACAACCGAAGAAGAGCTTGAGAAAATGGTAGGGATTATGTTCGAATCCATAGAAATCACAACGAAGGGAGCGGTTGGGGTTTAGGGACGGACCTTCAACCACCCCGCGCAGCTAATCAAAACGTTAAAGAGAGTTAAGAGAGGGACGGACCTTGGATGGGGTTCGTCTTTTTTCGTTTGATATGGTGATAGTTTAACTGGTGAAAAAACGATGGGAACTAACAGGTAAAATAAAGTAGGATTTTAAAAATCAAAATAACGTATTAAATCAACAGGAGTAGAATGGTGATATGAAAGGGATGCAAAAAAAGAGAGAGAGCAATTGAATATGGTAATCGCCCATACAACCACCTCTCAACAAAAAAGGAAACCATTCCCCCGCCAAAACGTATATATCAATATCCATCACTACGTATCAAAAGGAGGTCAAAAATGAACAAAACAATCTGGATGAGCGCACCATTAGTCCTCATCGCTGCCATATCCATCTGGCTAACATCAAACGCCACTAATGCCCTCACCCTGTTAGCTGCCTATGGAATCATCCTATCCTTCCTCGTCTACTTCTCTTTCTTCAAAATTAAAAAGTGAAAAAAGAAGGGACGGACCTCCAATCACTCCACCCGAAACTAAAAAACGTTGATGTAACAGGATTTGAGTAAATGAAGAGGTCCGTCCCTCTCACTGAATTGCTTCCAATAAAAAGTCTACGATGTGGATTGCACGCATTTTATTGGATAGGCCTTCTCGTTCGATGCCGAGTTTCATTTGGAGGAGGCAGCCCGGGTTTGATGTGATGATGGTGCTTGCCTCGGTTTGCTCTACGTTGTCCATTTTGTGATCGAGGATCTTCATGGACATTTCTGATTCGACGATGTTGTAGATACCGGCTGATCCGCAACAGTGATCGGCTTGCTTCATCTCGATGTAGTCAGCACCTTCTACTGATTGAAGGAGGAGTCTTGGTTCCACAAATGTACGCTGCACGTTTCGCAAGTGACACGAATCCTGATACGTAATTCGTTGAGAGGAAACGTTCAATTTCTTTTTATGAAACTCTAATTCTACAAGAATGGACGAGATGTCTTTGATTTTGTTTTTAAACTGAACCGCACGATCTTTCCAATCGGGATCATCTTTCAGTAAGTGATCATAGTCGACGAGAAAGGCTCCGCATCCCCCGGCATTGGTGATGATGTAATCGACTCCATCCGCTTCAAAAGCCGCGATGTTCCTCTTTGCCAAATCCTTCGCTGCATTCTTTTCACCGCTATGACCATGCAAGGCTCCGCAGCAGGTTTGCGTCTTTGGGATCACGATATCACAGCCTGCCAGCTGCAATAGTTTCGTAGTGGCATTATTTGTTTCCAGAAACATCGTATCCATTAAACAGCCAGAGAAGAATGCGACTTTTTTACGGACGTCACCAATCGAGGTCAGGGACGTTGGGCGCTCCTTCATGTCTTTCAGCTTGGGAACTTGAGGGAGCACGCGTTCCATTGTCGCCATGCTTTCCGGAAATAGTTTCATCACCCCGGTCGTATGGACTGCCTTCTGCAATCCCGAACGCTGATAGATTCCAAGAAGGTTCGTGACCATTCTCATTCTGTCAGGGTGTGGGAATAATCCTTCAAAAACGGTTTTTCTAAGAACCCGTACGGGAAGGGAGTGTTTTTTATTTTGATTGATGATATCACGTGCCTCTTCTAATAGGTGACCGTAGTTAACACCGGAAGGACAAACGGGTTCACAGGCTCTGCAGCCCAAGCATAGATCCAATGTTCGTTCGACTTCTTCATCAGGTTCGATGACGCCATCCACCACTGCCTTCATTAAGGCGATCCGACCTCGAGGAGAGTGGGATTCTTTAAATCCTGACTCAATATACGTAGGGCAGGAAGGGAGACAGAAACCGCATCTCATACAATTCAATAGTTCATCTTCATCCATGCGGTCTTTAAATTCCTGCTGTATCTTTTGTTTTTCTTGAAGGGTTGTCATCTTGAAATCACCACACGTTTTCTTGATTCTTTAGCGAATACTTTATTCGGATTCATAATGTTATTTGGATCGAATGATTGCTTGATCATTTTCATGGCTGCAATGCCTTCAGGTCCAAGTTTCCATTCGAGATAAGGGGCTTTCATCATGCCGACACCGTGTTCTCCGGTAATGGTTCCACCCAATTCAATGGCATGAGCAAAGATTTCTTCAAAGGCTGCTTCGACGCGCTCCATTTCATCATGGTCCCTGGCGTCAGTCGCAACCGTCGGGTGAAGATTTCCGTCCCCGGCATGACCAAAGGTACAAATCTTCAACTCATAGCGATCGGAAATATCATTGATTGCTTTCACCATCTTGGCGATTTCCGAGCGGGGAACCGTCGCGTCCTCTAGTATTGTCGTCGGTTTGAGACGGGCCAGTGCCGATAGGGCAGAGCGGCGGGCGGTACGAAGGGCATCTGCTTCTATCTCCGTTTTGGCTAGTTGAACGGATACAGCGTTGTTCTGTAAACAAACTTCCTCCATTCGTTTCATATCACGTGCAACCACTTCCGGAGGACCATCCTGTTCAATCAAGAGCACCGCTTTTACATCGGTTGGTAACCCGATTTTGGCAAAATCCTCAACCACCTCAAGTGTAGGCTGATCTAAAAATTCAAGGGTAGTCGGAATGATGCGATTGGCGATGATACTGGAGACACTTTTGGCAGCTGCTTCAATATCCTGATAAAGGGCAAGCATCGTTTGCTTCGTTTCAGGCATGGGAACCAGCTTTAACGTCGCTTCGGTGATGACGCATAGCGTTCCTTCAGATCCTACAAAAAGACGGGTCAAATCATAGCCAGCTACGTCTTTCGCGAGTTTTCCCCCTGTACGGATGATGTCTCCATTGGGGAGGACGGCTTCCAATGCCAGCACATAATCGCGAGTTACGCCATATTTCAGTCCTCTCAAACCACCAGAGTTCTCATTGATGTTCCCACCGATCGTTGATATTTTCATGGAACTCGGATCAGGAGGATAGAAGAGCCTCTTTGCTTCAACTGTATGAATGAGATCCAGGGTTACAACACCAGGCTGGACGGTAACTGTTAGATTCTCTTCATCCACCTCCAGAATCTTGTTCATATGGGTGAATAAGAGAACAAGGCCGCCTTCTGTAGGGCATGTGCCTGCGCAGAGGTTCGTTCCTGATCCTCTAGGGACGATTGGAATGCGGTGCTCATTGCAGATTTTCACGACTTCTGACACTTCCTCTGTCGAGCGGGGGACGATGACCGCGTCAGGCATGGATTGGTAGTTAGGAGTTGCGTCGTAGGAATAGACAAGCTTTTCCGCAGGAGTATCCCGGTAATTTTCTCCGCCGACGATTTCGACGAAACGTTTTTTGATGTCAGGAGTGATCATACTAAATTCCACCTTTTTTAACATGTTTTTCAAATCGTATATAAAAAGAGTAAAGAGACGATACCTGACGTTTAGTCCAAGGTCCGTCCCTCCTAAAAGGTTATTTAATTGCGGCTTTCATGGCTTGGCGCAGGTGGCCTTTGTGAAGGGTGAGAAGGTCGTAGACTTCTTGTTCTTCGAGGCCTGTCAGAAGCGATAGGATGGCAGGTTTGACGCTTCCGTATGTTTCAAGGGCTTCGGTTGCTTCCTGTTTGGAGACGTCCGCTGCTTCCATGATGATGTTGCGCGCTCTGACTTTCAGTTTTGCGTTTGAAGGCATCACGTCGACCATGAGGTTACTGTATACTTTGCCAAGTTTGATCATGGATGCGGTTGTGAGCATATTCAGGATCAGTTTTTGGGCTGTTCCGGCTTTCATTCTCGTCGATCCTGTTACGACTTCCGGACCGACTTCTGCGACGATTGAGTGATCGGCCACATCACACATTGGGGATTGAGGTGAGCACACAACAGACGCCGTTACAGCCCCTCTTGATTTTGCTTCTTTTAAGGCTCCGATCGTATAAGGCGTCCGTCCGCTTGCGGCAATGCCAACAACGACATCATTTGCGCCAATTTCACGAATCGCGATTTCGTTGCGTCCGCCTTCTTCATCATCCTCTGCGCCTTCTAAGGGAAACTGGATGGCTCTTTCACCACCAGCGATGATCCCGATCACCTGGCCGGGGTCTGTGCTAAAGGTAGGCGGGCACTCTGATGCGTCAAGGATGCCCAGGCGTCCGCTTGTTCCTGCACCTACATAAAGAAGGCGGCCGCCATTTTCTAGCCTTGCTACGATGGAATCGACCACACGTGAAACAACTGGGATGGTCTTTTCCACGGCGTAGGCAACGGTTTGATCTTCACCATTGATTTTTTCTAAAATATTTTCTGTGCTTATTGTATCTATGTTCATTGTATTAGGATTTCTTGATTCCGTCAGGATCTTATGAAGGTCCATTTGTCTTGTTACCTGCCTTTCAAAATATGGGACATGGTGTGATGGTGCCTAATATAACTGGCTTACTTGCCCCTGTTGCTCCTGGTACGTTGCTTGGATTGCCATGCAGTGTTTCGTTTGCCAATAGGGCAAAGGCAATCGCTTCTTTCGCATCGGAAGAATAGCCGATATCTTCCTGAATGTGAATGTCTAACTGAGGAAGGAGCTCCCGCATCATACGGAGAAGCGTCCCATTATAGCTTCCTCCGCCTCCGATGATCACTTCATTTATCGAATGTTCAGGAAGAACGAATTTCTCATAGGCATCCGAAATCGTCAGAGCAGTGAAGTAGGTTGCCGTTGCAATCAGGTCTTCTTTCGAAAGATCACCAAACTCGTCAAGGATCCGCTTCACGAACACTTCTCCAAACAGTTCGCGACCCGTTGATTTTGGAGGCTCTTTAAGGAAGAAATCCTTCTCCCATTCCATCCATTTCCGTGCGATGTCTTTCTGGACCGTCCCTTTCGCGGCAATCGCTCCATCCTCATCAAAAGATAGGCCGAATAGCCGCTCGCATATTCCATCTATGACCATATTTCCAGGACCAGTATCAAATGCGAATACTTCTTGAAGAGCGCAATCTTTAGGAAGTACGGTCACATTTCCAATGCCTCCAATATTCTGAAGGAGTCTTCCCCGGTCTTTTTTTCGATAGAGAAGGAATTCCGTATAAGGTACAAGTGGGGCCCCTTCACCGCCTGCAGCCATATCCATGGAGCGGAAATTGGAGACCACTCTAGTGTTTGTACGATATGCAATCACGCTCGGCTCACCGATTTGAAGAGTGGAAGGAACCGAATCTTCCGTATGAAAGGGCTGGTGATAGACCGTTTGCCCGTGAGATCCGATAAAGTTTAACTCCTCGACTGAAACGCGAGCCTCCCTGCACACCTTCAAAACAGCATCTGCATAAACGTCTCCAAGCTCAAAATGCAAGCTGGAAAGGAGGGGAGTGGACGATTGTGTGACACTCATCACGTCGAAGATTTTCTTTTTTACGTGTGGAGGGAAGGGAGCAGTCGAATAATGAACGAGCTCCACTTTGGTATCAGTGCCGCTGCCTTCAATTGAAACAAGGGCAGCATCCACCCCATCCACAGACGTACCGGACATTAACCCGACTGCAAAACGCTTACTCATATGAAATCCTTCCTTCCCTGATGGCTTCTGTCACATCGACTGCCCCGGTGGCTGGGGAGGTTGAATCGACGATATAGGCTGCGTCTGGAAAGCGCTCTGCAATTCTTTCTTTATAAGTGGATTGCACCACCATATTATGTTCAAGGACACTTCCTTTTAAGGCGATAACCGGTTTCGCATCAATCTGTAGTTTCTCCAATAAGGCAATCGTCTGACGGGCAAGCTGCTCACCGGCTAATTCAAATAAAAGATTGGCCGCGTCATTACCATCCTCAGCTTGCTTGTGAACCACTTTCGCAAGCTTTGCAATTTCACCTTTGGATGAAGAATAGATAAACCCTTTTAAACCCTTCTCATCACTCGCTCCGATTTCATTTAAAATGTCACGGGAGAGAGGGGAAAGTGGTTTGCCTGAATCCATCTCGATGGAAATCTGTTTACATGCTTCAATTGCAATATGATAAGCACTTCCTTCGTCACCGAGAAGATGTCCCCAGCCGCCGGTTGTTCCTTCCAGTTTCCCGTTTCGTCCATAACAAATCGAACCCGTTCCCGCAATGGTCATCACACCGTTCTGATTCCCGATTAAACTGAAATAGGCGAGAGTGGCATCATTCAAAACGATAATCGGCAGTGAAGTCATCCTTTGTAACTCCATCTTGATTCGATGAGCCAGATTACCGGACTCGGCACCTGCCATCCCGATCACAATATGGGAAACCTCTTCAGAAGAAGTGTGATCCAAGCATTGTTGAATCACGGATGAGAGATTGGTTAATGCCTCTTCAAAGGACACCGTTGGATTACCGTGTCCGGATAAGCTTTGAAACAGGATGTTCTTCTCTGAATCCAGAACGAGTCCTTGGATTTTCGTCCCGCCTGCATCGATTCCTATTACTCTAGTCATCTAAAGAAACCTCCACATTACTTGGTTTGAAAGGCAAATTTACCCCAAGGCTTAAGGTAATCCACCAAGAAAATTTCTTCTTCACGGATACGTCCAACCACATTGGTTTTGCCTGAGTTCTCCATATCTTGAAGTGCGATTTGAAGTTCACCTGCATACTGGGCATATAGGTCGTTTTCAATCACGATGTCTCCGCGCTTTATGTCTGCCGTATTGTGGGGAGCAAATTCTCTTCCACGATATTTCACGCGGCTTTGGGTCGAACGGATCAGATAATCAGATACGTCACCACGATAGAAGTGCGGTTCTTCAAAAATAATCGTCTTTTCTAAGTCTGTTGTCGTTTCATGGGTTTCGACTGTAAAGGTCAGCTTCGATGTGTTCAGTTCGCTAAGCAGCTGCATTTCACGTTCTGATGCATAAGCGTTACTGATAATGACATCATCAATTAACCCTGTGGCAAAAAGATGCTTCGCCTGGACATCAATAGGAAGAGTACGGTGCATTTCTAATGTAGGCAATCCTTCCGTGACCGGCCAAGGACCGAATGTTGCATCGGAAGAGGAGACAAACGCAGCCGTTCTCATCCCGAAGTCTTTAAATTTTTTACTGCATTCAATAAAGAATGGATAGGATAAACCGGAGTAGCGGTGCGGATAGAAGTTATGACATCCAAGCAATTGATCCTTATTCGGTTGATACGTCATGATATTATCGATGTATTTGGTTGCATTACTCATATTGAGTTCAATCTTCAGATCATAAGGGTTGTGCGACATCATCGATTCTTCATGCCCTGTATACCCGAGATCTAGGCGGATTCCGTGAGCACCCAAATCGGCAAAAAAGGATAAATCATCATAGGAGATATTCAGTTCTTTAAAAATGCGGGGACTGATGTCAGCGATGACTTCCATGTTTTTTTCACGGGCAAACTTAATCGTTTCTTTAAAGTTCGAGAGGATCCCATCCTTGTCGCCTTCTACTGATAATAAGCAGGTGAACACTCGCTTAAATCCGTGAGAAGCGGCAAGAGCAAGATATTCCTTATCCTTTTCAGTCGTTGAATGGTTTGGGTAAATTGAAACTCCCAGTCTTTTACTCATTTGTATGCCTCCTTAGAATTATTTGTTTTCAAGTTTATCTATTCTTTTTAACAAGGGAATCATTTGTTCAATTAACGAAATTTCACTGATGGAGGTCATCAAGTGGTCCTGGGCATGAATCATCAGAAGTGATTTTTCAAAATCTTCTCCATTGATTTCTGCTTGAATGAGACTGGTTTGCGTTTTGTGAGCTTTGTTCAGTTCTGCATGGGCTGTTTTCAGCATCTCTTCAGCTTCTTCAAACTTACCTTCATGTGCCTTCGTCAGGGCCTCATATGCGGTGCTTTTTGCATTTCCGCCGTTTGATATAATTTCAAAAATCTCCATTTCTACGTTGCGTACCTCTGCCATTGTGTATTCCTCCTCATTCCTGTTTAGAACTGGTTTCTACTAGAGTAGTAAAATAAAAGTTTAAATATTTTAAAATAATATTGAAATTTAATTTCATTATCGCATATAATCATATTAAACTGAAAGCCTTTTCAAGACAATCATTTTTTTGGAGGTGACTATGACGGAATTTCAAGTATTAAAACACATCAAAAGTCAGATGGAGAACTACACCCCGTCTGAAATAGCGGTTGCTCAATATGTGTTGGAGTTTCCTGAGAAAGTAATGGAAATGACGACAAAGCAACTCTCACAATCATGCGGCAGCAGTGAAGCAGCCATCATCAGGTTCTGCAAGCGAATCGGAATCAATAGTTTCAGCGGTTTGAAGATCGAATTGGCCAAAAGCTCGAATATTGAAGAAACAAAGAGTCATGACATCAATACACTCCTGCACTTTGAAGACAATCTTGAAACCGTATTCAACAAAGTACTGGTGAACACCTATCAAGCGATCAAGAACACGGAAAAGCTTTTTTCCATAGATGAACTGGATCGGGCTGTGAACGCGTTCCATAAAGCTGAACGGGTATACCTGTATGGAGTAGGCGGTTCAGCTGTAGTAGCGGAAGACTTTACGCAAAAGCTATTACGACTGAACTATCTGGCATTTCAAGCGAGTGATATCCATGTGCAAATGATGATGGCCGCCAATTTAACCGAAAGAGACGTTCTCTTCGTCGTCTCCACATCAGGTCAGACAAAGGAAATACTGAAGCTGATGAACGTAGCTCAAGAAAAAGGTGCCACAATCGTTCTATTGACACAGCATGGGAAATCACCTGCAAGGAAGCTCGCCGATATCGTCTTAACGATTTCCGAGGAAGAACACAACATCCGAATCGGGACCATGACGGCAAGAATTGCTCAACTCGTCGTGATTGATGCATTATTCGTTGCTTTATGCATGAAAAAAGGACATGGCGTCTACGAGCAAATAATTCATACACATGAAGTAGTTCAAAGAATGAAAGAGGAGGAAGAGTAGAAATGAGAGTATTATTCGTATGTTCAGGTGGAATGTCCAGCGCAATTGTCGTGAATGCACTGAAAAAAGAAGGGGACAAAGCAGGGATTGAGATGGAAGTGCATGCAATCGGGACCGGTGAAGTATCTGAGGAGATATCCAAGGGGTGGGATGTTTGTATGGTAGCACCGCAGATCAGACACCGTTTTGATCAAGTGAAGAAAGCCGCTGATGAAGCGAATGTTCCTTGTGGTCCGATTCCTCCCCAAGCGTACACGCCACTTGGGGGCCCGACTTTACTGAAAACAGTAAGAGAATTAACCAACTAATTTAATAGGAAACAAGGGGGTAGAAACATGCAAAAGTTTGTGAATTTTCTAGAGAACAACTTGTCAGGTCCAATGGCCCGACTCTCTGAACAAAGGCATTTGCAAGCAATCCGGGATGGGGTTATTTCAGCACTGCCATTTATTATCGTCGGTTCATTTTTCCTGATCTTAGCTTTTCCACCGCTTCCTGATGGCGGAATATTTGGAGACATCAAACAGTGGGCAGCTGACAACATCATCGAAATCCTGATTCCATATCGACTCACCATGTTTATCATGTCACTCTATATAGCCTTCGGGATAGGATACAACCTCTCGAAAAGCTATAACCTGGATCCATTATCCGGTGCGCAAATTTCAGTAGCAGCACTACTATTAACGATTACACCAAAGGTAATGGACGGAGAAGGCTGGGTCCTGCCAATGACCAACCTCGGTGGGCACGGATTATTCGTCGCCATGGTCGTCTCGATATTGGCAGTTGAAATTCTACGATTCTGTAAGACGAAAAATATTACGATTAAAATGCCTGAGCAAGTACCGGCATCTGTATCACGAAGCTTCGAAGCACTTATTCCTGTAGCCATTGTTATTCTATTGGTTTCTGCCGTAACCGTAGTAGCAGGAGTAGACTTACATCACCTGATTGGTGTAGCGGTCGCTCCACTGGTTACAGCTGGTGACAGTATATTCGGCGTATTAATTCCGGTATTCTTAATTACATTCTTCTGGTCCTTCGGTATCCACGGGGTGTCTGTAGTAGGAACGGTTGCCCGTCCACTATGGGAAGTGTTCCTTGTAAACAACGCAGATGCGGTTGCAAACGGAGAAGCGATTCCACACATCGCACCAGAAACATTCTACCAATGGTTCATCTGGATCGGTGGATCAGGAGCAACTCTTGGATTGGTTCTGGCAATGGTCTTCTTCTCCCGCTCAAAATACTTAAAAGCATTAGGTAGAACAAGTATTGTACCAGGTATATTCAATATCAATGAGCCTATCATCTTCGGTGCTCCTATTGTATTGAATCCGATTCTGATCATTCCATTTGTAACGATCCCACTGATCACTGGTACTCTGGCATATGTAGCAACAACTATAGGGCTGGTATCACCAACCTACATCATGCCTCCTTGGACACTGCCTGCACCAATCGGAGCGTACCTGGCAACGGGTGGTGACTGGAGGGCCATTGTCATGGTTCTTATCAATATCGCAATCTCGTTCGCTATCTATTTCCCATTCTTCAAGATGTACGACAAGAAGATGATGAAGATGGAAGAAAGCGATCAACAAGCGGCGTAGAAAAGCGGAGGCGGCTTGATCAGCCCCGACAAGCATAAGACAAGTCCACCGGAGAGGCATTCTTTGCCTTTTTGGTGGGCTGGACTTATGACCTCGAGGGGCTAGCCGCTGTAGCTGGACAAGTAGAAAAGCGGAGGCGGCTTGATCAGCCCCGACAAGCATAAGACGAGTCAGCCGGAAAGGCGTCCTTTGCCTTTAGCAGAATACGATCATATCAAAAAACAGTAGTGGGGGTCCTAGGATTCCCACTTCTTCATTAGCATTAGGAGTGATTCAAATGACAGAAACGGTTGTCCCGAAGCGAATCGGTTTTAGGAGTGTATTTGTTCTTCTAATTTCCGTATCCATTGGACTTTTACTTCTTTCCAAGCCTTTGATGGGTGCGGGACTTGCAAAGGATTGGAGCGTATTTTTAGCAACGGGGATTTCGGCTTCGATTGGACTCTTATTTGTTCTTTTGAAAATTGAAGGTCCTGTTGAAGATGGTTCTGTTAAAAAGAAGCGCGTTTTATTAGCAGTGGTTGTCAGTTTCTTAATAAGCTTTATTTTGGCCTTTGTTGCCAAGTAATCTCGGGGAGGTATTCACAATGAAAAACGGAATCAAGGTCGTTACGATCGGCGGAGGCTCAAGCTATACTCCCGAGTTTGTTGAAGGATTGATCAAGCGTTATGATGAGCTTCCAGTGAGTGAACTGTGGCTGGTGGATATTAAAGCAGGGGAAGAAAAACTTACTATCGTCGGGAACTTGGCGAAGAGAATGGTAGAAAAAGCTGGGGTGCCAATGGAGATTCACCTTACCTTGGACCGGAAAGAAGCGCTTGCAGATGCTGATTTTGTCACGACTCAAATGAGAGTCGGACAACTAAAGGCAAGAATACAAGATGAGAGGCTTCCAATCAAGTACGGGATGATCGGCCAGGAAACGAATGGGGCCGGGGGATTGTTCAAGGGAATGAGGACGATTCCTGTTCTGCTTGAAATCGCTGATGAAATGCAGGAGCTTTGCCCGGATGCCTGGTTGATCAATTTTACGAATCCCGCAGGCATAGTGACAGAGGCTTTATTGCGTTACGGGTCACATCCTAAGGTCATAGGCGTATGTAATCTTCCCATTAATACGAGAATGACACTGGCCAAGCTTTTAGATGTGGAGGTAGAACGACTCCATATCGATTTCGCAGGATTGAATCATATGGTGTACGGATTGGACGTTTTGGTGGACGGTGAGTCAGTTTTAGGGGACGTTCTGGAAATCATGAGTAACCCCGACAAGCAGGTCAGCATGAGGAATATTGCGCCGCTTCCATGGGAACCGGAGTTCATCAAGTGTCTCGGAATCATCCCATGTCCTTATCACCGTTATTTTTATAAAACGAGTGATATTTTAGAAAAGCAGCTAGAAGAATTCAAGACGGGGACCACCAGGGCAGAAGTGGTTCAGCAATTAGAAAATGAACTTTTTGAACTTTACAAGGATGAAAACCTTGATATCAAGCCTCCACAGCTTGAACAAAGGGGAGGGGCTTATTACAGCGATGCGGCTTGTAATCTCATCTCATCCATTTATAATGATCGGGGAGACATCCAAACGCTGAATGTCCGCAATGACGGGGCGATCAGTGATCTACCACGGGAATCTGCTGTGGAAGTGAACTGCGTCGTTACCAAATCTGGTCCCAAGCCGATTGCAGTTGGCGAGCTGCCGGTGGCTGTGAGTGGACTTGTTCATCAAATTAAATCCTTTGAACGTGTTGGTGCGGAAGCATCGGTTACAGGGTCCTATGAAAAAGCGTTGCTTGCCATGACGATCAATCCGTTGGTGACGAGTGATGTGAAGGCGAAGCAGCTGCTGGATGAAATGCTTGAGGTGCATAAAGAGTATCTGCCGCAGTTTCGTGAGCGATTTAGCCATAGTTAAGGAAGGAGAGTGTCTCAAATATTGATTTGGGGCACTTTTTTGTGTGGATCGGCGAGGGGAATGGGGGTTGGAAGTGGTTTTGGTTGAGATATTATCGATTTTTCGGATATATTATCGAGTTTGGCGTGTTTATTATCGACTTTTCGGATATATTATCGACTTTTCTCATTATATTATCGACATTCGATAGATAAGCGATGCTCAAGCGGGGCCGGATCCAGTTTATTTTCAAAACCGCCTAACTCATCCCACCCCACACTAAAATCCACCACAATCCCCACATCTTTCCCCAGGACGAGCATACCATGATACAAAGACCCTTTTCCGAAAGGATACCACGCCTATGATTCCAGTTAAAACAAAGGTTGCCGCCTCACTATATGCCACGATGTCAATCAGCTTTTGGGGCATATCATTTGTATCAACGAAAGCAGTGTTGGACACCCTCGACCCATATACACTGCTCGTTCTGCGGTTTGCGATCGGAGCTCTGTTTCTGCTCATGCTCTTACTTTTAAAAAGTTATCGACTCACCATTCCACTCAAATATATCCCTCATCTGATTGTGCTGGGGGTACTTGGCGTCTTCATTCACCAAGTGATTCAGGCGACGGCCCTCCTTACAATTGATGCATCATCAGCAGGCTGGATGATTTCATTTTCTCCCGTTTTCACCGTAATCCTCTCCATGATTTTTTTACATGAAAAAATGACGGTTCCAAAAGCGCTAGGTATGATTATAGCTATTACAGGTGTGTTGATGGTATCGACAGCGAGGAGCGGTCAGTCTATCGGCTTTGCTGTCAATATCGGTTATATCCTGATGATTCTCAGTACATTAAACTGGGCCATATACTCAGTGTTGCTAAAAAAACTCCGTATCGAGCTGCCATCCCTCGTCATCACCTTTTATATGAGTCTGTTGGGTTTCAGCTTAACCATCCCTTTTCTCATCCGTAATCGGGGCTGGGAAGGCATTTCTCTTCTATCGAATGTGGAATGGGCCCACTTGATGTTCCTCGGTGTATTTGTATCAGGTATTGCGTACTGGTACTGGGGAAAGGCACTTGAGGTATTGGATGCGTCAAAGGTGTCGATGTTTCTGTATTTAGAGCCAGTTACCACACTCATTGCGGCGATCTTTTTCCTGCACGAGAAGATTTTCTTCATAACGATACTGGGTGGAGTCATAATTATAATAGGAGTTGTGATTGTAAATGGCCAGATGATTTCTGTTTTCCATCGATTTCTATGGAGGAAACGATAACACAGGGAGGAATCGCGGTGACATTAAGGGAACGGATAAAGAATAGGTTAGATGAGTTGACCACCCCTTCCACGAAAGAACTTAAAGAAGTCTTGCAGTCTCTACACTTAAGTCTCGATGATTTACAGCCATACTTGCAGTCTCCAGATGGAAAGCCCTATTATCGAAAGCTCCTTTATCAAAATGAAGCAGCAGAGCTCCTCGTGATGAATTGGTCCGACATGGAATGTGCCCCACATGATCATGGGGACTCAAAGGGATGGATCCAAGTTCTGAGCGGGACTTCAGTGAATACAATCTTTGAAGTAAAAGAAAACCAGCTTCCACAGGAGATATTTGATCGCGAATATAGGGAAGGATCTTTCTTTTTTGCACCGAAAAAGGGTGTTCACAAAATGAAGAAGGGGAGTGGGGAGGACCTGGTGACCCTCCATCTCTATTCTCCTCCCATTCAGGGTATGATGGTGTACGACTTGGAAAAATGTGCGGCCTGTGTGGTATCGGAAGAATGCGGGGCATGGTGGCCGGATCATATCAGGCAAAAGGTAAAGGAAATGCAATTATAATAGAAGGAGCGTTTCTCCATGGCGGAGAAACGCTCCTTCTATTATTATCGTACTCTTACTGTTTTCGCATCCTTACTTTCTACCCCTGTCGGAGAAACGGAGGTAACACCATATGTGTACATTCCACCTTCTTCAGCTGAAGTATCTTCATATGTTGTAAGCCCTTCTTGGGAATACACGACATCCACAATGTTAGCTGGATTCTCGTAATCTCCTTCTTTCACGCCATCAAAGCGATAGATGACATATTTTCTTGCATCAGTATGCTTCTTATCATCTATCTTTATCGTGATACCTTCTTTATGTTTATCTGCATTCACCTTGTTCGGTTTCTTTGGAAGTGTTTCATTGTTCCAAGGAGTGGCAGGGGTTAAAGCAGGCTCGGTGTAAACCTCGTTACGTATAATATCGGCGTAACCAAGCGGGTTTTCAAATATTTGTTTGAGAGAGAAATGCATTTGCCCAAGTGCCGTTCCATTTTCACGGTTGTCCATGATCTGTTCAGGCAGCTCGTATGGATTGAACCATTCCTGGTCAAAATTGTCTCCCACTTTATAGTCAGCCATCCCTATATAAAGATTAACAGGATGATTGTACGCATACTCATTCACTTCCTGACTCCACCAATCTAATAGAACGGAGTAGTTGGCAACAGCCAGATTCCTGGACCAATAGATTTGAGGGGTAATATAGTCAATGCTTCCATCCTTGATCCATTGACGTGTGTCTGCATACAGATCGTCATAATTCGTTTGTCCCGCTTGTGTATCGCTTCCAGTCGGATCATCAGCTATATTTCTCCATACTCCAAATGGGGAAATCCCGAACTGTACCCATTCTTTAATGTCTTTGATGGCTGAATTGATGTCAGCTACTAGTACATCAACGTTATTTCGTCTCCAATCTTCAATATCGTCAAAAGAGTTGCCATATTTCTCGTATGTATCTTGATCTGGGAAGGTTTCTCCTGCAATTCGGTAAGGATAGAAGTAATCGTCCATGTGAACGGCTTCGATATTATAATGACTCACTAATTCTTCAACTGTATCAATCAAGTATTCTTGTACTTCAGGTATACCCGGGTCCAAATAATATTGTTTGCCATATTTCACTACCCATTCAGGATGAAGCTTGGCAACGTTATTATCTGCAAGTGACTCGATCGTTTGATTTGGCATTGTGATTCGATAAGGGTTCACCCATGCATGAACCTCGATTCCTCGCTTATGAGATTCCTCAATCATGATCGCAAGAGGATCATATCCCGGATCCGTTCCTTGTTTGTCACCGGTAATGTACTGGGACCAGGGAGCCAGTTCAGAAGGATAGAAGGCATCTACTGTAGGTTTAACCTGATAAATGACGGTATTAAACTTCAACTCTTTTAGCTCGTCAAGGGTATCTGCCACCCAATCCGTATACTCCTGCTTGTCCATTCCAGCTTTCACATCAATGTTTTGAACCGTGGCAATCCATGCTGCACGCATTTCATGTTTAGGCGCCTGAGTTTCCGCAGCTTTTCCTGTAGAAAAAGGAAGGGCAAGGGAGAACAACAAGACGGCCATGATCATGTACTTCACTGCTTTCATCAACAAATCCCCCGCTTTCATTAACTGATTTCTTATAAAAGAAACCGTTTTCATTTTATTGAAATAATACTTCACGAAACAAAACAAAAACATGAAATATTATTTCTATTTTCATTATAAGGTGTTACGTTTCTATGGTATATAGTACCAATGAGGTAAAAAAACTGAATATTCTATCGATAAGAAGGAGGATTTGACTAGATAAATAGTTCTAAAAAGAAAAGAAAGGGAAAGAATGATTACAGAATGTTGCGAATAATCGGGTTGGAGTGGTGGTAAAATAGAAGTTAGAAGTGAAGAGGAGAGTTGATGGAATGTTCAAGGATATAACGATAGATCGATCTGATCTCAATAACTATACATTCGTAGATGTGAGATCTCCTTCTGAATACAGGGAAATGACGATTCCAGGCAGTATGAACATACCCGTCTTCAATGATGAAGAGAGAGCAGAAGTCGGGACTCTATATAAGCAAGTAAGCAAAGAGAGGGCAACGGAACGGGGGCTGGAAATCTTCTCAGGAAAACTACCGGATTTTATATAAGAGTTTAAGAAACTGGATGGTGAGATTGTGGTTTTCTGCTGGCGGGGTGGAATGCGAAGCAAAACTGCTGCCACCTTCCTGGATTTAATGGGTATGAAAACTTCCCGTGTTAAGGAGGAGTCAGGGCGTACCGTCATTGGGTATTGAGTGAACTGGAGACATTTGTAGTGAAGCCTCAAGCCTTTGTGTTAAACGGTGGAACCGGTATTGGCAAAACAGCCATCCTGAAACAGCTCCAAAAGGAAGGGTTCCCGATTCTGGATATCGAAACGTTAGCCAACCATCGAGGCTCCATTTTTGGACAGATCGGGTTGACACCAAGCAACCAGAAAACCTTTGATTCCCTTCTTCTTAATGACCTGATGGGGATGCAGGAATCCCCCTTTATATTATTTGAAGCAGAAAGTAAAAGGATCGGAAAGCTGCTTCTCCCCGATTTTGCCAATGAAAGAAAGAGTCAATCATATTTTAGAGGAATACTGTTTACACGAGCATCATGATGAATTTACAGAAGCGTTCCGGTGTATCAAGAGACGTATACATAGCCCGATTGCCAATCGAATAGAGGACGAGCTGAAAGAGAAGAACTATAAGCGGGTCTTAGAGCTTTTATTGGAATACTATTATGATCCGAGATACTACCATACTGCGAGCCGGTATCCTGAAGATCAAAAGGTGACCTTAAAAGCTGGTTCGATTGAGGAGGCATGTGAAGAGGTGAAGAAATTCGTAAAAGTCTGCGCATCGATTCATGAAAACCTCACTTTACAAAGATGGGATCGGGAAATCATTTTATAGAAAGGGATTGACCGTGTGGTGCACCACATGGTTTATGATTTAGGTGTGAGGTGGAAAGAATGTACAAGGTGAGCGAGTTTTCGAAGATGACAGGACTGAGTAAGGAAACACTGCGTTATTACGCAGAGATCAAATTGCTGGAACCTGTGTATATCGATCCTGCAAACAACTATCGCTATTATGATAATGGATCCTATCTAGTGGGACGATTATTGGTCTACTTAAGGAGATTTAACTTTTCCATTCAAGAAATGTTAACCGTTGTAAATGACGAATCCTTTGAGAATTTGGAACAATTGATACGTGCGAAGAAACGGGATTTAGAAGCGGAAGTAGAGAGAATACAAACAGTGATCGAAGAAATGGATGATTTCTTCGAGATGGGAATAGGAGAGGATAAGAATGATTAAATGGCATGAAGAACGGATCATTCCAGTCAATATTGAAACGATTTGGCATTTGTTTGAGATTGAGAACATTCAACGAATTATGCCGAACGTCGTTGAAAACAAGGTACTGGAGCAAAAGGAAGGCGTGGTAGGTTCCACTTACCAACAGAAATACAAAGAGGGGAAACGAATCGAGACGTATATTGTAGAAGACCTCGAGTATGAGAACACCCCCGAGAAAAAACACAATAAAATCGGTTTCACACTTGCCAAAGCTTTTGAAATCGAAGCGGAATTCACGCTTCACAAAATTGACGACCACCAAACCAGATTCATCTATAAAGGAGAAAACAGAGGAGTGAACTTCTTGGGGAAAGTCTTATTAAAACTGGGCGGAGAAAAAAACAACAACAAAGTCGTCACCGATTTCATGAACCTGGTTGAAAGCGAAGCATTGAAAGAAGCGAATAAATAGTTCAGAAAGGGACGGACCTCCACGAATTGTGGAGGTCCGTCCCTTTAATCGTTCACAAGCAGGAAATATCCCATCTTTAATCGAATGTAGACTCGTTAGTGTTCTTTAGAAGGGGATGTAGAAAATGGATTATCAAAAAGAAAAGATCATAACACATCACATAAAAGTAATGGAATGGGTGACATCACTTGAATCTTTGACGGAGGAACAGTGGAGAAGGCCAATAGAAGAAAGTAAATGGAGTGTAGCGGAAATCATCGGCCACTTCATTCCGTGGGACGAATTTGTACTGGAAAGCCGTATTCCCTATTTTAGCATAGGAAAAGAAATGCCCCCCGGTCCTGACCCGGATGAATTGAATCATCAAGCTGCAATGGAAAGCAGAACGCGTTCCAAACACGAAACCATTGAAGCATACATTCTTACAAGACAAAAACTGCATAAAGCAATCCTTTCTATAGATGACCAGGAATGGCATAAAGAGATAACCATCGGCAAAAGCAAAATAACAATCCATGACTATTTTAATAACTTAGCTGAACATGATGAACACCATATGAATCAAATAAATAAGTATAAATGAAGAGGGACGGACCTCCGGGATTCTTGGAGGTCCGTCCCTTTTCATATGGTTTGAATTTTGGTCTCGAAGGGAAAAGAAGAAGAGTTTCAGGTAGCTGAAATTCAGGCAGTAAAAAATTTTTTTTAGTTAAAATTTTGCATGAAAATTCATGTTGGGTTTTGATGAAAAATGTTCCATTGAGCGATTTTTTGAAAGCGATTTCTTTATGATTGCATCAAGCTTTTAAAGATTCTGAATATTGAGTAAAAAGAAACATTTATATAACAACCTTCATTCATTCTATTACATATATATTTGGAAAAGTATCTCTATAGTCATTAACTTAATTTTTCGTTTTTTCTAAATTTCATGATATACTAACGAAAATTAAGAAAATTTAATTAACCGGTTAATTATTCAAAAAATATACAAGTTTAGTAGAGGAGGACATTGGATGAAAACGAATCTTCCTGTAGCGCAAGGCCTGTATGATCCTGCGCAAGAACATGAAGCATGTGGAATTGGAATGATTGCAAATATTGATGGGACGAAGAGTCACAGCATCGTTCAAAATGCAATTAACATTCTATGTAACTTAGAGCACCGCGGGGGACAATCAGCTGACACAAGTACTGGTGACGGTGCAGGTATCCTTACCCAAATTCCTCATCATTTCTTCAAAAAGCAATGTGAGAAAGAAGACATCATCCTTCCGAGAAAAGGTGAATATGGGATTGGAATGGTATTCCTTCCTGAAAATTATGAGAAGCGCATGAAAAGCAAAGAGATATTTGAGCGCATCATTGAAGAAGAAGGTCAGAAGACACTAGGCTGGAGACCAGTTCCACTCAATGATTCCTTTGTAGGAAAAGTGGCTTCCAAGTCTAAACCGTTCATCCGCCAGGTATTCATTGGCGTATCGGATGACATAAAGTCCCGCATGGATTTCGAGCGCAAGCTATATGTGATCCGTAAACGAGTTGAAAAAGAAGTGGCAACTGTGGAAGGACAAGAAGATGTATATCTTTGTAGTTTGTCTTCTACAACCATCGTTTACAAAGGGATGCTCATCCCGGAACAGCTCGATTCCTTTTATATTGACCTCAACCATCCTGAGTTCCGGTCAGCCTTAGCCCTTGTACATTCCCGCTTTAGTACAAACACTTTCCCAAGCTGGCAGCGTTCTCATCCAAACCGATATACGATCCATAATGGAGAATTCAACACATTGCGAGGTAATGTGAACTGGATGCGCGCACGTGAGAAGCTGTGCCATTCAAGTGCATTTAAAGAAGAAGATCTGGAAAAGATCCTTCCTGTTATTGATGAGACAGGCAGTGATTCCTCTATGTTCGATAACTGCTTTGAATTCCTTCATTTATCGGGAAGATCCCTTGCTCACACGGCCATGATGATGGTACCTGAGCCTTGGGAAAATGATGACACGATTCATCCGAAGAAAAAGGACTTCTACGAATATCATAGCTGTTTGATGGAACCGTGGGATGGACCGGCAGCCCTTGTGTTTACGGATGGAAAACAGATCGGTGCTTGCCTGGACCGGAATGGACTACGCCCGGCTCGTTACTATGTGACTAAGGGCGGCATGATCGTACTTGGTTCTGAAGTAGGGGCCCTGGATATTTTTGCCGATGACATTGTGTACAAAGATCGATTACAGCCAGGAAAAATGCTTCTCGTCGATCTGGAAAAAGGGAGAATCATTCCGGATGAAGAGATCAAGCTGCGCGTTGCTTCCGAGCATCCGTACAGACATTGGCTGGATAATAATAAATTTGAACTTGAGGAATTACCCGAAACGACACATGAACCAGTTCAACTGGATTCAGAAGAAGTGCTATTGCAGCAGCAGGCTTTTGGCTACACAAATGAGGAGTTGAACAAAATCATTAAGCCGATGGTGACGGACGGCAAAGATCCGGTTGGTTCCATGGGTTATGATTCACCTCTTGCGGTATTATCGAAAAAGCCACAGCTTCTTTATAACTACTTCAAACAACTATTTGCTCAAGTGACAAACCCACCGATCGATGCGATTCGAGAACAAATCATTACATCTGTAGGGACCACGATCGGAGCAGAAGGAAACCTGGTTAACCCGGGTCCTGAAAGCTGCAGGCATATCCATTTAAAGACACCGATCTTAACCGGTGAAGAACTTGAAAAGCTTCGTCATCAAAACGAAAAAGGCTTCAAAGCCGTTACTTTATCGATTTTATTTGATGTAACCGATGAAGAGAATCAGCTTGAAAGCACGCTGGATGTTCTGTATGAAAAAGCTGACCTGGCCGTTGAAGACGGTGCGACACTTCTTATTTTATCTGACCGTGGAGTTGTGAAGGATAAGGCAGCCATCCCGGCACTCCTTGCGGTTTCAGGACTGCATCATCACTTAATTCGCCAAGGAACGCGTACGACTGTCAGCATCCTTTTAGAATCAGGGGAACCAAGAGAGGTTCACCATTTCGCAACCCTGCTTGGATATGGTGCAGAAGCAATCAATCCGTATTTAGCCTATGAAACACTGCGTGATCTGATCGATAAGGGCGAGCTGCAGGATACCACTTACGAACAAGCGGTGCAAAGCTTTGTGAAATCAGGTACTGACGGAGTCATCAAGGTTTTATCTAAAATGGGAATCTCGACGATTCAAAGCTACCGTGGAGCGCAAATTTTTGAAGCGGTAGGCATTCATAAAGATGTTATTGATAAATATTTCACCCGTACAGCGTCGAGACTCGGCGGAATCGGAATGGATATCATCGAAAAAGAAGTGCTCTTGAGACATAGAAAAGCATTCAATGACCGGAAAGACAATCAAAGTACATTAGAATCCGGAGATGAATTCCAATATCGTAAAAATGGAGAGGATCATGCGTACAATCCTAGTACGATACACACTCTTCAACATGCATGCCGTACGAATAATTATGAATTGTTCAAAAAATATTCCAACATGTTGACAGATGAAAAGCAGAATCTGCAATCTCTGCGCGGACTTCTTTCGTTTAAAGAAACGAAGCCTATCCCGATTGAAGAGGTAGAGTCAGTGGAAGAAATCTGTCGCCGTTTTAAGACCGGTGCAATGTCATTCGGCTCCATCAGTCAGGAAGCCCATGAAGCATTAGCGATTGCCATGAATAAAATTGGCGGTCGGAGCAATTCAGGAGAAGGTGGGGAACACCCAAGCCGCTTCACCCCGGACGAAAATGGGGATTCAAGACGCAGCTCAATCAAGCAAGTAGCGTCAGGACGCTTCGGTGTAACAAGCCATTACCTGGTAAATGCGGACGAGATACAAATCAAGGTTGCACAAGGAGCGAAACCTGGTGAAGGTGGACATCTCCCTGGCAAAAAAGTATATCCTTGGGTTGCTGAAGTGCGGGGATCTACTCCTGGAGTGGAATTGATTTCACCACCACCTCATCATGATATCTATTCGATTGAAGACCTTGCCGAGCTGATTTATAACCTGAAGAATGCAAATCCTCAAGCCCGCATCAGCGTGAAGCTGGTATCAGCTGTAGGTGTTGGGACCATCGCTGCAGGTGTGGCAAAAGGCCGGGCGGATGTTGTGTTAATCAGTGGATATGACGGAGGAACCGGTGCTGCGCCGAGAACGAGTCTGAAACATACAGGATTGCCATGGGAAATCGGTCTTGCCGAAGCTCATCAGACCCTGTTACTGAATCGTCTTCGTGACCGGATTGTCGTCGAGACTGATGGGAAAATGATGACAGGCAGGGATGTTGTGGTTGCATCGCTTCTGGGAGCGGAAGAGTATGGATTCTCGACTGCACCACTTGTTGTCCTTGGATGTGTCATGATGCGTGTTTGTCATATGAACACATGTCCAGTCGGTATAGCGACACAAGACCCTGAGTTACGTGAAAAATACACAGGTGACCCTGAACATGTAGCGAACTTCATGCGATTTGTTGCCCAGGAAACAAGAGAGCTCATGGCTCAACTTGGCTTCAGAACGATCAATGAAATGATTGGCAGAACCGATATCCTTGAAGCAAACGAAGCAATTGATCATTGGAAAGGGAAGGGAATCGACCTCTCTGCTCTTCTGCATCAGCCGGATGTGCCTGAAAAGGTGGGCCGCTTTGCGACAAGAAAGCAGGATCACGAGCTTGAGAAAACACTCGATTATCAAGAGCTGATTCCCCGCTGCCGCCAAGCGATTGAAACGGGAGAACCGGTTGAATGGACGACAGCGATTCGAAACATACACCGCGTAACCGGCACGATGCTTGGAAGCGAAATCACAAAACGCTATGGGGCAGAAGGATTACCGGAAGATACTATCCGCCTCACGTTTAAAGGATCTGCAGGACAAAGCTTCGGTGCCTTTATTCCAAAAGGTCTGACGCTGAGACTTGTCGGTGATTCAAATGACTTCGTTGGAAAAGGTTTATCAGGTGGAAAAATCATCGTTCATCCTGATCCAACCGCTACATTCATCCCAGAACGAAACACGATCATCGGTAACGTTTCCTTCTACGGAGCGTCTGGTGGAGAAGCATATATTTACGGAGTGGCCGGCGAGCGCTTCTGTGTCCGTAATAGTGGAGCACAGGTAGTCGTGGAAAGTGTCGGGGATCACGGATGTGAGTATATGACAGGTGGAAAAGTAGTTGTACTCGGTCTTACAGGCCGAAACTTTGCAGCCGGTATGTCAGGTGGAGTCGCCTATGTACTGGATGAAGATGAAAACTTCAGGTCGAGATGTAACCAGGAGCTTGTCCTCGTTCAGCCATTATTTGATCCGGACGAAATGAAAGATGTATACGACATGATCGAGAAATATGTTCATTATACCAACAGCAACAACGGTAAGAAGATATTAGCGAACTGGGATTCCTATGTGTCAAAATTTGTACGCGTGATTCCGAAATCTTACCTCAAGATGAGAGAACGGATCAGTGAGCTTGAAAATAGCGGATTAGAGAAATTCGATGCCGAAATGGCAGCATTTGAAGAAGGTACAAAAGAAGAGAAAAAAGTATTGGAACCAGCGAAATAAAGAGGGAGGGGGATATTATGGGAAAACCAACTGGATTCATGGAATATAAAAGACAAACATTTGATGAAAGAAATTCAGCTGAACGAACGAAGGATTGGAACGACTACACCTCTCCTCTTTCGGAAGAAGAAGTCAAGAAACAGGGGGCGCGCTGTATGGATTGCGGCGTTCCTACCTGTCAGTCTGGAATGGAAATCAACGGAGCGACAACGGGTTGCCCCGTTTATCACTTAATACCGGAATGGAACGATCTTGTGTACCAGGGACAATGGAAAGAAGCCCTTAAGCGCGAGCATCAGATGAACAACTTCCCGGAATTCACCGGTTTTGCTTGTCCGGCACCATGTGAAGGAGCATGCGTACTCGGAATCAATGAGCCTCCTGTTGCGATCAGGACCGTGGAACGCTCGATCATCGAAAAAGGGTTTGAAGAAGGCTGGGTCATTCCGGAACCACCAGAACACCGCACAGGTAAACGCGTGGCGGTCGTTGGTTCAGGTCCGGCAGGATTAGCCACTGCTGCTCAATTGAATAAAGCAGGCCATCTTGTGACCGTTTTTGAAAAAAATGATCGTGTAGGCGGATTATTAACATATGGTATTCCAGAAATGAAATTGCCGTATTCAGTCGTTAAGCGCCGCGTTGATATTTTAGAGGAAGAGGGCATTGAATTCGTTACGAATACGGAGGTCGGGAAAGACTACAAAGTCGAAAACCTGCGTGAAAACTTTGATGCGGTAATACTTTGCGGAGGAGCGGCCGTTCATCGTGACATCCAAGTAGATGGACGAGATTTGAAAGGCGTTCACTATGCAATGGAATTCCTTCATTCCAATACAAAAAGCCTATTGGATTCCAACCTGGAAGACGGAAATTATATTTCTGCTGAAGGGAAAAACGTCATCGTCATCGGTGGTGGAGATACAGGTACAGACTGTTTAGCCACTTCGGTAAGACATAATTGCAAAAGTCTGACTCAATTCGATATTTACGATAAAAAGGGTGCCATGCGGGATGAAGTCGGCAATCCATGGCCGCAATACCCGGTCATTCACCGGGTAGAGTACGGTCAAAAAGAAGCAGCTGAAGTACTTGGAGAAGACCCACGTGCTTACGCTGTCATGACGAAGAAGTTTGTAGGTGACGAGCATGGTCATATCAAAGAAGTTCATACGGTTAATGTAAAGCTTCGTTATGACGAAGCTGGGAATAAGATCCGCGATGAAATTTCTGGAACTGAAAAAGTGTGGCCGGCAGATCTTGTCCTTCTGGCAATCGGATTCAGTGGTCCGGAACAAGACCTGATCAAAGAGCTTGAAGTCGAAACAAACAGCAATTCCACCGTTAAAGCAGAGTACGGCAAATACATGACGAACGTCGATGGAGTATTTGCCGCAGGAGACATGCGCCGGGGCCAAAGCCTCATCGTCTGGGCCATCAACGAAGGCCGCGAAGCAGCACGTGAATGCGACCGCTACCTCATGGGTACAACTGAATTACCTTAATAGAGGGACGGACCTCCGTCGGGCTTGATGCCTGACGGGGGTTTTTTTGCGTGTTTAAAGAGGGACGGACCTCCCTCAAGCCCCATCCACCACCTCCAATCCTCATAACCACACCATTTCTTCAATCGAATTCCAAGGTCCGTCCCTCAATATCCTTTAAGTAGTGAATTACGGTAGAAGATGTTTGTTTCTTTTGCGAGTATGTGGGTTGAACGGGCGTTGAAAAGTGAGGGAAGTAGCCTTTAGTAAAGTAAATATGATGAAATTTCATTTGTAGGGCTCTGAAAAGGCACTTAAACCTTATTAAAAGGGTCTGATGGGTCCATTAGAAGATATGAGAAAAGCTTTATCTAGAGTTCTTGGAGATAATTGCGTCATTTTTAAGTTTATTGCGTCGTTTTCTAGATAATTGCGTCATAATTTCAATAATTGCGTTTTTTCAATAGTAATCGCGTATTTTTCTATTTTATGGAAATGGTGACAAACCACATCCACAAAAATTCTCCCCCAAGGTCCGTCCCTAAAATCACTCTTGACAGATACCTCCACATACCGTAAATTATGTTTAATTTATCCATTTGTAGGATTTGATTAGGTAAATAACGAATCAGTTAAAGGTGGGGTTCTTATGGGGATTGAAATTGTGTTTTCACCATTTAATGAATTGGTGGCGAGTTTGCATGTGCTGTGTAATCCGGTTCATCATCCTTATCGCGGAAAGTGGGCGATGGAGGTAGAGGCATCACTTTCAAAAGAGATGGTCTCTGATATTCGCATGATTGGACTGTTGACCTATGAGTGGTTGTATCTCATGAACATCCGCAACGAATACAAGCTTAATGAGTCCTCTACAGAGGAAGCTATCGAGTTTATTTGTTCCATGCCTGATGAGGCCTTCGTTTTTTATATGCTGGGAGAGCAGTACAGTGTTGAATCGCTTCAAGGCTGGAGGAAAGATAATCGCATGTCGCCCCTGAACCATCATCAAAAAGATTTACTGAAACATCCGAAGCATTGGAAGGACCGCATTCACCAGCTCCTATACGAATACAACAAAACGATATTCCAACGGGAATTATTCCGTATACACCCTTGGATTAAGAGGGCATCCGCCACTTTCCAGCAAAAGCTTGATCAGTATTCTTTCGATGCACTGAATGAGCTTCATCCGGATGTTACGCTAAAAGGCTCAACCATTAAGGTGCAAAAGGGTGAGACGTACCGTTTTTCGTTAAAAGAATATTCCCATCTCACATTGCAGCCTTCTACCTTCATTACCCCACATGTCATGCTCGGCGTATATCCTGGCAGGCTTTGCCTCGGATTGCACGTGGCAGTGCCTGAACCGGAAGCTTCAAATGATGAGCCGCCTACAGACTTAGTTCTCATGTTCAAAGCCTTGGGAGAATCAACAAGATTAAAGATTTTACGGGATATTTTCATGCATCCGTACAGCACAAAACAGCTTGCGGAAAAACATGACCTTGCAGAAGCGACCATTTCCAGTCATATTAAAACTCTTCAAAAGTCCGGCCTGGTGACGAGTGAACGGAAAGGCTATTACATTTTTTATTCGGGTAACAGAGAGAGGATGGAGTCACTGCGGGCGGATCTTAGTCAGTTCATCTCGCTTCCTTTATTAGAAGAATTTATTTATGAGTCGGATTTAACTTAAGGGGTTATGTTTATGTTGAAACTCATAAAAGAAATTGGACAATATGGATTGACGTGCATAGGCATCATTCTCCTACTGGCTTCTCCTGCAATGATAGGAGGCTTAAATACCTTTACATCAACTATTCTAACGATCATGAAGAATATTCTGCAGCCGCACACACTTTCATACTATGTACATTCAGAGACCCGATCCTATGCCAGAATGCCCGAAGTAAGGTCCGAGGAATTCCATCAGCAGACGGTCACAATAGACTTGTTTCCCTATATAGCAGATTCCTATTTTTATAGTTTAACTTTGCTTCTGGGAAGCCTTATTATAGCCGTATTCATTGTAATGATAGCGAGTATGATGTATATACATTTCCCTCCATTTTCGAAGAAAATAATACTTGCCACAGTAGGAATTCTTGAATCACTTCCAGACGTCTTTTTTATCTTTAGTATTCAATTATCTGTTGTGTGGTTTTATAAACAAACAGGAATCGAACTTGCGGCAGCCTATTCCACCGATGATAAACCGGCTTATCTCTTACCACTTTTAACCTTGAGTGTTGTCCCGTGCATTTATCTCCTTAAAATAAACCTTCTTTTCATGAAAGAAGAGATGGAAAAGGATTATGTACTTTTTGCGAAATCAAAAGGGATCTCCAATGCTGCCATTTCGTTTCATCACATTTTTAAAAATACGGTCATGGAGTGCCTGACACATTTACCCGTCATCATCCTAGTCCTGGTGACAAATCTGGTTGTCCTCGAATTCCTGTTTCATAGTAGCGGGATCATGAGATTTATCATGGGAGATCAGCCAGCGGCATCCCGGGCATTCATGCTGATACTCCTCATGACACCACTATTTATTGTGATAAAAGGAACAATCCATTACCGGCAGCGGTTTTATGGAACGAAGGGAGGAGGGAATGGTTGAAATCATCAAGCGTGCTTCCAGCATACCTACTCATTACGATTATTCTTGTGAGCGTCATCTTGCCAATTGTAAAAGAAGAACCCGTCGCCAAGCCATTTCTGTATGACGAAAATGGAACAGTGGTGGATACTTCTCCATATCTGCCTTCAAGCTTGTATTGGCTTGGAACAGACCGGGAAGGCCGTGATCTGTTTTATTTGTTGGTGATCGGGGCGAAGTGGACGATGTTATTTGCGTTACTGGTCACCATATGTAGAATCATCCTTGCGACTTTCCTTGGTGTCTGGCTTAAAAACTGGTTCACTTCATCATGGGTGGAAGGACTGCTGCAAGCATTCACCTACGTGCCCCAGTCACTGGTAGCGATCATCTGGCTGTCACCTTTTTTGCTGTATGAGTTGAGAAGTGCACCGCCACTTACAATGACTCAATCTCTTCTTTTACAGCTCATTGTTCTCATTATGGCAGGTGTACCAACTACTGCAAAAATGATCGGAGAAACTGTACGGCATATTTATTGCCTCGATTTTATGGATAGTGCACGTGTCCTTGGTGGATCATCCTTTCATCTTGCAAAAAGACATGTTTTCCCCCACCTCTTCCCTAGACTCATCATTTTGACAGGCAGGCAGCTCGTACAGGTTCTCAACCTGCTGCTGCATCTTGCTATTTTTCATATATTTATAGGAGGGACGGTTATTACTTCGGGACAGGAGCATGATCAGTTCAATGCATATTCAAGCGCGACGTATGAATGGGCGGGTTTGATCGGAAGTCAATACGGTGAATTGTTGTTGGAGCCGTATATCGTGTTTTTCCCTGTAATGGCTTATTCGTTATTGATCCTGTTGGTCAATATGACGGTCAAACATTTGGAAAAATCCTATAAAAGGGGTTGAATATTCACTTCTAAACAGATTGGAACCAGAATATTTTTTATGGGAGAGGTTTTGTCCTATTTACTAGACAAAGCATCTTAAAGTGGAAAATAGACTGATAGGGGGAAAACAAAATGATGAAATATCTTCAGCGCATTGGTCGTTCGTTGATGCTTCCAGTTGCCGTTTTACCGGCTGCTGCGATTCTTATGGGGATTGGGTATTGGATCGATCCGACTGGCTGGGGCGCGGACAGTCCGATTGCCGCTTTCTTAATTAAGGCGGGCGCTTCGATCATTGATAATATGTCGATTCTGTTTGCAGTCGGTGTAGCACTGGGTATGGCCAAAACGAAGGACGGTTCTGCAGCACTGAGCGGGTTGGTCGCTTATCTCGTGATTACGACACTCCTTTCAACGGATTCTGTGGCTCTGCTTCAAGGAGTCGATGCCGCGGCGGTCAATCCGGCATTTGAGAAAATCGGAAATCAGTTTGTCGGGATACTGTCGGGGATAGTTGCCGCGAGTATGTACAATCGCTTCAGTCAGGTGAAGCTTCCTGATGCACTTGCCTTTTTTAGCGGAAAACGATTGGTTCCGATCATGTCGGCGGTTGCCATGCTGGTTGTATCAGGTATGATGCTGTTCGTTTGGCCGGTCATCTACACTGCCCTGGTGTCATTCGGGAAAGAAATCAGTGGATTAAGCTTCACGGGAGCGGGTTTATATGGATTCTTTAATCGATTATTAATTCCTACCGGTTTGCACCATGCCCTGAATTCCGTTTTCTGGTTCGACGTTGCCGGTATCAATGATATCGGGAACTTCTGGTCAGGTAAGGGTGAAAAAGGTGTGACGGGTATGTATCAGGCTGGGTTCTTCCCGGTAATGATGTTTGGTCTTCCTGCAGCGGGGCTTGCCATTTATCATGCTGCAAAGCCAAGTAAGAAGAAGCAGGTGGCTTCACTGATGCTGGCAGCCGGTTTTGCTTCCTTTTTCACAGGAGTGACAGAGCCTCTGGAGTTTGCCTTCATGTTTGTGGCACCTGCCCTTTATGTAGCACATGCTGTGTTGACAGGATTATCCCTGGCCATTGCCTCCTTCTTTCAATGGACGGCAGGGTTCGGTTTCAGCGCAGGGTTCGTCGATTTTGTACTGAGCTCAAGACTTCCGTTAGCGAATCTTCCGTACATGCTGCTCATACAAGGTGTTGTATTTGCCCTTCTCTACTATTTCTTGTTCCGTTTCATGATTGCGAAATTCAATCTTATGACTCCGGGGCGTGAAGAGGATAATGAAGAAGCAGTAGTGGAAAGTGCAACAGTACTTTCTCAAAGCGAAAAGTTTGCTGTGATGGCTTCGGAAATCTATGCAGGACTCGGCGGAGATGAAAATGTGACATCCGTTGATAACTGTATAACAAGATTGAGAGTGGAAGTGAAGGACATGGATGCCGTGGATCAGGCGCGAATCAAAGCTACAGGGATTCCGGGAATTCATGTGGTTGGGGAAAATAGCATTCAAGTGATCGTCGGGACTTCGGTGCAGTTTGTGGCTGATGAGATAGAGAGGATTCGAGGTTAGGAGTGTTGGCCAATTTTTGTGATGGTTTAGGGGTGGGAAATTTGTCGTTTTTTACAGAATGGCAGATATATCGTGAATATGGCAGATAAAAGCTGATTTTGGTCGATATATTTCTCAAACGGCGGGTATATTCCAATAACGGCAGATAAACCAATTCCCATAGCTTCCCCCAACTCCCGCACCATGAGTTGGGGTTTCTTTTTCTCCCAAACTGCAAAAATCTCTCGAATAGTCTATACTTTATCCTATAGAATTCTTTCCCGGAAAGGTTTTTACCATGATGAAACTTAAAGAATCGGATCTGTATCAACCGATCCAAAAACATTTTTATAAACAGGGTTACCAGGTGAACGGTGAAGTGAACGATTGTGATGTGACTGCCTTTAAAGAAGAGGAACTTGTGATTGTAGAATTGAAGCTTTCATTGAATGTAGAGCTTCTTATTCAAGCGACAAAGCGGCAGAGACTCACAGACCTTGTGTACATTGCGATCCCGAAACCAAAGCGTCCCCGGTCAAAGCGGTGGAATGATGTCTGCCACCTGGTTCGCAGATTAGAGCTCGGTCTGATTACCGTTTCGTTTACAACGAAAACACCAAAGCTTGACTTTGTCATACATCCGGAAATCTTTGACCGGAGTAGTAAGAGTATGAAGAACAGCAAGCGGAAACGAGCGGCTCTTGTAAAAGAAATCGAAGGGCGCAGTGCAGATTACAACGTAGGTGGCAGCAATAAAACGAAAATCATGACGGCCTACAAGGAAAACTGCATTCAGATTGCCTGTTACCTGGAAAAACATGGGCCCATGTCTCCGAGGAACTTAGCCAAACTGGGCACGGGTGCGAAAACTCCATCCATTCTTCAGAAGAATTATTATCGCTGGTTTGAGCGGGTAAAAAGGGGAGTTTACCAGATAACGGAGCAAGGAAAAAAAGAGCTTGAGAAGTATCCCGAGCTTGTAAGCTATTACTCTAAGATAATAGAAGAACAATAGAAAGAGCCTGCCTTCGCAACCGGAGAGCAGGCTCTTCTTTGCATCTCACTACTAGTACCCGAATTCTTCACATATACATTACATCAGAGCGGATATCGGGAGGATAAATGTATGAAAAAAAAGATTGAGAACACGATTCATAAAATGGTGAGTGATCTTCGGCAAAAACAGAATGCAGATGGAAGCTGGTCCTTCTGCTTTGAAAATAGCGTGATGACCGATGCGTATATGATCATTCTTCTGCGTTCCCTTGAGATGGATGATGAAGAGCTTGTGGGACGGCTGGTGAACCGTCTTTTGAAAGTACAATCAAGGGAGGGGACATGGAAGCTTTTTGATGATGAGAAGGAAGGAAATCTGTCTTCAACGATAGAGGCATACTTTGCCCTCTTATTTAGTGGATTGGTGGAGAAGGAGGACAAGAGACTGGAGAAAGCCCAGCGTTTCATAGTGAAAAAGGGTGGCACTCACGAGGCGCACTCGATTACGAAATTCATGCTTGCCCTTCACGGACAATATGACTGGAGGCATTTGCTTCCGGTTCCCATCGAGTTTTTAATGATTCCGAAGCAATTCCCCTTGAATTTCTGGGATTTCAGCAGCTATGCTCGAGCTCATTTGGCACCACTGCTGTTGCTGAAGGATCAGGGATTCTCGTTAAAATCAAACAGTATTCCACAAATACAACATCTGTCCAGATCACCACATGAAGTAAGATACAGTGAAAGGGAGTTGAAATTATTCTCGAAAATCAACGAGGGCCTACAATCCCTTATTAGCCTCCCATCTCAGCTCCATCAACAGGCACAACAATTTGCCCAGCAGTACATGCTGCAAAGGATAGAATCCGATGGGACGTACCTTAGTTATTTCAGCACAACGTTTTATATGATTTATGCCCTTCTCTCTTTGGGATACAAAAAGAGTGACCCTATAATCGTAAAGGCAATGAGTGGGTTAAAAAAGATGGCCTGCGAAACGAAGAAAGGCATTCATATTCAAAATTCACCCTCAACCGTGTGGGATACAGCCCTGATCAGCTATGCTCTCCAGGAAGCGGGGGTGGATGCACGAGACCACTCCATTGAGAAAGCTGTGCAGTACCTTCTTAAGAAACAACACTATCGGTACGGAGATTGGGCGATGGAGAGTGGAGAGAAGCCTGGGGGATGGGGCTTTTCAGAGAGCAACAGCATTCACCCTGATGTGGACGATACGACGGCTGCGCTCAGGGCGATAACTTACTCGGCTGCTGAGAATCCTCTTGTCCGACAATCATGGGATCGTGGGATTGAATGGATTATCGGTATGCAAAATCGTGATGGAGGCTGGCCGGCTTTTGAAAAAAACAAAACAAAAGGCATTCTAACCTCCTTTCCAATGGACGGGGCAGAGGCAGCGGCAACCGATGCTTCAACCCCTGATTTAACAGGAAGATCACTGGAATTCCTGGGCAGCCGGGCAGGATTGACAAAGGACCATCCACAGGTGAAAAGAGGGGTTCAATGGCTGAAACTGATGCAAAGGGAGGATGCATCCTGGTATGGTCGCTGGGGTGTCTGCTATATCTATGGAACGTGGGCGGCCATCACGGGAATGAAAGCAACTGGTGTGCCTTCTTCTGATAAACCTATCCAAAGAGCCAGATCATGGCTGGAAAGCATTCAACACAAAGACGGTGGCTGGGGAGAATCCTGTTACAGTGATCAGGAGAAGAAATATGTGCCTCTTTCCTTCTCTACCCCTTCACAAACAGCATGGGCACTGGAATCTCTCATCTGTATCGAAGACAAACCAACCCCGGCCATTGACCTGGGCATCATGGCTCTTCTCGAATTAATGAACGGAGAAGAGGATGACTCATCCAAAACGTACCCAACAGGAGTCGGTCTTCCAGGAAACTTCTATATACATTACCATAGCTACCGTTGGATATGGCCCTTGATCACACTCAGCCGGTACAAAGAGAAATACGGGTGAGGGACGGACCTCTTGAGGTCCGTCCCTCCATGGGATAAAATAAAAGTGAGAATTTTCGGACAAAGGTGTGGTTGTGTGGTGAAAGTGGATTCGTTTCCTTATCCTTTTAAGGGGGATGTGTATCGGTACTCAAATAATTCGGTTCCTTTGGAGGAGCAGAGTAGTGTGGAGGTCACATCCTCTTATCAAAATGAAATCAGGCTTAAACGGGAACTGCTTACGCATCATCCCGAGCGGTGCTTTCAGTCCCGGCGGCATACCTTGAAAGCTCAATGGGAAGTAACAGAGCTGGTCATTCAACATCTCACTACGTATTATCCTCAACAGTTTTCCCTTGAAAAAAATGCGGGGAAATGGACGTTCCACAATCATATTCTAAATGAACAAACAACGTATATACTAGGAGATGAATCCACTTTATCCATGGAGCCACTCGATTTTATCGGTAGGCATGTGCAAGAAGATCTGATTTTGATGATGCAGCGGGATGGGGATTTATATTTGGATGCGGGGCAGCTTTGTTTTCCTGCTAATTGGTCCCTTGCTTTTAATACAGGAATGAGATTTAAGGAGATCCATAAGCCGATTCCGGAATTTAAGGAAGAGGGATTAGATCAGCGAATTCTGACGTTTTTAATGCGTATGGAAGCGGGAGACCCTTGGGTCAGGAGGAACTGGTCGTTAATGGCGGGAAATCGTTTGGATACTTCACTTGAAACCTTTGATCAGTGGGGGAAGGACAGAAGGCAGGTTACAGGGGAAAATGTGGGTGAATTCGTTCATTTGCGGGTAGAGGTACAGAAACTGTTCCGTTTACCGGGCTCTAATGGATTACTATTCACGATTCATACCCACCTCCTCTCACTGGAAAAGTTCACTCGAAACCCGGATTGGACCGAAGAGTTTTATCAGATCCTACAGGAGCTTCCTTCACATATCTCTGATTATAAAGGTATTTCCTTATTTAAAGATGTGGTCATCGATTATTTGAACGAGAAGCGGGTGATGAAATGAAGAAGATAAAGCCAGCGTTCGTCCATAGTAAACGAATGTACTTATTTTGTGGTGATCAAAAGGGGATGGAGCGACTGACTCCCATTATTAAAAAAGTAATGAAGGAGAATGTCTCCTTTGAAGTGGTTTTCCTGGGTGAAAAGGAAGAAACCGATATCTCAATGTGGATGCGAAATCAGAAGATGGGCACTTTTCTTTACATGGCAATGGAGTGGAGTAAGCTGGGAAATTTCAAGAACGTAGCTGTGGAATGTGGTTTTTCTGAAGAGGAAGCGCAGTTTATTGGTCACGGTGTCAGAATGATCGATGTGTTCTGTTGCAAATGCCATCAGAAAACAAAGATTGATAGCGGAAAATTGGGTAATCTTCCGACGACCTGTTCCCATTGTCACTTAAAGCTGTCCGTTTCCGACCATTACTCTCCATTACGGGGGTCATACCTCGGATACGCTAACTTAGAAACGGGGGAGTGATGGAAGGTGAATCTACATAAAACCATCCCCGTCCAAGTCAAGTCCATTCATCAAGAAACCCCTTGCGTCAAGAGGTTTACGCTTGTTCATAAACATAACGATCCCCTTCCTTATTTTAGTGGGGGATCCCATATCACTACATATGTTGAACTGGATGGACAAACCATTGCCAGATCGTATTCCTTAACGAATCCACCTGGTCAAACAGCCGCCTATCAAATCGCCATCCGTCTAAATGAATCGTCCCAGGGAGGATCTCTGTATTGGCATGAATGGATGAAGGTGGGGGACACCTTGCAAGTGGGATTTCCACAAAACCATTTCCCACTGAGCTTTAAAGCAAAACATCATGTATTCTATGCCGCGGGAATAGGCATTACCCCTTTCATGTCCATGATGGCAGAGCTTAAGGAGGAGGGACGGACCTTCGAACTCCATTATGCAGTGAAATCGAGAGAGACTTGTCCTTTCTACTCCTTTCTAACGGAAACCTATCCTGAGCAGACTCACTTTTATTTTTCAAAAGAAAATAGGTTAACAGATGCAAGTCTTTGGGAGCACAGAGTGGGAACCCACGTATACTTCTGTGGTCCACCTTCATTTATCGAAGAGTTTACCAGAAGTGCCCTTGAGATCGGGTATCCTTCATCGAGTATTCATTACGAGCGATTCACCCCTTCCCAGACACTGACACGTCGGAGATTTGAAGTAGAGTTAACGAGTGGTCAAACCGTTTCTGTTCCGGAAGAAGAGACGCTGTTAGAAGCACTGCTCAAGTCAGGGATCAAGGCTCCCTATTCCTGCCGGGCCGGCCGTTGCGGAACGTGTGAATTAAAAGTGTTAGAAGGAAAAGTCGATCATGGGGATTCTCTTTTGAGTGAGGAAGAACGGAATGGACATCGGTCGATTCTGTCATGTGTATCGCGTGCTCAGTCCGGGAAGATACGAATTCAGTTGTGACAGTGGCATACAAGGTGTTTTTCTTATAGAGTAAATATTAAACAGTTATAACATAATGTAGAATGACACTTAAGAAATGGAGGGCTCACCATCACCGATCTAAATACATTATTTCGCAAAAGAATACATTTTCCAACCACCGCGAAAATAACCTTTCAACAACTAGATACCATTTTAGAAGATACAGCTAAAAGCATCCCATTCGAAAATCTATGTGTTATCGGAAATACATTCACCGATCTTACCAAAGAAGATCTAATGAATAAAATGCTCGTGAAGAATGAAGGTGGCCTATGTTATGAATTGAATTCATTGTTTTATTTATTTTTGATCGAAAATAAATTTGATGCATCTCTCGTTCGTGGAGTCGTTTACGATCATGATAAAGAGCAGTACCAGACGTTAGGAAGAACCCATGTGGCCATTTTAGTCACTCATAAAGATACAACATATGTGATTGATACGGGTTTCGGAGGGAATCTCCCGTTAAAACCAGTACCATTATCGGGAGAAGCGGTTGTCTCTTCAAATGGGGAGTTTAGAGTTAAAGAGGTCGACAGTCCCCATGGAGATTATATTTTTGAAATGAAATTAAAGCATAAGCATTCGGAATGGAGAACCGGATATGCTTTCGATTCGGGGGACCCCATAAAGGATGTCACTCAATTGAATGACATTCAAACAATTATTGCCACACATTCAGGTTCCCCTTTTAACAAGCATCCATTGCTGACAAAACGAACTGAAAACGGGAACGTCACGTTAACCGATACGTCCTTTACACAATGGATGGATGGAGAGTTGACGAAAGAGGAAATCGATCATGAGGAATATAAAAAACTACTGAACATCTGGTTTAAATAATTAGCATAAAAAAGACTCAGAAAAATCTGAGTCAACTTTTTACTTTCCTAATATTTCCAAAATGCCTTTATATATAAGGAAAAGAGAGAATATGAGAATTGCCAATATGCCAATGACGTCCGTTACCGGGGTGATACTGGCTAAAAACGTACCTTCTAAAGGAACTTTCAACAATGCGAATCCGGATAAAATACCTGCTACTAATAAAAGAATAAAACGATCCATTCTGTCATGCCTCCTCTCAGGGTAGTATATGCCGGAGGGAAAGGGATGTTGAACCCAAGATTTGCGGTGTTGCCCAATTGTAAATTGACTTTTACACGGGCATAATGGAAACGATTTGTTGAATCCTTACGAAAAATACAGAGTCACCGGCTTTAAGGGCAATATGATCTGGTTGAACCTCAATCAAGTCGCCTCTAATCGTATCTTTCGTTGTCTCCACAATGAGCATTTTTCCCATAACGGACTGCAGTCTGCTGACGACAAATGGATCAATTAACGTGGTATACGAAGTATTTACCTTCATGCCCTGGTTACGATCATAAGGGTGAAAATAGCTATACATGAAGCACTCTCCTCCAAGATGAAGTTTTAGGGTATTCATTCATTTGTATGTAGGAAGGGTGGTTTGTAGTATTATTCAAAGCACGAAAGGAATGAACCCTGATGTAATGAGGGTCCATTCCTTTAAATTCTGTCATGCTGCTTAGTTCAGTCCCAATTCCTCTAAAATCGAATCCAGCGTTTTTCCATCGGTTGATTCTACTGGAACTGGGGCATCCTTAACATGCTCATTCTGTAACAGATAGTTCTCTTGAACAAACTTCATATCATTCGCATCCACCACCTCATCAAAATTGATGTCGGCAGCACGATTATTTGTATTCCAGGCATCCTGAATAGCGATGGCATCATGGATGTCGATGACGTTATCCTGGTTGACATCTCCTCCAACAGGTTTCATGTTGCTGACTCTATGATATTTTCCATAAAGTTCTCCATTGTACTCATAACCGATTTTCTCATTATTCTTCTTAGTTAAGAAGTGGCCTGGAAGTGTTACAGTTATATCATAAGGGTCTTTGTTTAATGGAAGTTTCTCAATGGAGTACTCACCATTATCTGTGATGGATGATGGTGTAAAGACGTCTCCTGTTGAATTTTTGAATTCTACAGTTGCACCTGCTTTTGACCAATCCTTCTTGGCATTGTAGCCATTCCCGCTATCAAATCCTTCAGGGCTTAAGAATCCCTTAATTGAATTAAAGTCAGGATTTACAGTGAACCCAGCACCAGCATGCAATAGAGTCATTGTTTCATTGTTAGAATTTGTAACGGTTACCGTCGGATCTAATCCATCCTCTTTCGTGAAGATTTCATCTTGAAGTTTTACGTGCACCTCAACGATCGCACTATGATCGAATGATTGAACAGGTTCATTGAAGGTGACTTTAATTTGATTTCCTTCAAGTGTCAGGGACGCTTTATCTAGAAACTCTCCGGATAGTTTGGCATCGATCACTTCAGGTTTTTTTCCGTATTGATCTTCAAATGTCCAGGTGGCTTCCTTTGCATCCTGAACATTATCCAGTACTAAGGCTGCCTTTACGGTTTCACCTGTTACAGCGGTATCGACATCGGTTTTCAGATACGCGTTCGGTGTACCTTCTTTAATGAAGAAATAGTTCTTCAACGGGCTATTGTTCCCGGCCATATCATACCCCTTCATTCTAAAGTTGAGGGCTTCCACATTCTCATTCATCGCAATTTCTTCGACAAACTTACCATTCTCATTCATGTAAAGCGGGGATGAAGGGAATGGTGAATTCCAATAATAAATCATAAAGTTTTTGGATTGATCTGCGTCAATTCCTGCTGCTTGCATGTCTTCAATAAGTGGATCTGTAATTTCAATCTCCAAAGGATACGTTTCCTGACCTGGCTGATATTCAAGGAACGGGGACTCACCATCCAGGGAACTCTTGAATGCAGGACCTTCAATATCGATATAGAAATGCTCTGTTTTTGTTTTCACTTTGCCTTTTGGATCTGTCGTCGCATACTTGATTTTATAGTGTCCAGGTTTAGCGATGGTCATTTCTTCTGAAACCGGATTTTTCTTATCGCCGGTAAATGCGTAATAGCCACCCTGGAATGCTCTTAGTAAGTAGTTGTTATCCAGCAGAGCACCCTGCAAATCAAATGTACCGATTAATCCTAAATCTTCCCCTGTTTCCCCATCCTGAAGGATCACATCCATGCTTTCCATCGGTGAACTCAGGTTGAATTCAACAAGTGCCCATGGGTAGCGGAATGAATCAAATCCGTGAGTATAGTGAGAAGGCGCAAAGGTAGGTGATAATAGTTCAAGTGTGTTAAAGCCTTCCTCTGATCTTTTCACGCTAAATGGTACGCGGTAGCTTTCTGTTTGATCATTACGGTTTGTAACGACAAGGTATCCCTCGTAAACCCCTTTCGCAGCGGTTTTTGGCATTGTCAGGAAGAGATTTGAAGACTTTTTGTTGCCTCCGTTCACCTTAATGGACTTGTCTGAAGTGACTTCAACTCCATTTTCTTTGAGACTAAGGGTGCCTTCCTGCACATTTTCTTCAAATGTTATGTCAAAGGTTTTCTTTTCATCACTGTTATTTGTGATGTCAAAGCTTTTTTGTACACGGAGGTGATCCCCTTCGGCCACCACCTGATTTCCAAAGCTCAATCCACCAGTCGGATTATCGATTGCAATCAGTTCTTCGCCGCTGGGAAGCAACGTCTCATCGTTTATTTGGATCGTTGTTTGACTGTGAAGGGCTTGATACGGATCCACTCTTCCTGCACCAACCTCAAATACGCTGTAACTTCCCTTCATAGGATCAGAAGAGTTCATGAGAATGGTTTTAATATCAGCAGGCTCGAGATCCGGATTCTCTCCTAATAGTAATGCTGCAACCCCCGCTGTGAAAGGAGAAGCCATTGAGGTCCCTGATAATCTTGAGTAAGCATACTGATAGTCATCGGTGTTTTCAGGATCGATCATAAAAGAAGGGAACGTCGATAGAACACTGACCCCGGGGGCTACCACTTCAGGTTTCATATCCAAGCTCTTGTTAACGGGACCTCTTGAACTGAAATCGGCTAACTGGTCGCCTTCTGTAAAGCTTTCATCTAAGTTCGTAAACGTGAAGCTGGATGTGCCACTTGCGATCGCTGCTTTTAATTCTTCCCCGGCAGCCTTTGTCATCGAGAAGGCCGGGACATAATGCGCTGATTCACCAAGGTTATAACCTACATGACCTTCTGTACTGTTATACATGATCACGGCTTTAGCACCATGTTCTTTGGCGAATTTCACTTTGTCATTCAGTGCGAAATTTCCTCGCTGAACAAAAGCGATCTTTCCTTCGACATTTTTATTCTCATAGTCTGCTTCATACCCCAGGCCAACATCTACTAACTCTAATGATTGATCGTCGAGACTGGTAAATGCATGAGCGAATCCTCTAGCCATACTCACAATGTCCGTTGACCAGCCATCTGTCGTCTGACCGATAAAAGTGGTTTGGGAAACAGGGACATCACTCGCTCCGACTGTCAAAGCTAAAGCAGCTGTACCAGGAGAGCCAAGGGTAAAGTCATTTGGTCCTGCATTCCCTGCTGAAACAACGGCCGTTACACCGCTTAATACGGCATAGTTAAGGGCGGTACTTGTGGGGTAATAAGGATCATTGACACTTGCTCCCAATGAAAGGTTGATGACATCCATTCCATCTTGTATCGATTTCTCAATTCCTGCAAGGACGTCTTCCGTGTAACCACTCCCGTAAGGACCAAGGACACGATACACATATAGGTCTGCATCTGGAGCAACACCCTCTACCGATACTTCACTAACATTCTCATTTTGTCCTACGATGGTTCCGGATACATGAGTACCATGAGAAGTATAATAGGAATTTCCCGTATAACTGAACTCTGGTTCACTCGTACTCTTCCAATCTTCATACGTTGCTTCCATTGGGTCCGTATCATCGTCAACAAAGTCATATCCGCCTTTGTAGGCATCTTTTAAATCAGGATGGTTATAGTCAACGCCTGTGTCAATCACACCGACTTTGATTCCGTCTCCTGTGATTCCTTCCTTATGTAATTCATCCACTTTTAAATAAGGAATGCTTTCAACAGATGTTGTGATTTCACGGTCTACATCATTAGGAAGATCTTGTTGAACCGGATCGACAGTATAGGTCTGGTTTTTAAATACAGCTTTGACGGCTTTGGATTTAAGCAGGTGTTCTACTTGATTGGCCGGAAGGGTCATCGCCACACCGTTATATGCTTCTCTATAGGTTTGGGTGATTTTCGGTTCAATCTTTTTCCCTTTTACAAGACTAGTAGATAGATGTTTCGCAACATCTTCTTTAAAAATCTTATGTTCTTTCTCCACTTGGTCTTTGGCGTCTTCTTTCTTTACTGTTTTTCCTTTTACTGCAGCTTCTAGTACCGCTACATGCCCAGGCTTGGATTGAAATTGAACGATAACGGAGATCTCTTCACCGGATGCCAATTCATTCGGTTGAAATCCTTGGAGACCCTCTGCGCTATTTAATTCTAATTGTTGCAGGGCTTGTCTTTGCTCTTCTGTCAAAGAAGATAACATCGTTTCCGCTTTCCAATCCGCCGCTGTGGCTGTTGGAGAGGAGTAGCTTGATACTGGGGACAAAAGTAACCCTGTGGATAGTGCAATCAAAGCTGATTTCTTTGCGATGGAAGATCCATTCATCATTTCTACCTCTTTTCTGTAGTTGTTAGTTAGATAATTCTAAAGATTATTGCAATTTATATTGTAAATTCAAATCTGTCATGTTTGTATGGGGGTTTGTTTAGTGACTATTTAACTACTCATTGGAATCGAACGATTATTTATCTTCTGATTTTGAGGAGGGTGTAGGAGGAAAGTTGCGAAATAATGACGTTGAGTTGGGGTTGTAAATGGAACCAAACAAATAGAGTTACTTTACAATCAATGTGAAATCAGTCAAATAAAAAATGATAAAAGAAAACATCCTTTTATCATTCATAGTGGTATTACTCTAATTCGTAATAGCTTATTTCATTGGACATTTTATCGGATGCAAGTTGGAATCCTTTCTCTGTTTGCCCGGTTTTTACATAATATAAAAATAGTTGTCTTTCATAATGCTGATACATCAACTGGCTCCCCGTTTTTCTGAAATGGGGGAGAGCTGTACGTTCAATATACTCATATAATTCATATTCATTCTCATTTATGGTAAGTAAGTAAATCTCAAAGAATACATGACTTGGATCCCGGTGCTGGGAGGCCATATTCAGTCCTTTTGTCGCTAAGTGATTGAGTTCCCGGGAAGATAGTAGATTCCCTTTCATACAAGCAAGTATATATCCACTGAGCGTGACTAAATAATGTGATGCCGGCGTTTCGTCATTGATAAGATTTAATGCTTCTTCATAGGATGCCTTTGATTCAGAATATCGTTTTCTCCTAAAATATTCGAATCCAAGATTGTTATGTATCTTATGCGCCCGATCGTTTGAATTGACTGATTCACAGACTCTGAGGAGCTTATCATACTGTTGTTTTGTTTCTTCCATATCAAAGGGTTCCTTGGCATTCAATTGGATTAAAATTAAGGTTTCAGAATCGATGACCCTCAGGATATTCAAAGTTTTTTGGAAAAAATGCAAAGCTCTTTGTCCATAATAATAGGCAAAGGTATTTGAATGAATGGAATGATACGCTAACGCCAAATGAAAATAATATTCGGAGTTGGGATATTCATCGTCAATCTGTTTCAATACATTTATGCAAGTGTTAAATTGTCTTGTTGAATGATAGTAGATCCCTTTGACATGAAGTAATAAATTTTGTTCGAAAGGGGATAGAGAATAGTTTTTGTTTTCGAACATGCCCAGGATTTCCTTGGCTTTTCCATGCTTGTTTAAAAATAAATAATATCTTGCCAGGAAAAGGTTGTATTGAATGATGAAGTCAGATAGAAACCTTAAAGGTTCCTTTTCAATTTCAGCTTTAAGTTGATGGATGTCATTGGTTCGAATCATAATAATCGCATCGTTCCATTCTGATAGTTTAGCCTGTAAGGAATGATAGCGGGACCGTTCAACATCCATATTGATTCCAAGCTTCCTTGCGAGTAGATCAGTAATTTCAGTTGAATACTCTGTGATGCCCCTTTCGATTTTACTTAAATGTGTGGTGGAGCAGATTCCCTGTGCAAGCTGCTCCTGAGTCAAACCCGAATCTTCGCGATGAAATTTGATTAATTTACCTTCTATCATAGTACACCCCGAGTAATCTGTTTATTTATCATTATAGGGAAATATCTTTGTTTGTTCTATAGATGGGGGACAAGACGGAGGTCTGAAGGCAATAACATCCAAATCCAATAGAAGCTGCGTTACTAAACTGATTTTCTTTCTTCCACATCCAGTTCAATCTGCACTTCATTCACCAATTGGGGGGAATCCTGTATGATTTTTCCGATATAAATGAAACCAGCCACGGTAATCCCGGACATGATCCAGCTAAAGGCTTGGCGGATAATGATCCCTTTATCGAATGCTTCAACCCCATACTCCAGGATAAGCCATGCTTTAACAAATGCCAGAATCCCACTTCTTAAGGCAAAACATAGAGTGATTAATTTAAAGATTCGATAGAGAGGCTTTTTATAGTAGAGTCGCTTACAAAAGGTACGGTCGTATCCTTGAAGTTCTGCGAAGTCAAGACCAAAAAAAAGGGGAATCGGTTTTCGGAACAACATGGTGATGAAGAAAAATAAACTTAAAGCAGCGGAATAGTATACATTATTCCATAAGAGTTGGATGGAGGTACCAGCCAGTACGTCAATCAGAGTACCGACAATCAGCGTGATTAAAATGAACAAGCCAAATGTATTTACTTTCTTCATTTCTATAAAACGATAAACTGTATAGATGATTCCTGGAACAGAAGAAAGGAGCATGGCATAATAATCCCCAATGTAATCCCTCATGATATTCCATACGAAAAGGGGGAGTGCTACATAAATCAACAAGTCCAATAAGACAAAATTTCTTTTCAACTTTATCCCTCTTCCTTTTATTTACTAATACTATTTATACGGACAAAAAGTGGAAGAAGTTTCACAATATGAGTTGGTTTTTGAGAAAAGGGTTGATTGAAGATGAAGGGGTCAAGATGAATAAAAAGGTCGAGGAAACTAGTCAGGAAACTTCGGTGCCGGTTTCAAATGATCTTTTTACATTAAAGCAGTAAAGGGAGGGGGACGAACCCCCTTCCTTGTTTTTTACAGTATCAGCGCACGAGTCTTGCGATGTTCTTTTCGAAGTGGAGCGGTTTGGAAGAGCCTTGTTTCTTCTTCCGTCTGTGGTATGACCCTTGGTACTGGCTTAGGCTTACCTTTTTCATCAACGGCGACCATTGTCAGGAATGATTCCGTCGTCAGTGTTTTGACACTCGTTACGAGATTCGTAGAGTACACCTTTACATACACTTCCATTGATGTCCTGCCTGTGGAAGTGACGTATGCTTCCAGGCTTAAAGCGTCGCCAACCGTGGCAGACGATAAGAAGTCCACCGAGTCAATCGATGCCGTAACGACGACTGAACTTGAATGTTTCATGGCGGATAGCGCCGCAATCTCATCAATATAGGAAAGGACCTTCCCTCCAAAGATGGTCTGCATATGATTGGTGTCAGGCGGCAATACCAATTTTGTTTGTATGGTTCGTGAACGTTCCACTGAATAGGCTTGCTCCATTTTCTCATCTCCCTGTTTGTAGTATGAAACAAAAAAGCATCTCCTTTTGAAAAAGAAGATGCGGCTATTCCAATCGACCGTTCAGAGTATAGTGATTCCCCTGGTGACGTCTCATTAGCGCAACACCCTCCTATCTCCCGTAGGAACTTCTGTGTTCTTCTCATTTGGCAGGTCTCCTGGCTCAGCTTCAGCGATTTCGTATTCCTTCCCATTTCGATTCGAAACAGTGGATCCATACGAATTCTCAGCCTTACAGTGGCGGGACCGCGTTGGACTTTCACCAACTTCCCTTTTAAGAAAATGAACTAAAAGTCATCTTCACCAATGAGCAATGATTAAATTGTGAACGCTTTTATTTTATCATAACCCTTAGTGAGTGAGGAGAAGGATTATGGTAAAATTTATAAACAAGTGCTTTTCAAAAAGGTAGTGAGGTCTGAAAAATGCCACAAGACAAAATACAAAGAAACCAAATCGATAAAGTAGTAGAGTATATCGATCAACATCTAAGCGAAGATTTATCCTTAGAACAGTTAGCCAAAGTATCAACCTATTCCCCTTATCACTTTCAGCGGTTGTTTAAAGGGCTGATCGGTGAAACACCGGCAGGTTATGTGAAAAGAATGCGCTTGGAAAATGCAGCCCATATGCTCATTTATGAGCCACAGCTTCCTATCACACAAATTGCGTTCATATGTGGTTTTTCATCGTTATCCTATTTCACCTATTCTTTTAATGTTTACTTAAAAACCAGCCCCAAAAGCTGGCGGGAAGGTGCCTATTTAGAGCGTTTTCCGCGAGAATATCTTAATAGCAAGAAATCTAAACTTTTCAGCACAAAAGCGAAAGCATACCAGGATGAAGAATCCTATAATGAGTTTAAATGGCTGGATTTATCGAAAGTGAAGATCGTTCATTTTCCAGAGTGTTCAACCGTCAATAGATTCCATATCGGGTCATATATCGCAGGCATTCCAGAAGCATGGCAAGATCTATACAGATGGGGAAATGCCAGAAACCTCATAGAGAAGAGTCCTTTGATATTCGGAATTCCAAAGAGCAACCCTTATATTACCCCACCTGAAAAAAGCAGGTATGAGTGTCGCCTGGCTGTCGAAAATCAAAATGACGCGGAAGGTGAGGAACTCTATCTATTTCGAGGCAGTAAGCATGTGGTTTATGAATTCGATGAACCAGTCGACTACCGGGAAAGAGGGAAGTTAATCGAATGCTATTCTGAACTTTACAGCTATTGGTTGCCGAAAAGCGGATACAGATACCTGGGGAATCCGATTGAACTTGTGGAAATGATCAGTCTACAAGGAACACTCGATATTGGATGTAACATTAAAGCGATCGCTTTAGCCATTGAGCCGAATTAATGGAGGAATAGGGATGGAATTAAATGTGAATTTGCTCGCGATATTGGCGGGGGCTGTGGTGTATATGGTATACGGCGGAATTTATTATTCTATTTTACTAGGAAAGAAGGAACAGGATAGTACTGGACCGATTAAATATGCAGTGGCTGTTATTGTTGCATTTTTCAGCTCACTTCTTGTTGGGATTTTCGTTCAAGCCACCGGTTCCAAAGGAATAGTCGAAGGAGCTTTGACAGGTGTAATCATTGGAATTCTTATTTCCATTGTCTACTTGAAAAATGCTTTATTTGGTCTTATGACAAAACGGATGTTTCTTATCGCGATAGGAGATCATCTCATCATATTTACCCTGTTAGGGGCCATACACGGATGGTTGTTGTAGATTGTAAGCTCGAACCTTTTAAAGGTTCGAGCTTTTTTTATATAAAATTAGGAGATTCACCTAAATTATTGAAACTTTTCTAACACTCTTCCGTAGATAGTATTGTAGCTAGCACTTTTATTTAAAATTAAATCAGATTTCATGCTGGTTAAACAAAATGTCGAGAGGGGTTGTCAGAATGCTAGGATCATTAAGTATTATCGGATTTTTTATGTTCTTGATTCCTGTACTGGTTATTGCTGCTATTGCAGGAATTGCGTATTATTTCTGGATGAGGTTTCGTTATCGTACAGCGAGATCCAACCAGGCTCTGATCATTACCGGACCGAAACTGGGAGATCCTGAAAAGGAAACGAATATTTTCACCGACCAGGAAGGACGGTCCATGAAAATCATCAGGGGTGGAGGGTACAGATTAAGACGTTTCCAAACATCCACACCTGTTAATCTTACATCCTTCCAATTAAAACTGTCGACACCTAGAGTGTATACAAATGGCGGAGTACCAATCGTTGCAGACGCAGTGGCCATGGTGAAGGTGGCCGACACATTAAACGGGATTGCGAACTATGCAGAGCAGTTCCTTGGTAAGGATCAAAAAGAAATTGAAGATGAAATCATCGAGGTACTGGGAAGTAATCTTCGTGCGATTCTTTCTAAAATGACTGTTGAAGACATTAACAGCAACCGTGAAAAATTTAACGCTGACGTATCAGAAATCGCCCAGAAACAGCTGGATCTTATGGGCTTCAAAATTACGTCACTAGGGTTAACTGACATAAGAGATGCAGACGAAGAAAATGGATACTTAAAAAATCTTGGTCGTCCACGTATCGCCGAGGTTCGCAAGCAAGCTGAAATTGCAGAAGCAAACACCGAACGTGAAACCCGTATTCACCGGGCCCAAACGGATCAGGAAGCGAAAGAGGAAGAATACAAGCGTCAAATTACCATTGCCCAATCGAAAAAAGAGAAGGATATCAAAGACGCAGCCTTCAAGGAAGAAACAGAGCGGGCAAGAGCAAAATCCGAACAGTCCTACGAGTTGGAAAAAGCCAAACTTACCAAAGAAGTAAAAGAAGAAGAGTTAACCCTTCAATTCCTTGAACGTGAACGTGCCGTTAAGCTTGAAGCAGAAGAATCAAAAGTTCGTAAAACGAAAGCCGATGCCGAATACTACGAAACCACTCGTAAAGCGGAAGCGGAAGCGCGCAAGGCTGAAATTGACGGGGAAGCGAAAGCCAAGATCCGAAGAGAAGAAGGTTCTGCTGAAGCAGATGTTATCAGAGAGCGAGGGAAGGCGGAAGCCGAATCCCGTAAACTGCTGGCAGAAGCAATGGAGAAACATGGCGATGTCATCATTACAGAGAAACTAATCGAAATGCTGCCAGTTTTCGCAGAGAAAATTGCCCAGCCTCTTAACAATATTGACTCTGTTAAAATCATTGATTCCGGTAATGGCCAGGGAGTGCCTTCCTTTGGTAAAAGCATCACCAGAACGATGCTTGACATGCAGGAACCGTTACGGGAAATGACAGGCATCGATGTAGGTGAATTACTGAAGTCATATGCAAACAGATCCCATGAAAGGCCTTACCAGCCAGCAATTTCAGAGTCAGCCGATAAGGAAGTTGCTGTGACGAGCGAAAAGGAAGAAGCAGATATAAAAGAAGAGAGTCGAAGTAAATAAAAAGAAGGAGATGTCTCGGGTGTGTGGAGACATCTCTTTTTTATGGTATGGAAAATCGTTCACTTTGAAGTGCATAATCTACTGCAATAAAAAAGTGCCATGAACGAAATCATTTGTGCCTGGCACTTATAGTGATGAAATAACTGTACCTGGTACAAATCGCATGCATTGTACCAGGTACACAGATTTATTTAGTTAACCGCTAAAAATCATGAAAAATCAGCAATTGAATATTGAAAGATATTTAACAGTTGAAATCAACGGAAACTTTGCCTGTTAAAAAATTCAACAGTTGAATGAACTGTAATATTCAACAGTCAAACAAACCTATCAACCTAATACCCCAACCTCGATATGCCGGGAACCTTTAACATCAAACAATCCTAAATCTGTCAGCTTCAACTCAGGGATTACGGGCAAAGTGAGAAAAGAGAGAGTCAGAAATGGATTAAAGTCCCCGGAGAATCCTAATTCTACCAACGTATTTTTCAACTCGCGGAGTCCTGATACCACTTCTTCAAATCCCTGATCGGACATTAATCCTGCAATCGGTAATGGAAGAGAGGCTATGACATTTCCGTCGCTCACTATCACCAGGCCGCCATTCATATCGTTAAGCGCACCGATGGCATGCAGGATATCACGATCATTTGTACCAGTTGCGACAATATTATGGGAGTCATGAGCAATGGTGGTAGCGATGGCTCCTTTTTTCAATCCGAATCCTTTTACAATCCCCAAGCCAATGTTTCCTGTCCCATTATGTCTTTCAACAACAACCATTTTAAGTTGATCCTGTTGAATAGAAGGGATAAAGAATCCATTTTCTACTTGGACCTTTTCAATCTGTTTATTGGTTCTAAGGTGGTTAGGGATGATTTCTATAATATGTGCTTCTTTTGTAACGCCCATTTCGATTTGAAGATGTTTTTCAGTGAGTTCAGGAATATGGACCGTTGAAGACAGAGATGGTTTTGGTTCCGATTTTACGATGGATTCCCCGACAAACTGACCATGTGCAGCCACTTGTTTCCCTTCTTTGTAGACCTCTGATATAGAGACCTTTTTAAGATCATCCAGTAATACAAAATCCGCATCATATCCGGGTGCAATAGCACCTTTAGTGTATAATCCATAACATTCAGCAGCATTTAAAGTAGCGATGCCGATCGCCAATAGAGGATCGAGTCCTTCCTTGATTGCTAAACGAATATTGTGATCGATACTGCCTTCCTCGATTAAATCATCCAAGTGCTTATCATCTGTACAGAATAGACAGCGACGTGCATTTCTTTCGTTGACAACTCCAATAAGCGATTCCAAATCTTTAGCCACCGATCCTTCGCGAATGAGAAGGTACATCCCTCGTCGTATTCGTTCCAATGCTTCAGGGACGGTGGTGCATTCATGATCGGTTCGAATACCGGCGGATTTATAAACATTGATCGCATTTGTATCAAGCCCGGCTAAATGATCGTCCATATTATGACTATATTCCGAGGTGACAGTGATTTTATCAACAATGGAATCATCGCCTTTTTGGAGGGAAGGGTAATCCATTACCTCTGCCAGTCCAAGGACACGCTCATGTGTATAGAAAGGTTCCAGCTCTTTGGCTGTCAGGGTTGCTCCTGCATTTTCAAATGGAGTTGCCGGCACGCATGATGGAAGCATGGTTAACACATCTAATGGAATGTTCTCAGAATCACCGAGCATGAATTCAATTCCTTCTTCTCCGGATACATTCCCGATTTCATGTGGATCTGTAATCACGGTCGTGACACCATGAGGAAGAACGACTTTTGCAAATTCAGATGGTGTGACCATGGAGGATTCAATATGAACATGGGCATCGATAAAGGACGGGCTAATATATCTCCCCTTGGCGTCGATGACCTGTTTCCCTTCAAATTCACCAATTCCAACGAACATTCCATCCGTAATCGCGACATCTCCTTCCATGATTTCAAGATTAAACACATCTATTATTTTCCCATTTTTTATAACCAGATCTGCAAGGTTATCTTTATTCGCAGCTGCAATTCTTTTTTTAAATGTATCTTTTTTTGTACCCATGAAATCCTCTCCTATTCTAAATAAAAAACCCCGGGATGCACCCAGGGTTCGACATAGAGAGAGAAGAGAAGGGACTCCTGCCCCTGCTCCCTCTCGTAGTCAAACCATTTACGGTAGTTTGGTAGAAACTCTTGGACCATATTTCCAATATTATACGAGTATGTGGATAAGATTATTTGTTGAAAATGATTATTTCACATTTTATATGCATCGGATGGAATGTGTCAACGGTAATCAGTTTAAGTACTTTATAGAAAAAGGTCTCCCTTTGGTGAGTGAAAATATCTCAGAGAGTTGAATGTGCTAACGGGACAGTTTATTAGTTGATATATTTTCCTCATCATTATACATTTTATATACAAGTAAAATACAAAACTTGTACAAAACACAAAAGGAGTGGAAGAAATGAAAAAGATTTTTTCGGTTTTTGCAACGGTGATGTTAATGTTATCCTTGGCTGGTGGTGCGTTTGCGGCTGACAATGATGCGATGGTGCGTATTATCCATGCTTCTCCTGATGCCCCGGCTGTCGATGTGTATGTGGATGGAAATGCAGTGGTTGAAGGCGCAGAATTCAAGGCAGCAACAGATTATATGAATCTTCCTGCAGGAGACCATAAAGTGGAAATTTATGCTGCTGGCACAATGGGAAGCGAAGATCCTGTCATTTCTCAAGATTTAACGGTTGAAGCAGGAATGGCTTACACAGTAGCAGCTGCTAATACTGTGGAAAACCTGGAATTGGTGGTAGCGCAGGATTCAATGGATGTAACAGAAGGAATGACTAAAGTGCGCGTTGGACATCTTTCTCCTGATGCACCGACCGTTGATGTTGGTCTTGTAGGTGGAGATGCGTTGTTCAGTGGAGCTGAATTCAAAGCGATTACAGATTATCAGGAATTAGATGCAGGAACATATGACTTAGAGATCAGAACACCAGAAGGAGATCAAGTGTTAGACCTGTCTGGAACAATGCTTGAAGAAAACACAGTATACAGTGTGTTTGCAATCAATACAGCAGATCAATTGGAAGTACTTGTCCTGAAAGATTATACATTGATGCCTGGCAGCATGCCTGAAACAGGGATGGGTGGAGCAGCGACTGAACAATCATCTACTCTTCCTATGGTGCTGGCTGCAACGGTATTAGGTGGAGCAGCAATACTATTTGTTACACGCAGAAAACTGCAAAAATAATGAAAAGACTACTAATGTCTATCCCTTTGACGGCTCTTCTGGCGGCATGTGCTGCCGAAGAGCCTCAATCGGTTACGAAAAGAGAAGTTCAATCATCCACCATTGCCCAGCCTGTTCAACCTGTTAGCACTGTTAATCATGCATCAAAAAAGGAATTAACCAGTATCAAGCCAGCCTCTCTATCAATTCCTAAACTTGATATTGAAGCACCAATAAAGGAATTCGGTCTTGATAAAAAAGGAAATATGGAGCTTCCTGAAAACGGGAAGGATGTTGCGTGGTTTGAACCAGGTTTTCTACCGGGAGAAAAGGGAAATGCCGTTCTCGCAGGACATGTAGATGACGAAAAAAAGCCAGCTGTCTTTTTTGAATTGAAAGAGCTTGAGCCCGGGGACGAGATCCATTTACAAGATGAAAGTGGCGAAACCCTGACTTTCGTCGTAAGGGAAAAAGTCGCCTATCAGAAGGATGACGCACCTCTTCGCACCATTTTCGGTCCAAGTGAAAAACGCATGCTTAATTTGATTACGTGTACAGGCTATTTTGACCGGGAAATCCATAATTACGTTGAACGATTAGTTGTCTTTACCGAACTGGTCGAAGAGAATAAAGACACCTGAAGAGATTATCTCCCATTATATGGAAGATAATCTCTTTTTTTCCATAAACCCTCTTTACATCACCCTAATTTCCTATACTATTAATAGAGAGAGTTTTCTGAAAAAAATCCGGAGGTTATGATGAAATTAAAAATTATCCATACAAACGATCTACATAGCCATTTTGAGGCATTCAAAAGAGCCGCTACCTTAGTAAAAGAGCTTAAAGACGAGGACACACTTATTCTCGATGGAGGGGATTTCGCCGATTTCAAAAGCATCGAGCTTCAAGGAACGAGGGGAATGGCGGCTATTGAACTGCTGCAATCAGTTGGGTACGATGCATTAACCATTGGAAACAATGAAATGTTCAATGGATTTGACACTTTGGAGCATATGGCCGGCAATAGTCCCGTACCGTTCATTAGTAATAATCTTCTTAGGAAAGACAAAGTAGCCGTGAACGGGGTGAATACAAGCGTCATATTAGAAAAGAATGGTTTGCGGGTCTTCATTACAGGTGCGTCCCCTGACTTACAGGGCTTCAACGATGGGCTGGGTGTACATATTACCGATTATAAGAAAGCAATTAAAGAGGAGGTCGCACGAAATCGAGGAAAGTATGACGTGTGCATTCTTCTCAATCATGTAGGGACAATGGCAGATGATGAACTTGTGAATGAAATAGACGGGGTTGATATCATTCTATCGGCTCACGATCATAAACTTTATCCACAAGCCAAAGTAGTGAACGGGATCATTATGAACAGTGCAGGCTGCTACGGGGAATACATTGGGCTGGTTGAAGTGAATGTTACAAAAAAAGGAGTAGAGTTACTGCGTGGAGAAACGATACCCACAAAGTTTTCTTCAAATGATGAAGAGGTTATCAGTATCTTGAAAGAAAACAAAGAGAAAGCGATTGATGTGTTAAGTCAGCCACTGTATAAACTCAACCAGCCTCTATGGCATGATGTGATAGAAGAGAACCCATTAACAAATTTAATTGCAGATGGTCTGCGGGACATGATGGAATGTGACCTGGGTCTAATGAATGGTGGAATTGTGAACGCTGGGGCTTTTGATTTTATCAGTAATAAAAAGCTCATTGAGATCTGCCCGTCACCGTTGAACCCAACCTCTTTTGATATACAAGGAAAACACATTCGGACAGCTATAGAACAGTCTCTGGATGTACAAGTATGTTTAGCTGATGGAAAAGGTCCTGGATTCCGTGGGAAATTCGTTGGAAGGCTTCACGTTTCAGGGGCTGAAATTATATATGATGGTAAACGATTGTCCGAAGTCATGATTGGAAACCTTCCCTTAGAAGAGGAGAAGTGGTATTCCGTTGCTTCCTCCGATTATTTGCAAAGAGGCTCCGGCTATGAATCCCTCGCGCATAACCGGAATGAAAAATACCTGGCGGAGGAAATCCGCGATGTGATCCGGATGTATGGAGGACGGAAGGAGTTTATCGAGAAAGCTTATGTGACCAGGTGGAAGGAAAATAGTGACATCATGGTTTAGAATTCAACACACAAGGCACAAGAGTGCTCGGCTTTTTTGTATGTGGAAAAGCTGCAGCGAAATAGCACATGGGAATATGCCTTTTTCTATGAAACTCATACCGGCTTCAAGTAAAATAGACTTAACTACTTGTACGAAGGGGACCATGTCATGAAAAAACGTATCGCATGGATCATGAGCAGTTTGATGGTGTTATTGGTGGTAGGTCTTATTGTAGCCGGAAACTATTTTTATGATGTTGCAATTAATAGAAGTAATGAGGCAATAGAATTATATGGCGGAACGGAAGAAGCGGTTGAAGCGGTCAGCGCCTTGGAGGAAGAACAAAAAAGATTAGAAGAATTAAGGAACTGGACACGCAAGCGTAACTTTGAATCGGTTGAGGTTGAAACAGAGGACGGTTTGACCCTTAGAGCTCAATACCTTGAAAATGAGTCACCGAATGGGAAATCCGTTATCCTGGCCCATGGGTATAAAGGAAACAGCGAGCAGATGCCTGAAATCACAAGATTCTATTACGAGGAAGGATACAATATTTTAAAACCCGATGCGAGAGGGCATGGGAAAAGTGAAGGGGATTATATCGGGTATGGCTGGGACGATCGATTGGATTATAAAGAATGGATCAATCTCTTAATCAACGAAAAAGGTGAAGAATCCATTTTTTTGCACGGTTTTTCCATGGGGGCAGCAACCGTATTGATGACAAGTGGTGAAGACCTTCCCGAAGAGGTGAAAGGAATCATTGCCGACAGCGGATACACCTCATTGGAAGAAGAGCTGACTCACCAATTAAAATATCTTTACCGTTTGCCGGCATTTCCGATTATGGAGGTAACGAGTGTGGTGACTAAGGTGAGAGCAGGCTATACGTTCAGAGAAGCCTCGGCACTCGAACAGGTGAAGAAAAACAGATTACCTCTATTCATCATTCATGGAGATCAGGACGAACTCGTGCCAACCGAAATGGCCAATCGCCTGTACGAAGCAACGAATAGCATGAAAGAATTATGGATTGTACCAGGCGCCGGTCACACAGAAGGCTTTACGATAGAAGAAGAGGAATATAAGAAACGAGTGAAGGGGTTCATTGAAGAAGTGATGAACTCATAAAAAGGAGCAAACCGATGGAAGAAAAGACTTTATTTGAAGCGTATAAACAGACTGCTAATCAGCTTCAGGGACATGGGAAACGAAATCTGGATGTTCTTAAAGGTGCTTTAGTAGATGTAGAAGGTGACTTGGAAAGCGATATTTACGGATCGGGTAGAATAATAGAGGACTTCCAAAAGAAAATGGCAAACTACCTGGGAAAAGAAAGTGCCGTTTTCTTCCCAAGCGGTACGATGGCTCAGCAGATCGCCCTGCGTATTTGGTGTGATCAAAAAGATTTGCACAGAGTGGCGTACCACCCTTTATGTCATTTAGAGATCCATGAAGAAGATGGGCTGAAGAAATTACATGGTATTGAACCGATTCTATTAGCTGACAAGGATCGTGTGATTGGACTCGAAGACGTGATTGGTCTTAAAGCGGACATTTCATGCTTACTGTTAGAGCTGCCTCAAAGGGAAATCGGCGGTCAACTGCCGGACTACGAGACTCTTGAAGCCATCTCTGATTACTGCCGGGACAGTGGAATCAAGCTTCATTTAGACGGTGCAAGGCTTTATGAAATTTTGCCCCATTATGGGAAAACAGCAGAGGAAGTCTGTGCTCTTTTCGATAGTGTCTATATTTCATTCTATAAAGGAATTGGAGGAATTGCAGGTGCTATCCTGGCAGGAAGCGAGGAGTTTACGAAAGAATCAAAGGTATGGAAAAGACGTCATGGCGGTGATCTCATCAGCCTCTATCCATACATCCTGAGTGCAGCTTACTATTTTGACAAACGAATCAATAAAATGGATCAGTATTACGAAGGAGCAAAAGAGCTTGCCGGTCTTTTTAACGGCTGCCAGGGTGTATCGACCCTTCCGGAGAACCCTGTTTCCAATATGTTTCATGTCTTCTTTCACTATCCACAAAAAGAAATGGAACCGATTTTAATGGATGTGTATGACGAGACAGGCATTGGATTAACGGGGTATGTGAAAAAAGTGACTGAGAATGAGTGTGCCTATGAAGTAAGTGTAGGAGATCAATACGAGAACGTTCCAAAAGAAGAATTGAGAAAGTTATTTGTGGTGCTGGATGAGAAATTGAAGAGATTGATAGAGAAATAAACGATCGTATTGTGGTACCGGATGATTCCGGTGCCACTTTTTTAATGTAGAAGGAGGGACGGACCTCTACCAATACCGAATCCATGCCATTATAGCATTCTTCTCATAATTCACTATTTTGGAGGTCCGTCCCTCTCCGGAGAAAGAAATATCTTTTTTACTATTGAAATATTCTGATTATTAGGTATAATTCGATACATTATACATTTTTTAGAAGGGGAGAAGGCATATGAGTGTAAAGGATAGTCGTTTGGTGGATGAACTGGGGGAATTCGTAGATATTCATCGGGTGACGGTGAATGAAACGATTTTAGAGCAGCATGGTAAGGATGAGTCCTATCATAGGCCGAGCTCTCCCGATATAGTGGTTTTCCCTGAGAGTGCCGGGGAAGTGAGCGCGATTGTGAAGTTGGCAACTGCTCATCACACACCGATTATCCCGTTTGGTCTTGGGACAAGTCTTGAAGGTCATGTGATTCCATACGATAAGGGAATCACCATTGATTTTTCCCGGATGAATAAAGTACTCGAGGTGAGGGAGAAAGATTTTCTTGTAAAGGTCCAACCTGGTGTTACACGTTCTCAGTTGAATAAGGAATTGAAGAAATATGGTCTCTTTTTTTCAGTTGATCCCGGTGCTGATGCGACCCTTGGAGGCATGGCTGCCACGAACGCAAGTGGGACAACTTCAGTAAAGTATGGCGTCATGCGGGATCAAGTTCGGGATTTAGAAGTGGTTCTACCGGATGGAGAAGTGATCCACACAGGAAACATGGCTCAGAAATCGTCTTCTGGCTATCACTTAAACAGTTTATTCGTAGGTTCAGAGGGCACGTTGGGATGCATTACGGAGCTGACCCTCCGCGTATATGGCATTCCTGAGCATATTGTGGCGGCACGTGCATCGTTCAATCATATAAATGATGCAGTGGAAGCTGTCGTATCCATTTTACAAGCCGGCATTCCGATTGCGAGAGTGGAGCTGGTGGATGAACCATCGATGATACAAGTGAATCGATTCAGTGAGACGGATTATAAAGAAAAACCTACTCTCTTTCTTGAGTTTCATGGTAATGAAGCAGGTCTCCAACAAGATGTAAAATTCACCAAAGAAATTGTGGCTGACCATGACTGTGAAGAGATTGTGTTTGAAGAAGACACTGCAGGAAGGAATAGATTGTGGGAAGCGAGGCATAATCTTGCCTATGCTTATGTACATGGAAACCCAGGGAGAAAGCTCATGGTGACAGACGTGTGCGTACCCATTTCAGAACTGTCCGGTGCCGTGCTGCATGCTCGAAAAAGGCTGGAAGAATTAGAGTTGATTGGTGGAATCCTCGGACATGTTGGAGATGGGAATTACCATACATCACTCATGATTGATTTAAACGACCCTGAAGAGGTGAAGAGAGCGGAAATGTATAACGAACAAATTGTGGAGTATGCCCTTGAACGAAATGGCACATGTACGGGTGAACATGGTGTAGGAGTCGGAAAGATGAAATATCAAGAGCGGGAACACGGTGGTGCTTTACAGGTCATGGAGAAAATCAAGCTGGCACTTGACCCAAATGAACTCTTTAATCCTCATAAACTCGTACATAAAAAGAAGGAGGAACAGAAATGAAACTACTCGAAACGATCAGTAATCTGGCAGGTAAGTATTTTGCTATTTGGGTCATTCTCGTAGCGGCGGTAGCTTATTTTGTTCCTGCTCCATTCCTGCCATTGGGCGGCTATATAACGATTCTATTAGGTGTCGTGATGTTCGGCATGGGACTTACATTAAAGCCCGTCGACTTTCAGCTGGTTCTTAAGAAGCCGTTGCCTGTCATCACTGGAGTATTAGCCCAATTTATCATCATGCCTTTAGGTGCCCTATTGATAGCGTACATACTGAATCTACCGAATGAATTAGCGGCTGGATTGGTATTACTGGGGTCGGTTCCCGGTGGGACGGCATCCAATGTCATGGTCTATCTGGCAAAAGGGAATCTGGCGTTATCCGTGGCCATGACATCACTATCAACATTATTGGCGCCAATCGCGACTCCATTGATTTTGTTAGCATTAGCGGGTCAATGGCTTCCTGTCGATCCAATCGCCATGTTTCTTTCCATCGTTCAAGTGATCATCGTACCCATCACTCTTGGGTTAGTCATTCGAAAACTATTTCCGAGCACAGTGGAAAAAAGTTTAAATGTCGTTCCGCTAATATCAGTATTGGCAATCATAATCATCGTCTCGGCAGTCGTTTCAGCAAATGTTGAAAATATTGCAACCTCGGGAGCGATCATATTCACGGCTGTGATTCTGCATAATCTATTTGGGCTTGGACTGGGATATGGAACGGGAGTCCTGATGAAATTAGATGAAAGTAAGCGAAGAGCGATTTCGATTGAAGTCGGGATGCAAAATTCCGGACTTGGAGTGGCCTTGGCAACTGCTCACTTCGGACCGCTGGCTGCACTCCCGAGTGTGATAGCAGCCGTGTGGCATAATATCTCAGGGCCGATTCTTGCGACGTTCTGGAGTAAGAAACCTGTGAAGGAAGAGAGGAAGGAGGAATATGTGCCTCGTGCGGCTAGTCCGAATGCAAGGTAATGAAACGGAGAGGACTTGATATGATTGAAGTGAAAGAACCATGGGATTCACATTTTTTAATAAGATTGAGGCAGTAGGGGAAAAGGACTGATCCACTTTGAGTGGACCAGTTCTTTTTAATGAAAATTATGATCTATTATATGGAAGAGAGGGACGGACCTCTACGCATCTTCTCCAACACAAAATAGCCCGTTCCTATCACATACTTCTGAAAAAATAACATACACCAAGGTCCGTCCCTAAAGCATCGTCCCCAAAGCATCTCCCCACCTATTTCTTCAACAATAAATACATAAAGTAAGGAGCCCCGATCAAAGCGATCATGATCCCTGCTGGAATGCCATCGGGTTCCAGGATATTTCGCCCGACTGTATCTGCAAGTAATAAGAGCCACCCGCCAAGAAGTATGGCAATTGGGATGAACATTTGGTTGCGTGGTCCGACCAATGCTTTGGCGATATGGGGGGCCATTAATCCGATAAAGGCGATTCCACCTGTGACGGAAACCGCAGATGCGGCTAAGGCAACAGCTACCATCAGCATGATGAAACGTTCACGATTGATGGAAACTCCTACACCAACAGAGACAGGTTCACTTAATCCCAGAAGATTCAGCATCTGAGATTTATAGATTGCAAACGGAATCAGAATCACCAACCAGGGGAGAAGAGCCCAGATAAACGGCCAGTCTGAGCCCCAGATATTCCCTGCAAGCCACATGGCAATGAAATCCACTTTTGCCCGTTCAGCACTTGAGATGAGAATGATCATGAGCCCCGACAGTGCCATGGAGAATCCGACCCCTACTAAGACTAATCTGACAGGCTGAATCCCATTACGCTTACTATACGAAAACATATAGATGAGGCAGGCTGTAAGAAGAGCCCCTGCGAAAGCCACAACCGGAAGCAGATACGCAAATGAACCGGCATCTATCGGGAAAAATAAAAAGAAGATGGCAATGGAAACCCCTGCCCCGGAATTGATTCCGATAATTCCCGGGTCAGCTAAGTCATTACGTGTGATACTTTGTAAAATGGAACCGGAAAGTGCCAGGGCCATCCCTGCCAAAACCGTAATGATGATTCTTGGTAATCGAATGGAAAATAGTATGAATTCTTCTTTAAATGACCCTTCTCCTAAAATAGTAGGGAGTAGACGATCATATGACACAGAAGAATAGCCAAGTCCAATACTAATAAATGTTGTTGCTGCGATAAGCATTAGTAGTCCAATAAGAAGTAATCGTTGTTTTTTGATTAAATCCGGATGTATCATCAGAATCCTTTCCCTCCTTTATGTACGATAAATAGGAAGAAAGGTAAGCCCATCATCGCGACAATCGCTGCCACTGGTGTTTCGTAAGGGGCGTTGATTGTTCGGCCGAGCGTATCTGCGAGGAGCATAAAGGATGCTCCGAACAGGGTGGAGATGGGGATGATGAAACGGTAATCTGTCCCAACCAAAGCCCGTACAATATGTGGGATCATCAAGCCGATGAATACCATGTTTCCGACAAGGGCAACGGCAGCGCCCGCAAGTAAAACAATCACGATAAACAGGATGGTTTTCACAAAAGCGGTACGTTGACCCAAACCGACGGCAACTTCCTCATTCAAACTTAGTATGGTTAGTTGTCTGGATAAAAAGATTGAAACCACGATACCAATTAAAATAAATGGAACAATCACTTGAAGCTGATTCCACGTTGTCCCGATCATTCCTCCGGCCGTCCACATCGACACATCTTTAGAAAGCTTAAAGTAAAGACCGATTCCTTCAGAAATGGCAAATAAAAAGGCGGAAACGGCAGCGCCTGCCAATACAATTCTAAAGGGAGAGAAGCCGCCACGTTTCATTGAGCTGATGCCGAATACCAATAATGCCCCTACAGCAGAGCCGATGAAGCAAGCAATCATAATGCCATAGTAGCTGATGGAAGGAGAAAAGGCGAGAGCAACGGCTAATGCAGCGTTTGCTCCTGCTGTCAATCCAAGTAATCCCGGGTCTGCAAGGGGATTTCGCGTCATGCCCTGCATGATGGCTCCCGAGACGGCTAAAGAAGCTCCAACAACAATGGCGGCAACTTCTCTAGGGAAACGTATCTCCCTCAGGATGGTCACCTTATCTCCATCACCGGCTGGAGTCAATGCGAGCCATACGTCCTTCACAGTTGTCTCCGCAGCACCAAACACCACAGATACCAGAAAAGCCGCAACAAAAAGGAGGAGGGACCCAATCAATTTATAGATAAATCGAATTCGCTGATTTTGAGTTTTCATAATCAATCATCTTTTCTTTAGTAGAGTAGAAAGAAAGGGAATTCTTGTGATAAGAATCCCCTTTACGAATTAGTTGCCTAGAAATTTCTCTTTGAAGAAATCCAACTGGTAATCCAGTGTTAATGGATCATTAAAGTAGAATTCCATCATGTTCACTTCATATACTTGGTTGTTCTTTACAGCAGGAATGTTTTTGTATGTTTCTGTGTCCATAAATGAGTTATCTGCTTTTGGATCTTTGCTTATAATCAGATAATCTCCGGCATACTCAGGCATAACCTCTGTTGAAAGAGCGAAATATCCAGGTTCCAGCGCTTGTTCCTTTACTTTTTCAGGCATCTTGAGGTCCATTTCCTGATAAAGGATCTCAGTACCGCGACCCCAGTTGTTTCCATATACGTATAATTGCTTATTGAAGCTTTCAATAACGGAGACGGTTGTATCTTCCCCAATTTTTGCTTTGATGTCATCTCCTGCAGTCTGGGCACGCTTCTTGAAGTCATCCACCCATTCTTGCGCTTCTTTTTCTTTATTTAGTAGTTTACCAATTTCGATGTGCTGTGTTAAATAGTCTACTTTCCCATAAGTGTATGTAACAGTAGGGGCAATCTCATTTAACTTATCGACATTTTTAATATTGGATAGGCCGATGATTAAATCTGGTTCAAGTTCAATAATCTTTTCTAAGCTTTCATCTGTTACTTCTTCCACATCTTTTAAGTCCTTATCCCACCGCGGATTCATTTTAGACCATGAGTCAACACCTACAACATTCACATCCAACGCCATGACGTTACCGGCAAATGAGGATAGGACAACTACACGCTGTGGATCTGCCGGTACTTCGACCGGTCCATTTTCTGATTGATAGGTGATGGTATCAGAAGATTTGCTGTCCTTTTCTTTTGAATCCGACCCTTCTTCTTTCGTAGAACTGTTTCCGCAGGCACTAACGAGCAGCACTAACAGCAGAGTAAACGGGATGAGCCATTTTTTCATGTTGATCTTCTCCTTTTAGTAGATTATATGTGTAACACATTGGCTTATTTGTTCGAGGATCTCTACCTATCTCAGCATCGATTTGAAATACTTTTCTCAGGACATCATGTGTGATGACTTCCTCACAATTTCCTGCTTTCACGATTTCTCCTTCTTTTAAAGCAACGATATAGTCGGCAAATCGTGCAGCTTGATTTAAATCATGGAGGACCATCACAATGGTGCGTTCCTGTTCTCTATTCAGCTTTTGTAGTAGTTCAAGTACTTCCAGCTGGTGGGCCATATCTAAATATGTGGTAGGTTCATCGAGGAAGATGATATCTGTTTCCTGGGCGAGAGCCATGGCAATCCAGACGCGTTGTCGTTGACCTCCTGATAAGGAATCGACTTCCCTGTATTTAAACTCCAGGGTTCCTGTCACTTCAAGAGCCCAGTTAATGACGTCATAATCTTTCTTCGATAGACGGCCCATTCCTTTTTGATGAGGGAAACGACCGTATGAAACCAATTCCCCAACCGTCAGTCCACTGGCATTTTCGGGGGTTTGCGGAAGAATCGCCATCTTCTTCGCTAATTCCTTTGTGTTTCCTTTAGAAATGTTTGCACCATCTAACAGGACGTTACCGGAGTGATGGGGAATGATGCGGGTAATCGCTTTCAGTAAAGTCGATTTTCCACAACCATTCGAACCTATGATGGTTGTGATTTTTTTATCAGGGATGCCCACGCTTAAGTTTTTCACGATGAGGCGTTCACCGTAGCCAATGTTTAATTCATTTGTATAGAGGCGGACCATATTAAGACCTCCGTTTATAGATTAGTATAGTGATAATGATTCTCAATCTCGAACAATTTAAATACTATAATCCTTTTTTACTAATGTCAATAGAAATTTTTATTGTCAAAGCTTTAAAAAAGATGTAGGATGTAATTGAGAATGATAATCAATTATATTTTGGTTACTCAAGGAGTGGACGGAAATGGATAATCACGAACTGTTTGATGTGACAGTCATTGGGGGAGGTCCTGCGGGTCTTTACTCAGCTTTCTATAGTGGACTTAGAGAAATGAAAACGAAAATCATCGAGTTTCAACCATCATTAGGTGGAAAGATACATGTGTATCCTGAGAAAATGATTTGGGATGTAGGGGGACTCACTCCGGTGCCCGGGGCGAAATTAATTGAGCAGCTTGTTCAACAAGGATTGACGTTCGATCCCTCTGTCGTATTGAACGAAAAAGTTGAATCCATTACACGTAATGAAGAAGGTATATTTATCTTAAAGGGTTCATCCGGGGAAAAACACTATTCTAAAACGGTCATCATCGCAGTGGGAAGCGGAATCATCAACCCTCAGAAGCTTGATATCGAAGGGGCAGAACGATTTGAAGTTTCTAATTTAAATTACACAGTCAAGTCATTAAAAAGGTTTAAAGATAAGACGGTCATCATATCAGGTGGAGGGAACTCAGCCATCGATTGGGCAAATGAATTAGAACCAGTAGCCAAGAAAGTGTATGTTGCCTATCGAAAGGAAGCATTGAACGGACACGAAGCCCAATGTGCCCAGCTCATGAACAGCTCGGCCTCCTGCCTGCTCAACACATCTATTACTAAGCTGATTGCAGCCGTTGATCACGAAACCATTGAAAAGGTGCAACTGACCAATCATCAGACAGGAGAGGTTTCCTATTTACCCATTGATGAAGTAATCATTAATCATGGGTATGAAATAGATACTTCCCTGCTTAAAAATAGTTCATTGAATATCGACATGATCGATCAGTATTACATAGCCGGTACGACTACCAGCGAATCATCGATAGAAGGCATTTACGCAGCGGGTGACATCTTGAAACACGACGGAAAGGTGAACTTGATTGCAGGAGCATTCCAGGACGCTGCCAATGCAGTCAATAGAGCGAAGCAATTCATTCAACCTGAAGCAAATAAATTCGCCATGGTTTCTTCCCATAACGAAGTATTCAAGAAGAGAAATAAAGAACTGGTCAGGCAGATGATGAAATAAAAAATAAAGCTCTCTCCACATCCGGAGAGAGCTTTATTTATACAGATAAATCTTAATGTTCTCTTGTTTATCGACCGTGGCCAGTAATACATCATGCACAGTGACATTGTAAGAGGTCTTTAGCTGATCATGCAGCCATTGTTCATCCTTTTCAAGTTTCAGTAGTAGAGATTGATTGATTTTTCGATCTTCAATAATAGGCATGGGGAGATCGAACCCCTTGGGAGACAGGGATAGGTCCTTTTGAGTCACAGGCTGGTATTGTGGTTTCAGAAATATGGAGATTTCTCCGCCGGTTTCCCACAGGGCCAACGCCACATTCTCAACTTCTTCGGTCTGCTGCTTTCTTAATTCAGACAAAAGGCTGTCTAAGGGTACTCGTGCTTTCTTGAGATTTTGATATAGGATTTCCCCATTATCGATCAATGGAATAGGGGAGGGGTCAAGTATTTTTCGTATGAAGGTTGAATGCAGACTGAGGTATACCCCAATCAGATAGAGAGCCACCAATGTACCCATGGTAAGCATGGAGCCTTTCAATCCCAGTCCTTCGTCCGATAATGGGTGAGCCATGATGTTCCCTATTAAGAGGGCCATAACAAAATCAAGGAACCTTAACTGTGAAATGGATCGTTGCCCCATTAATTTAGCTATGACAATTAGAAACATAAAGCCAAAAATAGCGCGTAAAATCCATTCCAGGGAAGTCAACGATTCCTGACTCATAAAGAAATCCACACGAACACGTCCTCACTTCTATCAACTGCCATATAGTATCCCCAAAAGATTTCTTTACAAAACAAAAAAGATGCCTACAAATGTAAGCATCCTTTGGAATTAAGCATTATATTGTTCAACGTTTTTATTGTGGGGTGAATCAGATTTCTTATTTACTAAGTATCCGATGAGTAAAACCCCAACCGTAAGACCGATTGTGATCAAATACGTAACAGGGCCATGATGGATATTAAGTAAATGTAAGAATTTCTCATCTCTAACAATCATTTCACCTGCAGTAAATGCTAGAATTCCTGCACCCAGATAGGCAATCCATCGATATTTTTCAAGTACTCTAACAATCGCCTTTGATCCGAATATCATAATCGGAATCGAAATGAATACGCCCAGGGCAATCATACCCATATGTCCATGTGCTGCACCCGCAACGGCCACCACATTATCAAGGCTCATGACAGCATCTGCGATAATGATGGTCGTGATTGCTTGTCTAAGGCCGGTGTGAGATTTAATATTGGCTTCTTCTTCACCTTCAACCAGTACTTTGTAGGCGATCCATAAAAGAAGGATCCCGCCGATCAGATGAACATAAGGAATTTTTAATAAGTAAACAATAATGGCAGCAAAGAAAATGCGCAGGATGACAGCTCCTGCTGTTCCCCAGAAAATCGCTCTGTTTTGATGTTCTTTCGGTAACCCTCTCGTTGCCATGGCGATAACGATCGCGTTATCCCCGGATAGTATGATATCGATTGCAATGATTTTTAATAGTGCAATGATGGCTCCGGATGAGATGGCAAGTCCAAGTGGAAATAAGAAATCCATATTCAGTTCCTCCTTGATTCTACTAAACTATGAATGAAACACTAACTAATCTATATTACCACAATTGATAGAATATTGAACCGCTATTATTTACAAGATAAATATTTCCAATTTGTGCTGGTACTATTTAATCAATGAAGGATCAGTACACATATAATTAAAAAGGATGCGACAAAATAAAAAACAAGTGTAGGTTCTTAATACCGCTAATGATTTCCGTGCAAGACTACGCTTTCCGCGGGTAGCTCGTGAGCCTCCTCGGCAAGCTTGCGGGAAGAAAAGCGGAGGGGCTTTGTTCAGAGGCGGGTGGCATAAGGCGAAGCGTCCACGAAGGCGTTCTTTGCCTTCTTGGACGGTTTGACTTAAGACATGTGCCTCTAAGCCCCGAAGCTGGACGGGTCTCACATAAGCTACTTTTCCCGCAGGAGTCTTCGTCTTGCACTCCAATCAACCGCTGGAAAGGGCTAAAATCAAATGTACCGCAAATAAATAAAAAAACCGAACAAATCTGCTTGTTAGAAAGCAGGATCGTTCGGGTTTTTCTTATTCTAAAACACTTTTGTTCCAACCTCTATTGGTTTTGACAGTTATCATTTATTAAGATTGCGGGTAGGGAGGTGGATAGGGGTAAGGGTACGGATATGGGTAAGGATAAGGATAAGCCGGAACCGGTACAGGATAAGGACCCGGTGAAGCAGCAGCTCCTAAGGCCAATCCTGTAACCGTTCCTGCAGCGAATCCTGGATGATAACCCCAGTTGCCTCCGTGATTCCAATTTCCTCCCTGGTTCCAACTTGTTCCGTGTCCCCAAGTGGCGTGTCCGTGTCCATTGCCCCAGCTTGCATGCCCTCCGCCTCCGTGTATCGGTCTGTACTTACTGAATGGTTGATTAAACATTGCTCTCACCTTTCTCACTATAAGGAAGTTGCTTTATCATATGTGGATTCTTTGAAAGAGTTTAATAAGTTTCAGCTGATAAATGAGGCATGAACCAATTCCGTGAACTTTATAAACAATATACCCACAAAGTTTCTTTTGCCGTTTATTTACGATTTATTTTATTAAGTTTCTGAATTTTCTATAATGAAAGCGTTATCAATAATATTCAGAGGGGGAAATGGTGGATGAAAATGAAAACAGGCATCATGGCTATTATTTTATCAAGTTTACTAGTTGTCACCACGGCATGCGGAGGGTCGAACTCTGCAAGTAATACTGAAAGTGATGGGGAATGGAGCCCGTCTAAACCAATTGAAGTCGTTGCTCCAGCAGGTGCCGGCGGAGGTTGGGATACGACGGCCAGGACCGTTTCAAAGGTAATGGAAGAACAGAAAATCATTGACCAGCGTATGGCTGTAGTCAATAAACCAGGTGGCGGGGGATCTGTCGGCTGGTCATATATCGATAGTAAAAAAGGAGATAACCACACGATGTTCGTCACATCTCCACCGATGTTCTTTGTTCCACTTAATGGACAGTCGACATTGTCTCACAAAGATTTCACACCTATAGCCGGGGTGATCGCTGACTATGCAGCCTTTGTTGTAGACGCGGATTCTCCTTACGATACGATGAAAGATCTTGTCGATGCATTAAAAAAGGATCCGACATCAGTATCCATTGTAGGGGTTTCTTCACCGGGAAGCATGGATCATATGCAGTTCGTAAAAGCGGTTAAGGCAGCAGGGGTAGACGTTAAAAAGCTGAAGTATGTTTCCGCTCAAGACGGATCTGGAATGAGCATGCTCCTGGGAGGAAAAGTGGATGTGTACTCGACGGGCCTTGCGGAAGCTTCTGAACAAGCCCGTGCAGGTAAGGTTAAGGTTCTGGCGATTACAGCTCCCGAACGTTTGGAAGGAGATACGGTATCAGATTTCCCGACGTTAAAAGAACAAGGGATTGATGATGAATTTGTTGTGTGGCGTGGTTTCTTAGGTCCAAAGGATATGGATCCCGATGCCGTTGCTTATTATGAGAAAGCGTTTAAAGACATGATCGAAACGGATCAGTGGAAGGAAATGCGGGACAAGTTTGGCTGGACGGACAACTACATGTCTTCAGAAGAGTTCAGTACCTTCCTAGATGAAGAATACAAAGAAATTGAAACATTAATGGAGGAAATCGGGTTGAAAAAATAATGAGGTCTGGAGCAGAAATATCTGCTCCTTCCTTTTCATGACTAGGAGTGAATCACATGAGAACAAAACCAGATCGAATCATCTCAATCTTTTTACTAGTTTTTGCCGGGATCTATCTAGCTCTCAGCTTTCAGCTTACCAAATTTCCATACGCCATTATCGATAGTGACGTCCTTCCGAAAGGGCTTGGGTTCCTGCTCATTATTTTAGCGGTTGTTTTGTTCTTCCAGGCGAAGGACGATACAGAAGAAGATAAGAAAAGACGTTATGTGAAAAAAGAAGATGTCATCATTCTGTTATCTGTATTAGGAGCACTTCTTGTATATATCTTTTTACTGGAACCCCTCGGATTTTTAATATCTACTATTCTATTTTTGTTAGTTATCCCTTTCGTGTTGGGATTCAAAAAGAAGCTGACCACGGTATTAGTGGCCTTTCTATTTTCAGGCATCATGTATTATTCATTTAACTATTTACTCAACATTACTTTACCACAGGGGATTCTACCCTTTTAGGAGGTGACGGGCATGATTGAAAGTATATTATATGGATTTCAAGTAGCTTTCACCCCGGAGAACTTATTTTTCGCATTTATTGGGGTATTGGCTGGTACGATTATTGGGATGCTGCCTGGATTGGGTCCGATCAGCGCCATTGCGATCATGATTCCCCTTAGTTATGGGATGTATCCGTCTTCCGCCTTGATCCTGATGGCAGGGGTTTATTATGGTGCCGTGTTTGGCGGCTCCACTTCTTCGATTCTATTAAATGCCCCTGGTATTTCAGGGACAGTGGCAACAGCATTTGACGGATATCCCATGGCGAGACAGGGGAAGGCAGGGAAAGCACTCGCCATAGCCGCCATATCATCTTTTGCTGGTGGAACCATAAGTGTGGTGGCACTTATGTTAGTCGCTCCATATATGGCTAAGCTTGCAATTACGTTCGGTCCTACTGAGTATTTCGCTCTAATGCTTCTGGGACTGACAGCGATATCGAGTTTATCTGAAGGGTCCACCAATAAAGCACTGATTTCTGCGACGATTGGATTGATCACCGCAACTGTCGGGATTGATCAGCAAACAGGTACACAGCGTTTCACATTTGGAAACCCTGGTTTATTAGAAGGGATCGATTTTTTGATCATTGCTTTAGGATTATTTGCACTATCCGAAGTTTGTCAGTTAATTATCTCACGGAATGAAAATACGTTGAAAGGGAAGAGTGCTGTTGGAAGTTTAAAGCTTGAGAAGCAGGAATTAAAGGAGATGGCAGGCCCGATTGGCCGTCATTCCGTCCTTGGCTTCATTTTGGGAGTCCTGCCTGGAGCAGGGGCAACGATCGCTTCATTCCTTTCCTATATTTCAGAGAAACGTTTATCCAAAGATCCATCTTCTTTTGGAAAAGGGAATATCAAGGGGCTAGCCGCTCCTGAAACCTCCAATAATGCGGCAACAAGCGGGGCGTTCGTTCCCTTGTTAACATTAGGGATACCAGGTTCTGGAACCACTGCTGTACTATTGGGTGCTTTACTTGTTGTAGGAGTGCAGCCGGGGCCATTGATGCTTCAGGATCACCCGGACGTATTCTGGGGAGTCATTGCAAGTATGTATATCGGAAATCTATTTCTATTGATACTTAACTTACCGCTCATCCCGGTACTGGCAAAAATCTTATATATTCCGAAGCAGCTGTTGATCGCATTGATTATTGTGTTCTGTTTAATTGGGGTATACGCAGTCAGCTTCAACACGTTCCATCTATACTTGCTTGTAGGATTTGGCGTATTAGGCTACTTATTGAAAATGTTTAAATTCCCAGCTCCGCCATTTATTCTGGCGTTTATATTGGGGGGGATGATGGAGCAATCCTTCAGACAGGCGATGACGATCTCAAACGGATCTTACAGTGTGTTTTTTCAAAGTAATATCACCATAGGTTTACTGATCGTTTCATTCCTTTCACTTGTGCTCCCTACGATTTTAGGATTAACGAGAAGAGGGAAGGCCACGGAAAGTCAAGATCTGAAGAAAGAAGCATGATCAATAGAAAAGCAGTGAAGCCCCCGATGCCTCACTGCTTTTCTCTTATTCTTGAAAGAAATATTTTCTCTGAGGTCTCCCGACACCTCCATATGAAAGCTCCACTTTGATTTTCTTTTGGGAAACAAGGTACTCCAGATAGCGCCTGGCCGTTGTACGGGTCACGCCCACTTCCCCCGCCATATCCTCAGCCGTATAGCCCCTCCTGTGATCGGTTCCTATCCTTTTGAGTATGGAATCCAATGTAATCGTATCGATCCCTTTCGGGGGGGGTTGGACGGTTTGAATGTTGCTCGTATTTTTCTTTCTATTAAATAAAGTGTCCACTTCATGTTGATTTTCTACTTGAGAATCATTCATTCTCTTTTTATACTGTTGATATTTTAGTAGAGTATCCTGAAATCGGTTAAAGATAATGGGTTTCAGTATATAATCGAATGCCCCGCCACGGATGGCATTGGAAATATGTTCGGTTTCCTTTGCTGCTGTGACGAGTATGACATCTGTGCTGCGGTAGTGCTTTCTGATCTCCCATAGAAATTCACTGCCGGTTCCATCAGGAAAGTAAACGTCAAGTAAGATTAAATCAGGATTGACAACAGGTAAGGCTTTTTTGGCTTCTGCAATGGTAGTGGCGATCCCGCCTACCTGAAATCTTTCCATTTGAGCGATGTACTGGCTGTTGATTTCAGCTGTTTGAATATCATCTTCTATAATGAATACGTTCCACTTACGCAATACTTTCTCCCCCTAATGTTGCTTTGGAATACTAACCGTAAACCATGCGCCGCCAAGCTCACTATCTTCTACTGTTATGTACCCGTTCAGATGCTCCACACTTCTTTGAACCAAATGAAGACCGATGCCCCTGTCTTTGCCGGCCTTTGTAGAATAGCCCCTTTCAAATATCGAGTGTATATCCTGAATTCCCGCACCACTGTCTTCTATTTCAAAAATAAAATCATCACCTAAATCAGTCATAAACAATTGAACCCGCCTGTTGTGTAGTGGCTGGGATAAGACCTCTTCAAAGGCATTATCTAGAATGTTCCCAATGATGGTAATCAATTTTTCCTGCTGTACATCTATAAGTGGTGTTGTAATTGAGCTATCATGATGAATCGAGAACGAGATCTTCAACTCTTGAGACCGATTATATTTTCCAATGATCAGGCCTGCAAGGACAGGATCAGGAACCGCTTTCAATAGAAATTGAATTAAGTCTTCATATCCAGAGGATTCCTCCTGTATGAGGGCTAACGCCTCTTCGTGATGATGAAGTTGAATGAGACCTGCAATCGTATTCAGTTTGTTTCTGTATTCATGGGTCTGTGAGCGCAATATACCTGCATACGCTTGAACCTGAGACAGTTCTTTAGTGAGCTGATCAATTTCATCCTTCCTCCTGAAACTGGCAACCACCCCGACGATCGTTTCCTCTTCAAAAATAGGAAGCCTGTTGACGATTAGGTCATGATGATTTAATGAAATCTCATCATCCAGCCGGCTTTCGCGCGTTTCCAATACATCCATCATTTTCGTATCGGGAATGACTTCTAGAATGTGCCTTCCCCTATTGGAGGATTGATGATCAAGAGCCAGGATACTGTGAGCTCTTGCATTTATTTCCGTAATCGATCCATGTTGATCGATTGCAATGATTCCTTCCCGGACCGATTCGATGATGGCCCGCTTTTCCTTAAACTGCATGGCAATTTCAGCAGGCTCCAAACCGAAGATCGCCTTTTTGATCCCTTTCCCAATAAAAAAGGAGCCGATGATTCCGATTAATAGGATGACGGTGACGAGTATCAGTACCTTAGTACGATAGGGAATGACGATGTCGTGGATACTGTCTTCAAGAAATCCGACTGACACTACCCCAATGATTTCGTTTTGGGCGTTTCTTATAGGAACCTTTCCTCTAACAGATGGTCCTAATGATCCCCTTGCATGAGAAACATAAGATTCCCCCTTTATTAAGGCTCTTTCATTGTCTCCACCGACCATCTTTTTCCCGAGCCGTTCAGGCATGGGGTGAGAGTAGCGGACAGAGTCTCTATTGCCGACAACAATAAAGGTGGCTCCTGTTTCTTTTCGAATATCTTCCACCAGGGGCTGGATGATGTCTTCCGGCTGATTTGCATTAAAGGCCTCGATGACAGCCGGCATCTTGGATACAGATTGTGCCACCGCCAGTGCTTGTTTCCCTTTCAGGTCCGTTAATGTATCGGACAGCATCCTGAAAAAGATGATTGATAGGGATAAAATCAATAATGAAAGAAGTGCTAATACAATAATGATAATCTTCGATTGAAGTGAGAACTTTTTCATTGCAGGTTCCTTCTTTTCGGAAAATTCTATTATTACTAGAATAAAAGAGTTGATGGGTTTGTACAAGGGGAGATGAGAATCTACTACAGATGAGTTTTAAACATACAACACGTGGTATATGAAACATAGTACATTTAAGAGGAGGATTCATAACGTTTTGGCAAGTATCGTTACAATCGGAGCCATCATTTTCATCCTGGTAAACTTGATCTATTTCTTTAAGGATAAGCATTTCAAATACAGTTATTTTAGTACAACGCTTTTTTATAAGCTGTTTTTCGTACTTTTCAGTATCATGATCGCATTTGCTGTACTCTATTATGTCCTGTCATTTGAGAATCCTATGCTGCGTGTCAGTTCACCCACTGGGAAGCCGGTAGAGCATACGTTTCTCAATTATCTCTATTACAGCGGGGTGACGATCCTGTCCGTCGGGTACGGAGATTATATCCCGACAGGCCATATCCGATTCTTTGCACTGCTTGAGGCAGCCATAGGATTGCTGCTTCCTACGGCCTATTTTATGAAGGTATTGGAGTCGAAGGGAAAAGAGGATAGGGAGTATAATAAATAGAAGTGAGGATCTGATTTTGGTGAGAGTGTAATGTGCTGCATCAAGGTCAGGTTCTTTTTTTGTTTCTTGCGAGCTTCTATCATCATGAATAGAATAGAGAGAGAATAAAGGGTTAAAAAGGAGTGGCCGCAATAAAGAAAATCAAGAAAATGATTTATATATTATTAGGTTTGTTATTTATGGGGATCGGGATTGTAGGCGTCGTACTGCCTCTCATACCAACGACTCCACTTTTATTGTTAGCATCCTTTTTCTTTGTAAGGGGATCCGAACGATTTGAGGTTTGGTTTAAAGGAACCAGTGTATATAAGATGCATTTAGAAGGTTTTATTCGTCATCGATCCATGACACTGCGCCAGAAGGTTACGCTGCTGATTTTTTCAGACATCATGATTCTCATCCCGCTGATTTTATCGGATAGTATGATAGTGAAAGTGATCCTGAGTTTGATCATTGTGTATAAGTATTATTATTTTATTTTTAAAATAAGGACTGTAGCAGTTCGGGGGGATTGATGGTGATGGGGTCATGGAGACTAGTCAATTTATCTTTCAAAAATAGCGTGTACCAGGTACAAATGACATCCATTGTACCTGGTACACGCTATGAGTCAACTCCATTACATCCACAAATTCGGCTTCACAACCATAAACCACAGCATAGCCAGGAGAAGGATTAGATAAATCCAAACAGTCCGATTCAATTTTCCAACCAGCCATTCCCGGTCGGCGTCCTTCTCTGCAAACTTCCGTAGTGTCGGTGAGAACGCCCTTGCGAGAAAGAACAGGGAGCAGAACATAATGACAAGGGTCATGATGATCCACGGTGTACTCCACGTCCAAGGTCCGAGTAGAACCAGGAGAATTCCTGTTCCGACGAGCACGTGTCCCGCATGCTTGGAAAGTCGGACCGTAAAGCGGAACGTGTCCAAGTACGAAGGAAGCACGGACTCAGAAGCGGTCCGTAATTTTTTAATCATCGGCAATAGTATGAAAAATGGGCCGATGGAGGCCACGACGCTGATCACATGAAGATAGATGAGCGTTCTGTAAAATAAATACTCCATCCGTCGTACTCTACTCGTTCACTAATGTGAATTCGTGCACCCATACTTTCATGCTCGGGTGCCATGGCATTCCTGGGTGATAAGAGAGAATCGATTCTTTATATTCCTCCACAGTATTAAACCCTTCCTGCTTGGCATGATCATCTGTCAGCTCACCAAGTGATTGGGAGTAGACGCTTTCTACTATGTATTTCTTTCCTTGAAGCTCCATGATTTCTCCAATGTCAGCGTATCGTCCGTTTCTGCGGGTCGCCGTTTTCTCACCCTTAATCACTTTCTCGACGTCCTCAGTTTTAGTAACCAGACGGTCGATCGTACACGTTTTTGGCGGTAGTTGTTGATTTGTCATTTTAAAAACCCCTTTCGACCTTTAACTATAGCATAGTCTGGGTTAAGGAATATGACCGATTAGAAAAATTCAGCCTTAATTTAGTAGTAAGCTACTGCAATCCTTTCTGCATTTTCGTCCTCATTTTGTTATTCTGAAAGGAAATCTGTCCGAATGAGTTACCTGTTTCACCGTCCCACACCATATCGATTTGATAGGAAGGGGTTCCTTTTTTTCCACTCTCACCCATTATTTTTCCTTCTCCGCCAATTAGTTCAATGGCTTCTTCTAGTTCCATCCCTTTTGTCACACCGTTAAATTCCTCAAGTGTGATGGCCCGGGTGTTCTCTTTCGCTTCTTCGGCATTAGAACATCCGAAAAGAAATGAAAGGGAAAGGATACCAATCATAACTCCATTACAATAGTTTCTCATTAATATATACCTCCTCATCACTTATATCTGTGTAACGTTTTAAACACTAAAAATGTTTCACGAATCGAATTAATTTTCTGGAAGAGAACGTCACCTGGTGCTATGATGGGGGAATACTAAATACAGAAAGAAGGCCTCAGGGAGAAGTGAAAAAGTGGCAAACGTATCTGATACTCGTGTTCATCATGTTGATTTGGGGCTTTAATGTTCCTGCACTAAAGGTTTTGGTGAGTGAATTTACGCCTGTAACGATTACATCTCTCCGCATCTTCACAGCAGGGATTACGGTATTTATCGTTCTTGGTATCATGAGGAAAATAAGAAAACCAACGGCTAAAGAGTTCTTGTTCATTATCTTGGGTGGCTTGTTGAATGTGGTCAGTCATCATTACTTCTTATCGGTTGGTTTAACAGGCACGTCATCAACAAACGGTGGCCTCATATTGGGAACCGGTCCGTTGTTGACGGCTTTAATGGCAACCATCATCCTGCGAAACCGGCCTACAGTGATTAAAATCCTCGGGTTTCTGTCTGGTAGTTTCGGGGTTGCGATCATTGTGTTGTCAGGCGGAGAGGGATTAGGCGGACTTAAGACCGGAGATCTGTTTATCTTTATCTCCATCTTTTCTCAGGCCATAAGCTTCATCATCATCAGTCGGGCCGCCAAAACTCTGGACCCCCGATTACTTACGGGTTATATGATGGTGTTCGGATCCATTGTCTTATTTGCCATTAGTCTGGTGACAGAGCCGGGAGCACTGAAGGAGTTAGGAAATTCCTCAGGCTCGATTTGGCTTCTATTCTTTGCTTCTGCCATTTTAGCAACGGCAGTAGGGCACATGATTTACAACCATTCAATCGGGAAAATTGGAGCCGCTGAAACATCGATTTTTCTGAATCTCAATACCTTTTTCTCCCTCGTAGGAGCAGCCATTTTTCTTAATGAAACCGTGACGATTTATCACCTGATCGGATTGGTGTTCATCGTCCTTGGAGTAATATGCGGATCCGGTACGCTTGAAGAAATCGTCATCAGAAGAAAACAAAAGAGATTCTTAAAAGAAAAACAGAGACATCAGATGTAGATGCCTCTGTTTTTTTATACGGTAGACATAATGGAATATAAAACTACGTGCAAATGGCATTGCGGATAGTCCTCTTTCTTTCTGCCCATACTGAAGGAAAAGTAATCTCCGATGGGGTGGTTCGATGATTTATATTTACAATGACTTTGGCGGGACTCATACAACATCTCTTGCAGCATCATATCACCTGCATATTCTAAAGCCTTCAAACAGCCCATTAACTAAGAACGTCATCCTCAATATTCCTTACTTTAACCAGCTGACGAAAAAAGACGCCGGACAAATCCTTTTTCGCGGGGTGGACGTAGAAAATAACCCCGTGTATACGATAGGAAGGAGGTCATCAAAGAATGTCGTACCAGCACTAACTGATTTGAGTACCATCCTGCTTAGAAGATATGGAGAAAGGGAGAAAATCATCATTTCCAACACCTCGCCGACTGTTCCTCCCCTCATGACAGCCGGGGGGTTCTTGTCCAGGGAGCTTGGAATCGATTGGATAGGTGTTCCCCTTCTCGTGAAAGGGGCACAGCAATGCCACAATCTCATCTATCATCTCGTTGAGGAAACGAAACAAGTGGCCAAAGCTTCCCATGAGCAGGTAGTTGTGTTGGAAAATGAAAAATATCAATATAAAATTGGAAAAAAACATATATTCTGGAATAAATAAATATTATAATGAGTAAATACTACTAGGTAAAAGGTTTGTCTTGGTGAAGTTCAGGACGAATCGGATAGAATCAAACATAAAGGTAATACTACAGTAAAAACGGAGGTGTCCACATTGGAAGGTAAACCACTTCACTATGATGGCAGTCACCAATACGCAACAGGGGAAGCACAAGAGAACACTCCATTTGAACTAACAGACGAAATGAGAAAGAACATAGGGGGAAACCCTTTTGAAGCTTCAGGAGAGGAAGAGTAAGAAACGACTAAAACCTCTGTTCAATCGGATGTTGTCTATCAGACAGCATTCTTTTTTTTTCTAAGAACGCCTAACCGTGGATAATTCCATCTTTTTTTCACAAAATAATACAGCGGAAAATATGAGTGAAGGATGGATGAAGAATGGCACAAGTATTATATATTACAGCTCATCCCCATGATGATACATTATCGTACAGCATGGCGGTGGCGAAAGCATTTATGGATACGTATAAAGAAGTGAACCCTGACGATGAAGTGGTTCACATTGATCTGTACCGTGAGCATATTCCCCATATTGACGCTGATGTGTTTAGTGGATGGGGGAAGCTTCAATCGGGAAAAGGGTTTGAGGAGCTTTCATCGGAAGAAAAGTCGAAAGTGAATCGCCTCAATGAATTATCAGAACAGTTTATTTCTGCTGATAAATATGTGTTCGTTACACCATTATGGAACTTCTCATTCCCACCGGTGATGAAAGCGTATATTGACTCTGTGGCAGTTGCCGGTAAGTCGTTTAAGTATACAGAGCAGGGACCGGTCGGATTACTGACAGACAAGAAAGCTATCCATATCCAGGCACGAGGTGGCATTTACTCAGAGGGACCTGCAGCCGGCATGGAAATGGGGCATCGTTACCTGGACATCATCATGCAATTTTTCGGCGTACCTTCCTTCGAGGGGGTATTTGTGGAGGGTCATGCGGCGATGCCTGATAAAGCCCAAGAGATCAAAGAGAATGCCATTGCAAGAGCGAAGGATGCTGCTCATACATTTTAAACAAAGGGAAGAGCCTGAACAAATGCGTTCAGGCTCTCTTATTATACAATTGTAGGCTTCTCAATCTCATTTCCTTTCGGATCAGGGACGAAGGCAAGAATCACAAGTCCTATGATAAAGAGGACGACGAGACTGAATACGCCGCTATTGGATTCACCTGTCACTTGGGCGGTGACGGCCACTAACAATGGTCCGAGGATCGAGGCGAATTTACCGAAGATATTGTAAAAACCGAAGAATTCGTTGGCGTTCTTCTTAGGGATTAATTTTGCAAAGTATGCCCGGCTCAATGCCTGAATGCCGCCTTGAGAAGAAGCAACGAGCATAGCGAGGATCCAGAAGTCCATTGTGGTCTCTAAGAAGTAAGCGTAAATGCATACGATGATATAAACGAAAATCCCTACATACAACATCTTTTTCCCCGTGAACCTCTCTGCCAGCCTCCCGTAAAGAATAGCAAAAGGTCCAGCCACCACCTGAGTAACAAACAGGATGATCAAGAGATTAGTGGATGTGATCCCGAGATCTGTTCCGTAGGCAGTGGACATTGTAATGATGGTGCCGACTCCGTCGATATAAAAGAAATAAGCAAGAAGAAACAAAAATAGTGCACGATATTTCCTGATTTCTTTCATCGTTCTACCGAGACGTTTAAAGCTATTGGCAACGGGGTTCTTTTCACGCTCAATAAAGTAGCGCTGATGGACATTTTTTATTAAGGGGATGGTAAAGAGTCCCCACCATAAAGCAGTAATGATGAACGCGATTTTACTGGCGATGGTAACGGAGAAAGGGAGTACGCCATTTTGAGATAATATGATGATGGCGATGCTTATGATAAACGGAATCGTGCTCCCGATGTACCCGAATCCAAATCCACGGGATGACACCCTGTTCATTCGCTCTTCCGTCGTTACGTCGGTTAAAAAAGCATCATAGAAGACATTTGAACCAGCTGAACCGACCGCTGCCACTGTATAAAAAATTAAAAGGAGCAGCCACTGATCGCTTGGAACGAAAGCAAGCAGGGCAGTAAATGTAACACCGAGGGCAAAGAAGAAGGTGAAAAATTTCTTCTTGTAGCCTTCATAATCGGCAATCGTTCCGAGAATCGGACCAATCATAGCCAGGATAAAGGTGGCAATCGCAATGGTGTACCCTAAATAAGCAGTGGAATTAGCGGCACTGACCCCTGCGTTAGTAGCGGCAGCCTTATAGAAAAGCGGAAAGACTGCGGTTGAAATTATAATGGAATAGGCTGAGTTTGCCCAGTCATAAAAGATCCAGCTGCTTTCTTCTTTTGAAAAACGCTTCATTGTTTTTCCCCCTAAGGAAACAAAATATCTTCTTTATATATCCAGAAATTCTTCGATCACTTTTCCATCAGTTGCCCCCAGACTAAGGCCGAGCAGGCGTGCTAGTGTCGGACCTTCATCTACTAAATGCATAAACGGAATTTCAACATTTGACCGGATCCCTTTCCCGCAAGCCATGAAGATGGTGGAGTAGTCTTCTTTTTTAGGAGAATATCCGTGAGACCCATACGTATAACGCTTTTCCTTTACATCTTCCGGGGTGATGGTATGAATGAAAGATCCTTTAAGAGTATCTTTAAAATAAAAACCGGTTCGTGCTTCGAGCATAAAGGTACAACATTCATCGGCACCTTTTCTTCCGGCTTCTTCACCAGTGAGTATCTCTTCAATTCCATTGGAATGATCTACCTGCAATTGCTCCAATAGGGTTTGAACTGCTTGATTCGTTTCAGAATCCTTCACATATACATAGGCCGAGCCATCACATCCTTTGCAGTATGCTTTCCAGTCGATGACTTTTCCATGGTCATTCACTGTGATCAATCCATTTTCCTTTAAAAGAACGTTTAGCTGAATAGCCTTTGATTCATCCAATGCACTATGATCACCAAGAGCGACAATAGTAGACTCTTCATAGATACCGTTATCCTTCAAGGCTTTTATGATTCTTCCCAACCGGGCATCATGGCGATGGATGGCCGCATGTGCTTCTTCTGAAGTAAACCCATGGTAATGACGCTGTGTATCAAGATCCGTAAAGTGCACAAGCAATAGGTTCGGCTTCTTATTGATCGTTTCAACGGTGGATTCCAGAACGAAATCATCAAGCTCAGGTTGATTCAGGCCTTTCCGTATGTGGCCAAAGAGACGATTCATGTGTAATTGGTAGAGAGGACTTCCATTGAAAAGGGAAACAAGGATTTGATTATGCCATGGCCGATTCGCGAAGATCTCGGGCATGTTGTAATCAATGTCCGCTTTCGCAGTCACTGGCCAGAGCAGAGCGGCTGTGGTCATATCTGCTTTCTTGGCTTCGTCATACAAAGTGGTACTCTTGACATGTCGTCGATGCCAATACCAATCCGGAGAAACCCGGCCAGGCTGAATGAGTGTATTATTCACAATACCGTGACGATTAGGATGCTTACCGGTGACAATGGTGGCGTGACAGGGATATGTCACAGAAGGATAAATGGTCTCGACATTTTTGCAAAAGGACCCATGGGCAAGCAGTTCTTGAAAGTGAGGAAGACCTTTTAGAATGGGGTAATCCAAAGCAGATAAACAGTCGAAAGATATGACAATCAGGTGATCTGTAAGTCGGGTCATAATGGCCTCCAGCTTTCGCGTAGGATTGTACTATATACCTATTAATATAGCAGAACATTCAGAATAAAAATATGAAATTTCGATTATGCTGACGTTAAGGGACCGTAAAGACGGAAGTGACATAAAAAAACAGAGATGGTAGATCCCATCCCTGCCCTTGGTTGAGCCATATTTTAAAACTTCACTTTTTCCCCGACTCGACTATTTTGCTTCACATCCAGGCTTCCTGAATATTCAACCGTATCAATGTCACAATTCTCCCCGATCACAACATTTTTACCACGGACCAGTTTCGCCTTCGTGTTCTCAAGATAAACCTCATCGCCTTCGATCATTTCTGAAAATAAATAGTCTTCCTTTTGGAGAAAGAAGTTAACCATTTGTTTGATCAGTCCGTTCGAGTTATGGTGTTTTACCACAATCGTTTCGCCACCGATTTCTTTAATGGAGGATTCATGATTGATTTCAATTTGAATCCGGTCGGCGTTCAACAACCCCTCGATATGGACGGAGCCGGAAGATGAAAAGGTTTCGACCTCACAATCCTTTTCTACTCGTAAAGAGCCGCTTGCTTTAATCGATCCGCCTTGAATCCTTCCTTCAACCTTACACGATCCGCTCACCTTGAATGTTTTAAAGATAAGGTCTTTTGAAAAAATGCTTGAACCACTTGTGTTCATTTCAGCAGCCATCACAGAGCCTTCATTTTTGGAGCTTCCACTTGTTGTAATCGTTTCTGCTTTAGTATTACCTTTAATGGTGGAAGAACCGCTCGTTTTAATGTATCCCGCTTTTACGTCGCCTGAAATCGTACCTGAACCTGAAATTTTAAGCTCATGGCAGTCGATATCGCCAACGATTTTTCCGCTTCCACTGATCTTTACTGCATCAAATTTCCCTCCGCCGGACGTTCCGGATCCACTGATCTTCAAGTCGTGCAGTTCTTTCTTTTCAACTGTATTCATTCTTTTTCTCCTCCAATTCAGGGACGTCATACCCCTCTTGAATTTGTTAACGTGATTTTCAATTCTTCCATCGTCTGTTGTAAATCGAATTTCAATACGGTCTGTGCTAAATGGTCAACAAGCAATTCGGAATGAAGAGGAAGGAGCATCCATATATATTCCTCTCCTTTACGAAGACCAACAAGTTCAAGGGAAGAATCTTTCAGTGGAGTGAACTTCTCATGAAGAAAAAGAAATAAAGTTTGCAGTTCTTCTCTTGGGACTTGTATCCTTTTCGCCTTCTCAATAATCGACATATTTAATATATCTGGAAACTCAAATACCTTTCTTGCCGGTAGAAGTGTTGTACAAAAGGATAAGGTATCTTCCGATAGAATGTTGTGCGAAGGTAATTCATCTGCATGTACTTCAATCTTAGTTGGATTTGGTGAAAAGAAATCGGATAGTTCATCCAGTGAATAATCATCCTTCATCTCTTTGATTGTATCGATGCGTGAAAGCATTTTTTCCCTGGGAAAGAACGTTTCCTGACCCGTGAAGCTGGATTTCTTAATAAACCAACTCTCAGGAATAATGTTCTTTCGTTTCCAACGGTAGAGCTGACCATACGAAATCCCGGTCTGTTCCAATACTTCCTTCTTAGAAATAAGATCTGTTTCCAATGAGGGATCACCTCTATTATGTAACAAAACATTGTTACGTTACTTTAAAGTCAGTTTAACAGAACAATGTTACGTTAGTAAAGAGATTATTGGAAAATTTTTAAAAATGGCCCATTCCAACTTCCCGAAAATGTTTGAAGTCGGGGATCAAGGGTACTAAAGAAACAGAAATGTTTTACATAGTAAACATTAATAACCGTTGAGAGGGATGAAAGAATGGGAGACGATCGTCGTACGAAAGTGAATGAGAAAAGCAAGGATGAACAGCTTGAACAGTATCGCGTAGAGGACGAAGGTAAGCATCTTACAACCAATCAAGGATTGAAGGTATCAGAAGATGAATTTTCCTTGAAAGCCGGAGAACGGGGACCTACCTTAATGGAGGATTTCCACTTCCGTGAGAAGATGACTCACTTTGACCATGAGCGTATACCGGAGAGGATTGTTCATGCCCGGGGGTTTGCGGCACATGGAGAGTTCGAACTCTATGATTCCATGAAAGAATTTACTCGTGCTAAATTTCTTCAGGATACATCAACGAAAACCCCTGTATTTGTACGCTTTTCTACTGTGGCTGGATCCAAGGGTTCTGCTGAGGCCGTGCGTGATGCAAGGGGATTTGCTACGAAATTTTATACGGAAGAAGGCAATTATGATCTCGTCGGAAACAATATTCCTGTGTTTTTCATTCAAGATGCGATTAAATTCCCGGATCTTGTTCATGCCCTTAAACCGGAACCTCATAATGAAATGCCTCAGGCAGCTTCTGCCCATGATACGTTTTGGGATTTTGTAGCGAATAACCAGGAGTCCGCTCATATGGTCATGTGGGCAATGTCCGATCGGGCCATTCCACGCAGTCTCCGTATGATGGAAGGATTCGGTGTTCATACATTCCGACTGGTGAACGAGGAGGGTAAAGCCCATTTTGTGAAGTTCCACTGGAAGCCGGTATTGGGTACTCACTCTCTCGTTTGGGATGAGGCTCAGAAGATCAACGGGAAAGACCCGGATTTCCACCGCCGTGATTTGTATGAATCCATCGAAAATGGCGATTATCCAGAGTACGAGCTGGGAGTTCAGCTCATTAAGGAAGAAGATGAGTTTAACTTTGACTTTGACGTTCTTGATCCTACCAAGCTATGGCCTGAAGAAGAAGTTCCTGTGAAAATCGTTGGGAAAATGACCCTTAATCGCAATGTGGACAATGTGTTTGCAGAAACGGAGCAAGCAGCTTTCCATCCTGGTTCCGTTGTTCCCGGGATCGATTTCTCAAATGATCCGTTATTACAAGGACGCTTATTCTCCTACACTGATACACAATTGATCCGCCTTGGAGGACCTAACTTCCATGAGCTTCCTATTAACCGACCGGTGTGCCCATTCCACAATAATCAGCGTGATGGATACGGCCGTCATACAATAAACAAGGGCCAGGTGAGCTACCATAACAACTCACTCGCTAAAAATACACCAGCTCCTGCGAGTCAGGAAGAAGGAGGCTACACTCACTATCAGGAGAAAATGGAAGGGCGTAAAGTCCGTTCAAGAAGTGAAAGCTTCAAAGATCACTTCTCGCAAGCTACTCTTTTCTGGAACAGCATGAGTGAACCTGAGAAAGAGCATATCATCCAAGCCTTCAGTTTCGAGCTTGGAAAAGTGAAGAGCAAATCTGTTCAGAAGCAGGTCGTCGATATGTTTGCAAACGTAAGCATGGAGCTCGCAAAAGGATTTGCCGAAGCGATTAATGTGGAAGTCCCTAGTGGTGAAGGATCGAAGGTAACCAAATCTTCTCCAGCCTTAAGTCAGGAAAATACGATTAAGAAGCCTGCTACTCGTAAAGTAGGGGTCATCGTAGGAAACGGCTTTAAGGGGGAAGAAGTGAAAATGGTTCTATCGGCTCTTAAAGAAGATGGCATCCAGCCGGAAATCATCAGTGACAAGCTGGGGATGAGAAAAGGTGATGACGGTACGGAGCTTGAAGTGGACCATACCTTCTTAACAGGGGAATCTGTATTATTTGATAGCCTTTACGTAGTAGGCGGAGAGAATGTAGATAAAAAGTTCTCTCAAGATACAACCTACTTTGTCAAAGAGGCGTATTCTCACTTCAAACCAATCGGTGCCACTCATGAAGGGACACACTGGCTGGAAAAAGCAGGTGTCAGCGGCTCTGGAGTGGTAACCGGGGAGGACATGAAGTCATTTGCGAAAGAATTTACAAAAGCTATCGCAGCACATCGTCATTGGGATCGCGAATTAGTATAAATTTATTTTAATTGGAAGACAGAGGAGTAATACTCTCTCTTCTATATGAGAAGTGCCAGACCTGATCATTCAGTTCTGGCACTTTTTCAATCATTGAATCCAAAGCCTGTGGGACCTCAAGTCAGGTTCCACCCTTACATCATCCAAATCAATCACTTGATTCACTTCGTTGCACCTACTATACTCTTCAATCAACAGGTCAAACGACCATTGGGAATGAAAAAATTTCCATAAGCAGAAATCTTGAAAGTCAAAGAAGGTCAAAGTATACTATGTTTGTAAGGTCAAAGAAAGTCAAAGTCAAATTGAGTGTTTAACGAATACTAAACAGACTGACCTTTTCCATAATACAATCTACAAAAATTTATATAAAAACTCTGCTACAGGAGGTAATGTTTAATGAAATGCCAAGTATGTCAACACAAGCAAGCAACGGTTGAAGTGTATAAGCAAGTGAATGGTCATAAGTCCAGTATGAAGATGTGTTCAGCTTGCTTTCAAAAGCAGCAAGCGCCTTCTGGAACACATGGAGGATTTCCGTTTGAAGAGTTGTTTAAAGGGATGAGCATGGGAGGAAATCCAAATGATGGATTCCACAATCAGCAATCATCTCCTCAAACCCAATTCGGAAATGGAGGAAATGGAGTTATCGATCAGTTTGGTCGCAATGTGACAGGAGCAGCCAAAGCTGGATTGATTGACCCTGTTATCGGAAGGGACAAGGAAGTGAATCGCGTCATTGAAATTTTAAATCGCCGCAATAAGAATAACCCGGTACTTATCGGTGAGCCCGGCGTGGGTAAAACGGCTATCGCTGAAGGGTTGGCCCTTAAAATTGTAGCAGGTGATGTTCCATCCAAGTTATTAAATAAAGAAGTGTATGTAATGGATGTTGCTTCACTAACTGCCGGTACAGGGGTTCGCGGTTCTTTTGAAGAACGTTTAAAAGCCATCATCAGCGAACTTCAGAATCGACAAAACGTGATGTTATTTATTGATGAGGTTCATCAATTAGTTGGGGCGGGTTCCGCAGAAGGCTCCATGGACGCAGGAAATATTCTAAAACCAGCTTTAGCCCGGGGCGATTTGCAAGTAATCGGGGCTACCACATTGAAGGAGTACCGCCAAATTGAAAAAGACGCAGCACTTGAGCGTCGTTTTCAGCCAGTGATGGTAAATGAGCCGACACCTGAGGAAGCCATTGAAATCCTTAGAGGATTAAAAGATAAATATGAAGACTATCATGGAGTCGAGTTTACCGCAGAGGCCATTGAAGCTTGTGTGAAACTATCCCATCGATATATTCAGGATCGATTCTTACCTGATAAAGCCATTGATTTAATGGATGAAGCAGGTTCTAAAGTCAATCTTCAGTCAGAGGGTAATGACAAGTCGGCCATCCTAAAAAAATTGAATGATGTAAGAGAGAAGAAGGAACTGGCAACAAAGGAAGAGAACTATGAACAAGCTGCAATCCTTCGCGATCAAGAAGCAGAATTAGAAAGACAAGTTGGTGAAGGTGGGTCAGACTCCAAAGCACTTGTAGAAAAAGATCTGATCCAGACGATCGTTGAATCGAAAACGGGTATTCCTGTTGGGAAGCTGCAAAGTGATGATCGTATGCGAATGAAAGCACTGGAAGAAAACCTGGCGGGTAAAGTAATCGGACAGGAAGATGCAGTGAGAAAAGTAGCGAAAGCGATCCGCCGCAGCCGTGCAGGATTGAAAGCGAAGCATCGTCCAATCGGCACTTTCCTCTTTGTAGGACCAACAGGTGTAGGTAAAACAGAATTAACGAAAACACTGGCAGAAGAGTTATTCGGATCTAAAGATTCGATGCTTCGATTAGACATGAGTGAGTATATGGAGAAACACTCTGTTTCAAAACTGATCGGTTCACCTCCAGGCTATGTAGGTCATGAGGAGTCCGGTCAATTGACTGAAAGGGTAAGAAGAAACCCTTATTCAATCATTCTCCTGGATGAAATCGAGAAAGCCCATCCGGATGTTCAGCATATGTTCCTGCAAATTCTTGAAGATGGACGCCTCACCGACAGTCAAGGAAGAACGGTCAGCTTTAAAGAGACTGTGATCATCATGACAAGTAACGCAGGTGTGACGGACAAGAAGGAAGCCGCGGTCGGTTTTAATACAGGCAGCACAGATGCGGTTAAAGAAACGAATATTCTTCAATCACTCGGCGCCTATTTTAAGCCTGAGTTCCTGAACCGTTTTGACAGCATCATTGAATTTGAATCGCTTGACAAAGGAGAGCTTCTTCAAATTCTTGACCTAATGCTTGACGAGTTGAAGGTTGAACTTAAAGAGCAGGGGATTACTGTTACCATCGACGAAAATGCGAAGAATAAACTCGTTGAACTGGGGTATCATCCTGAATTCGGTGCACGCCCATTACGTCGTGTGATCCAGGAAAGAGTGGAAGATAAAATCGCTGATTTACTTCTTGATACAGATGGCATAACGGACGTAGTCATTTCACTCGAAAACGATGAAATCATCGTCAAATAAGAAAAGAAGCATCCTTTGAGGTGCTTCTTTTTCTATTCTTTCCTCTTCAAAAAAGTGATATATACTGCCATAGCTAAATATACTCCTAAAACTAAGACAATAAAAACAGGTGTAGAATAAGAAATCATAGAAACACCCTCATTTTAAATCATGGAACGATGGATGGAATATGAATAAAAGGATAGCGATAATTGGAACAGATAATATGATGGCAAGTAATGGCCTTTTATGGTGCAATCCTAAGATTGAAAACATGATGACATTAAAAATAGCAGACCATCCTAAATTCCAGCCATTTTCGTAAAGGAACAGTCCTTTTTTATGAAATAAGTATTCCAAAAACGTAAAATAGGCAATCCAGCAGGTAAGATACAGCCACTTCCTTTTTCGATATGGAAAATAACGAAGGAAAATCATGATGACAACCGGAATGATGAAGAAAGTGAAGACGAGTTCAATAAGGGTATGATTGAGCCAGTCTACCGTTACAGCCCTGTACTCCCATAATGTATGGTTGAAAAAAATAAAATTATATGTGAGATTACAAATAATATAGTATTGAACCGTTGGATAATACTCTCTCCAGCGTTTCCAATCGATAAACAGCTTGGCGAAAATCAGGTAAACAACCACTACCAGTATAAGATACATATGGGTACAATCCTTGTTTTTGTTACTCAGTATGGACGTAATAGAAAAAGAATAGACATTCTGGACAGATAAAGTGCCTGATTCTCATTGAATCAGGCACTTTAATTGGAGTATCTATTTCATTTCTGACAGCACTTTATCAATCACTTGGGCAACTCCATGATCTGTATTGATACCAGTGACCCAGTCAGCGGCATCTTTCACGGCTTCCTGGGCGTTCCCCATAGCCACTCCGAAGCCGGCTTCACGAATCATGGCTATATCATTCATACTGTCACCGACCGCCATGACTTGATCCATGGAAAGGTCCAGCCATTTGCATACCTTCACCAAAGCCGCTGCCTTATTGACCCCTGCAGGATTGATTTCGATATTCGTAGGCGAAGAATTTGTGATTTCCAAAGCTTCATTTTTCACCAGCTCGTCCATCATGACTTTGCGTACGTCATCATCCTGAATATCGAAACCAAATTTCAACCAGTTATAGGTACCAATATCTTGATCAAAAGGCTTATTCGTATTGAAAAGTCCTTGGGAAGTAGAAGACCAGAAATATACATCATGCTGTTCTTTTAATTTCCAAAGCTGTTTCACAAGATCAAGATCAAGTGGGATGCTGTCTACCAGATTGTATTCATGATCGTAAATTTCCCCACCATTCACAGTCACAAGATAAGATGAACGTCCAAGCTCATCTGAAATGTCCCTGCATGTGAATAGGGAGCGGCCAGTACTTAACACCACATGAATTCCTTTCTCCTTCGCACGCTGAATGGCTTGTGCGTTTTCAGGAGATACCTCTCCTTCGTGATTTACGAGTGTTCCATCCATATCCAGGGCAATTAATTTAATATCCATCATACCTATCACGTCCTTTAATTCATTCATCTCCAGTGTAATATAATTGGAGCAAATCTTCTAGGGAGCCGACTTGGTGAAGGTATTATTTCCTAAGTACTGTACTTCATATTACAATAGAAAAGAGTATCTATTTGAGAGGGAGAGAACAATGGAGTCTACATATGAAAAGGGTAAGTGGAAGCAGCTTATTACTTTAATAAAGGAAACCGATCCACCGAAAACCCTGTTTGGCATTTCTTTATTCTTGAGCCTACTTACAACGATTGCGGGACTTGCTATACCTTTATTAACAAGTAAGTTGATCGATGACTTCAGTTTAGATTCGTTAAGCAAAGGGGTCATCATAGGCATGATCGCTGCCTTTTTTGTTCAAGCGATTGCGGGAGGTGTGTCTGTTTACATATTGGCGAGGGTCGGGCAGCACGTGATCGCTTCCTTGAGAGAGAAGCTTTGGAGAAAATTACTGGTTCTGCCCGTTCCTTATTATGATTCGCATGAAACGGGTGACTCGGTCAGCCGTATGACCAGTGATACGGGAGTGATCAAAAACTTGATCACCGAGCATCTGACAGGCTTTATTACAGGGATCATTTCTGTAATAGGTGCCATCATCGTGTTGTTTTATTTAGATTGGCCTCTTACCTTGGTGATGTTTTCAATCATTCCACTATCATTATTATTTCTTATCCCGATAGGCAAAAAGATGGCTGATATCTCAAGGGGATTGCAAACCGAGACTGCAAGTTTCTCGGCTATCTTAACGAGAGTCCTTTCGGAAATCCGTCTCGTGAAGTCATCCAATGCGGAGGGGATTGAATTTCAAAAAGGTCAAACAGGAATCAAGAAGCTTTATGTCCTCGGATTAAAAGAAGGGATCATACAAGCGTTAATGTCGCCGGTCGTTTCTTCTTTAATTATCATCGTTCTTGTCCTAATCATTGGGTTCGGTGGTATTCGAGTGACTTCTGGGGCAATGACTGCCGGGGAGCTTGTTGCTTTCTTTATCTACCTCTTTCAGATTATCATGCCGATCACCCAGATCATCGTGTTTGTAACTCAATTCCAGAAAACTGTGGGAGCAACAGAGAAAGTGTTATCGATTCTCAATTTAGAGGAAGAAAACCTTGAGGATGGAAGGTCCGTTCCTCAAACAGATCGTGCCCTGGTCCTTAATGGCGTGACGTTTGGGTATGAAGAGGGGGAGAAGGTGTTAAAGGATGTGACGATAAGGGCTGAAAAAGGGAAAGTTACGGCCATCGTAGGTCCGAGTGGAAGTGGGAAAACGACACTTTTTTCATTGATAGAGCAGTTCTATAAGCCCCAGCAAGGAGCCATTCTCTTGGGGGAAGATACAATCAGCTCATACTCGCTAAAATCATGGCGGGAACTTCTTGGCTACGTCTCCCAGGATAGTCCGGTCTATTCAGGCACAATAGGGGACAATATCTCTTACGGGCTCGATGGGGATATATCAGAGGAAAAGATGATTGCCGCTTCAAAAATGGCCTATGCCCATGAATTTATTAAGGAACTCCCTAACGGTTATCAAACAGAAGTAGGAGAAAGAGGAATCAAGCTTTCAGGAGGACAGCGACAACGACTTGCCATCGCAAGAGCCCTATTGAGGGATCCTGATATCCTCATGCTGGATGAAGCCACTTCAAGCCTGGATAGTCAATCAGAAATTGTCGTTCAGGAAGCCCTAAAGAACTTAATGAAGGGACGAACCACCCTCGTGATTGCCCATCGCTTATCCACCATCGTGGATGCCGATCAAATTGTCTTTTTAGAAAAAGGAAAGGTGACCGGAGTGGGGACACATGAGGAATTGTTTACTTCCCATGCTTTATACCGCGACTTTGCGAGACAGCAGTTAAGGATAGGGGAGCATCCTGATGCAGGAAGTGAATTAACATGAAACCTTTTACTGAACGAGTTGTAAAAATCATACAGAGCATCCCTTCTGGAAAAGTGATGACGTACGGTCAAATAGCTTCATTTGCAGGCAGTCCAAGAGCTGCCAGGCAGATCGTACGGATTCTTCATTCCATGAGTGAAAAGTATAAACTTCCCTGGCACCGGGTTTTGAATAGCAAGGGGGAAATTGGATTCGGGGATGAAGAGCAAGCGATGACCCAAAGGCTATGTTTGGAAGCTGAAGGGGTTCATTTCATAGGGAAGAATCGGATCAGGTTAGAGGAGTATCGGTATGAGCCCGAACCGGAGTGGGACATTTAATGATAATGGTGATCAATTTCAATAATTTCAAAATGACGCATAAATTACTCCTCACCTCAAAATTGCATAGCTAAAAAGTTAATTTCTATTGGTTCAGGCTAACGGTACCGGCCGATTCCATTGTGGCATCTCTATGTCAAAATCTTAACCAGGCTTCAATCAAGAAAGCCGAAAACAATGACAAATAAAGATGTAAGGGCTGTGAATCCAATGATCACGTATCCGATGATCCGGATTCCCAATGGCAGACTCCCCATTTCGGGTTTACTCATGGAGGCTCCTTCGATTTTTGACAAATGGTCAGTTACATCATTAAACGGTTTTTTAGGATTTGTCATGGTATCCCTCCTTTCTATATTTTACCATAAAAAAGGTAACCTAAATTCAAGGTTACCTTTTTTTATTAATTCAGCTGTCCATTCCTAAGTCTCTTCAGCCAACGTTTTTGTCGGAAGCTGATAAACAAATAACCAACTAAACTTAATCCAGATACGACGAAACTACCTTGCCAAATGAAATCCACGTCGAATCCCATTCCTGTGAAGGCGCCAACACCACTGAACAGTAGAAGGATGAAGGCCTGCTTCTTCTGGTTTTCAAATACCACAAACTGAAATTCATTTTGCTGCTGAAGATCCTTTTGCTCGAGTGCTTTTTCCGGTACGTCCAAGAGCTGACGGACTTTTTGGACCGTTTGAAACAGCGGCTGAGCGCTTATCCATTTCAAAAGAAGCTCCCACTTGTTTGTGTTACTATCCTTTACCCAATCCATGAAGGCGGGTTTTACGATATCGAGGATTTCTTCATCGGGACTCAATGTATGAACAAGTCCTTCTATAGTTGCAAAAGACCGGCCTAAAAAGATAAAACGGGTAGGCACTTGTACAGGTAATGATTTCACCATATCATTTATTTCTTTCTTCACGGTTAGCAGATCCATCTGCTTGAACTGCTCCATATCGAGTGTGACAAATTCCTTCAGCACGGGTTCGATTGTTTTAGGACTTGCATCAGGAAGCAAGAAACCTAATTGAGCCAGCGCTTCTGCTGCTTTCCGGAAATTCTTTAGTAGGATTCCTTCCAGAAGATCTTGAAAGTGAGTGGAATCTCTCTTGGAAATTTCCCCGATCATTCCGTAATCCAAGAGAACGAAGGTACCATCGGGCTGAAGAAGTATATTCCCTGCATGTGGGTCGGCATGGAAAATTCCCGGCTCGAGCCATTGGGGAAGGAAGAGGCGAAACAATTCCTGAGCTAGCTTCTGCCCGTCCAATCCATACGACTCAAATGCTTTTTTGTCATTTAATCGAACGCCATCCACCCACTCCATCACCAATACTTTATCTGTGCAAAGTTCAGGATGCATAGCGGGTATCTTCACGTTAGAATGGTCTTTGAACCGTTGTTTGAACGAAATAGCGGTGTTCATTTCTTTTGAAAAGTCGAGCTCTTGTTCGATGACCAGCTTCAATTCCTGATAAAGCATTTTGAAATCAATGAACCCCTTTGGAACAGGTGCTAAATGTCTGGCAAACCAAATAATGATGGCAAGGGAGCGGAAATCCGTCTTCACCAGGGAAGGAATCTCAGGGCGTTGCACCTTGATAGCCGCTTGCTTACCATCTAACAGCGTCGCTTTATATACTTCTCCTATAGAAGCTGAAGCAACAGCTTCCTGGTCGATGACCTGCACCTTAGTAGTCACCGAGCTTTCCCATTCACGTTCCAGTACTTTTTCAATCTCCTTCCATGGTGAAGGTGGAACGTGGTCGACCAGATCCTGTATTTGATTAATGAATCCTTTCGGCAGCAAATCCTCACGTATACTTAGGAGTTGGCCAACCTTGATTAAAACACCATTTAATTCAAATAAGGTTTCTTTAAACTCTTTTCCTATCCGTTCCCAAAGCTTATCTTTCTCCCATTGGGACTTACCAAGGAGACGGTACCAATAGACTCTTACCACGATGGAAAGAGCCAATGATAGTACCTTCCACATTCTCCAAAGCTTCTTCTCTGACTTCATCGTTTCATCTCCCGTAACCGGACTGTCTATGTCTATTATGTAATACGCATGAGAAATAAGAAAGTTTCTATTTCTATTATTATTAGAAAATTCCATCTGTATTATGGTTTTTTATGGTAAAATGCATCTAATTGAAAGGAGAAATGTATGTTTGTAAAAGTCTATGAGTATCATATTCAACCGGAAAAAGTGGAGGAATTCTTTAAAATACAAGAAAAGGCTGGTGAAATTTATAGAAAGTATTTAGAAAGCCATACTATCTTTTTGAAAAAACAGGATAGCGAAACCCAATGGATGGAGATTAGTAGATACAAAGACGAAGGTCAATACAAAAGAAATATAAGCTTGATTAATGAGCATGAAGAAATTCAACATCTATTCTCAGATTTTAAGTCCCTACTCGTACCGGGCAGCAAAATAGTAGAAGATGATTTCTTGCAAATTGAAGAAAAAAACTCATTAAGGGTGTGAATGAAGATATGTATGGGATTTGAGTCAAAGCATCGTTATAGAGATAGGCATTTAGAAAGTAAGCGTCTTAAGTTAAAGGAAAGCATCCAACTGGATTTGGAGGGTGACGAAAATGTGTTAGCCTTTTTCTACGGTGGCTCCACGGCAAGGGGAAATCATGACCGCTATTCCGACTTGGACCTGCGAATTGTAGTGAAGGATGATGTTTTTGAAGAGTATAGGAAGAGGAAAAAGGCGCGGGCGGGTAATTGGGGTGACGTCCTGTACTATGAGGACTTTCCGTTGTCAGTGCATACAGTGGCTCATTATTCATGCTTCGTCAAGGTGGATGCATTTTATTACAAAAGAAGTGACTTGAAGTCTTCATTGTATATGAAGGAAGCAGATATCATTTTCGACTCTCATCGGATCGTACAGGAAACGGTCGATGCTTCCCAATCATTGAATTATCATGTGACTTTAGAAGAATTTGAGCTTTGGAGAAGTAAATTCTTCGCCCATACTCATGAAGTGTATCGAAGAATCAACCGGGGAGAACTGTACTATGCCCTTCATTCCCTTGATATGATGAGATGGTCAGTTGCTGCTGGATGGGAGATGGAGAGAGGTCGGGTTCCTAATGCACCCGGTGATTGGTCGAACTATGAGGGGAAGCGCACACCTTTTACACAGGAGCAAAGTGCATTACTGGAGAGTTGGGGATGCAGTCGGAATCCTGATGAGATATATTCTGTGATGAAGGCGATTGTTCCGAAGTTTAAGCTTGTACATCGTTCACTGTGCGGGAAGCTTGGTGTGGAAGAGAATGGTGCGTGGGTGGACGAGATTTTGGGAATGGTTCTATAAAAATATGAAATTGAGGTGGAGTATATGAAGCTGGCTTTTCTATGTCATCCGGTTAAAGATTTAACGGAATCTCTAAATTATTATCGTGATACTTTAGGGTTTAAAGAAGCCTGGCGCGAGGGAGATCACACGATTGCTCTTAAGTTACCAGGCACCGATGTTCAATTAATGATCGAAAATGACGACCCTGATTTAGCACCAGGTGGAATCTTCATCGTAGACAGTGTAGACGAATATTATGAGCAACATCAAGAAAAACTTCATTTCATTAAGACTCCATGTGATATTCCTCCTGGCAGATATGCCATATATCAAGATGATAGTGACAATTTAATCCGGATTATTGATTTAAGTCGTGAGCGTTGACGTAGATGATTGGTTAGCGGTGATTGTACACCATTTAAAATATCGATGATTTCTGAGAAGTGAATTTGGCTTTGAATTTGCCAGTTAATAATCGGTGGAAATTTAACAAATGAAAATTTCCTGAAAATCAGCAGCTGAAACCTTTCTTGAAGTCAGCTGCTGAAAGATACCGGAAATTCATTTTCCACAAAAAAATTTTAAGAAAACAAACAATACACTTACCGATTTTGACACCTTTGTGAACTGCTTGAAAGCCTATTGCAATAGGGATGGGGAAGAGGTATATTATAAGTGTAAAGAACATGTGAAACATTTCACAAATGAAACAGCTACCATATCAAAACCATCACAAACTTTGATCAACTGTTTTTTTAATCACTATTGTGAAATATTTCACAATATTCATCGAAAAGGAGATGATCCATCATGAGATGGTGGGAAAATCAAAAGGTAAGCATGGCTTGGACAGTGATTAGAATTTGGTTGGGCGTTCAATGGCTGGAAGCGGGTTGGCATAAGGTAAACGATGGTTTTGATGCAAGCGGCTTCTTGCAAGGAGCATTGGCTAAGGCGACGGGAGATCATCCAGCTGTTCAAGGATGGTATGCAGAATTCCTAAAAGGGTTCGCAATACCGAATGTCGATTTATTCAATATTTTGATTCCTTGGGGAGAAATGTTGGTGGGAGTTGGCTTGATTGTCGGCTTCATGACAATACCGGCCCTACTAGCAGGAGCATTCATGAACTTAAACTTCTTATTGGCGGGAACAGTGAGCACGAATCCAGTTCTCTACACAGTTGCCATCATCCTTCTTTTTGCCGGCAGAGGGGCATTCTGTTGGGGAGCTGACCGCTGGGTGATACCATACCTGAAACATATGGTCCTTCCTGAAGGCAAAAAGCATAAAAAGCCGATTGTGGTGTAATAGAACGTAATGAAACCACCCATACTGGTCTCTCATGGGTGGTTTCTTAGTGAATTCCTCAGAACCTATCTTTTTTTACCTACCGGGAGTGCACTATTGGTTTTTCTTCACTCGTGCACGCTGGTTGGCAGCATTGGCGCGAGCTTGTGCTTCCATATCAGCCTGGTCGGCAAGTTCACGTGAGAACTCTTCGTCAACACCGTCAGATTTGAGCTGAGCGGGTGTTTGTGGCAAGCTGTTTTTGTTTCCTCGTTTACTATTTCCGCGTGATCTGCCCAATATGAACATCCCCTTTTCAGTTGGTTAAAAAAATAAAGGTACAGACTAAGGAGTCTGTACCTTTATTCTTCTTCAAAGTAAGGGTTTTTAGTTAGGTAATAATTGTCTACCTATGGGCTTTGGAACTGAAACCGCCTGCACGATCAGCTGCTTTGAATTCTCTTGAATATGTTACTTCCTGTGCACTGGATAGAACCGATTTGTTTTTGTCTTTCTTTTTCTTATTATCCAATCGTATGTACATCCCTTCTTTTCAAGATTAATTCTATTTTTGCCTTGAAAAGAAGGGGGCATACCTGTGATTTAACGATAAATGTCAATCAGTGCACTTTTTAATTCAGGGTATTCAAATTGAAAACCGTTTTCTGATAGGACACTCGGGAGTACTTTTTGGCCTTCTAGCACTAAGGCGCTCATTTCACCCATTGCTACTTTTAAAGCAAGGGAAGGGACAGGGATCCAGTGTGGCCTGCCAAGCACGGAACCAAGTGTTTTTCCAAACTCTTTCATAGAGACCGGGGAGGGTGCAGTCACATTGACTGGTCCTGAAATGGCTTCTGTCTCAGCGATAAAATGGACAGCCCTTGCGATATCTTTTATATGAACCCATGACATCCATTGATCACCTGAACCAACTGTTCCCCCTACAAACATTTTATAAGGAAGAGCGATTCGAGGTAGGGCGCCTTCGTCTTTCCCCAGAATAATTCCGAACCGTGCATATGCAACCCTGATGCTCAGCTGATTCGCCTTGCTCGCTTCTTTTTCCCATATTTGAACGGTTTCTCCTAAAAAGTTGTCTGCTGTTTCCGTTGATGCTTCCGTATACGTATTCGTTTTTGAAGAAGGATAGTAGCCGATTGCACTGGCGTTAATAAGACACGCAGGTTTCTCTTTCAGTACCTTAATAATGTTCATTACCTCTTGAGTTGAATTGATCCGGCTATTGATGATGCGTTTCTTACGCTCATCCGTCCAGCGACCACTGTTGATGGATTCCCCGGCAAGGTTAATGAAAGCTTGAATTCCTTCGAGATCCTCTTCTGGCTTCGCCCCGTCGGATAGCCATTTTACGTAGGTAACACCTGAACGATTGTCGTATTTATCCGGATTTCGAGTAAGTATCAAGACTTCATGATGGTGTTCGAGTAGTTCCTCCGTCAGAGCCTGCCCGACAAAACCCGTACCACCTGTTATAGCGATCTTCATCATCATCCCTCCAATATACTTATTATTTTACCTATCTACAGAATAAAAAACATATGCTGAATGTGTTAGGATTACTATGAGGTGGAAAAAATGGGTAAGATTACGAAAATAACGAAGCAAGTAAAGAACGATGAGCGTTACAATTTATTTATAGATGGAAGATATGCCTTCAGTGTCGATGAAGCAGTACTGGCGAAGTTCCAGCTCCGAAAAGGTCTGGAAGTCGATGAGCTTGAGATTTCGGAGCTTCAGTACGAAGACGATGTGAAAAAAGCATTCAATAAAGCGATTCAATATTTAGCCTATCGAATGCGTACGGAAAAAGAAATCAGGGACCATTTACAAGAAGGAGATCCCGAAGATGGAGTCATACAGGAAGTGATTCATAAATTAAATGATATTAAATACATCAATGATTTAGAATTTGCTCACGCTTTTGTAGGGACGCACATGAATACCTCTGATAAGGGGCCGACTTGGATCCGGGGGGAATTGAGAAGAAAAGGGGTTGATGACCGTTATATCGAAGAGGCACTTGCTTCATTTACCGAAGAGAAGCAGGTTGATAAAGCGGTCGGTCTCACCGAAAAACTTCTTCAAAAATACCGGAAAGATTCTAAGACGATTGCCAAGCAAAAAATTGAACAGAACCTGATGCGAAAAGGATATCCGGGTTCTGTCATGAAAATTGTCTGGGAGACAGTACAATCTGATCGTGATGACGATGAAAAATGGGATGCGGTCTATCACCAGGGGTTAAAGGCACATAGAAAGTTGAGTTCGAAGTATGAGGGATACGAGTATGTCCAGAAAATGAAACAGACCTTGTATCGAAAAGGTTTCTCTATGGAGGACATCGAAAGACTTTTGGAAGAATTAAAAGAAAATGAAGAATGATTTGATGTTATAAAGATAGATTGAACTATAAGGGAATGACAAGGGGGAGTACGTGTGGAGATTTTCACGCTTCTGTTTGCTGGTTTAACACTTCTGCTGCTCATCGGTACGAATAAGAAATTCAAGCTTTACACAGGTGGAATTGTCGTGGGGGCAGCCGCACTATTTATCATTGGTGAAATCATCATTAAAGTCCAAACCGGATTCTATACACTTGGGAAGCAAGAGTGGTATAACCAAGGGTACGCCGAAACCATGGGAAAATGGGTGATGCCATTTTTTCTCTTAGGGGTGGCGATCTTCCTCATCCTCGTGAACATCCGGATGATCCAGCAGTTTCTCAAAAGAAAAGACGGTATCCGCTGGGTTTGGATGGCTTTTGTCGTTGTTATTGATACCTTCGCTGTATTTTTGGTACCGGTTTTATTATTTGTGGTTGCCTTTATGTTCTTCCCTTTTGCTCCATAAATGAGAAGGCAGTCTTCCTTTAGGGAGGGCTGCCTTTTGAGGTTTATTTTTTTGATTCGATGACGATTTCGTCTTTTTCTTTGTATTCATTCACAATCAATTCCGCAACTTCTTTAGGAGAGCGAAGCTTTGAAGGATCACTGATATGATCGCTGTTCTCCCAGAATGGAGTATCCATTCCACCCATATAAGCGTTCACGATGCGAAGATTCGAATCTTCGTACTCCTTCTGTAAACTTTCACCAAATCCTCTGAGGGCAAACTTGCTCGCTACATACAATGATTCGTTCTTTTTCCCTCTAAGGCCAGCTGTTGAAATAATGTTAATGATGGTACTATTCTGTTCCAGTTGATTTAGCAGTGCCTTGGTTAATCGAATGGGACCCAGTGCATTCGTTTCGAACATGCTTACTAATTCATCATCCTCCGTATCCTTGAAGGGGCCGAAATAGCCTATCCCTGCGTTATGTATGAGTAATTCAACATTACGACCTTTAAGATGATTTTCACCGAATTGTTGAATGTCATGAGTCGACCGAATATCCAATGTGGCAAATGAAACCTGTCCGCCTATGTTTTCAATTTCTGCTGCAGCTTCTTTTAAGCGGTCTTCAGTTCGAGCAAGAAGGAAGATATGATATCCTTGCTGGCTAAGAAGTTTTCCTAATTCTTTTCCAAGGCCGGAGCCTCCGCCTGTAATGATGGCTGTTTTCATAGTGGTGTCATCCTTTCTGGTGTATGTGTTTAGATTTTCTAAAAGTGCTTGTCTGAGCTGACCAGCCGCTTCTGCTTTTCTTATTGTCCAGCTGCGGGGCTAGCCCCGCGAGGTCATAAGCCATGATTGCCAAAAAGGCAAAGTACGCCTTTTCAGCAATCCCGTCTTATGCTTGTCGGGGCTGACCAAGCCGCTTCCGCTTTTCTTATTGTATCATTTTCTCTATACTACTATTAGTAGAGGTGATGAAGAATGGAACAAGAGAGAAGATATAGTGAGATGACGGAGCATGAGCTGAAGCAGGAGATCGCTTCGTTGAAGGAGAAGGCCAGAAAAGCTGAACAGCTGGGGATAGTGAATGAGTTTGCCGTTTTGGAGCGCAAGGCACTTATGGCACAGGCTTATTTGATGAATCCCGACGCCTACAAGCCTGGCGGGATATACGCGATAGAAGGAGATCCCGGTACATATTTCAAAGTCGACTATTTAAACGGGGTATTTGCCTGGGGATATCGCCTGGGTGGAGATGGAAAAGAAGAAGCACTGCCGATTTCCCTTTTAGCAGGGGAAAAGAAGTAATGAAGAGGTCCGTCATAAGGACGGACCTCGGAAGAAGAAGTCTAGGAACGCTTGCGTGTCTGGTTCTCTAGAATGATTAAGTCTTGAGTTTGTGTGGTTTGTCCATTAGCTTGGGAATGGGCATGCTTTGGATTGTAGAATGCCTTGTTAAATGGACTGCTGTACTTATTTCGGTAGAAGTTGTTTTTCATGTTTGCCATCGTAACTACCCCCTAAACAAATTTTCACTTCATTAAAGTGAGTCGTGATCTCTTTCTCCAGAAGCTTTCATACGTTCTTGAGGATGGGTGTTGATGGTGCCATTAGCCCTTTTAGATGCAAATTCCGCTTTAGCTCTCGGTTCACCTTCGAATTTATTGTTATTCATGTTGGGGAACCCTGTCGTTTTATTTCGCATAAAGTGCCTCCTAAAAGGTGAATTTTCTGACTCATACCGTGAAGAAGCAAAGGTTCAACCAAGCTTAACCACGTACTAATAGTATGGGTGAATTGGTGTACATTATCATAAAAGAGGGTACTAAATATATGGAAAAGGAGGAGACAAAATGGAGTCAACATTCCACGAATTAACACAATTGTTAATTGAAAAAAATAATAAGCTCTCGTATGAAAAAGCGAGAACCTGGATCGAACTTGTGTGGGAGGATTTCGAAGCAACATACGCAAAAGCAGGTTACGATTATAAAGGGAAGGCAGTAACGGAAAAAGTCGTTCGGCAATGGGTCAATACATACGGAGAACAAATCCACGAATTCGCTGCACAAAACCCTAAATACAAACACCTGATCGATGATAAAGAAGATGATGATTTAGTACATTAAAGTGATGAGGGACGGACCTTGAAAAAGGTCCATCCCTCACTGATTTAATCGATTAAAATGTCGATGTCAACTTTTGAGCGAAGTTTTTCTTCGCTGAAGACCCATCCTGTGTAGGAGCTGACGATGTTCAGGTCTTTGTCGAGCTGTACCAGGGCGACAAAAGGATAGTGTCCATTATTTCTGTAGCGAAGATCAATGAAGCGTACTTCAAAGTGATCATCGTATTCGTCCACTTCCCAGCGGAAAACCGGCGAAAAGGAGAGAAAGGCGGCCAGGTTTTTATCTTTTTTTGCAGCATTGATTACTGGATTCTCTGGTATCGGTATCCGTTCGAATTTATCAAAAATCGTAATTGACCGTCTGAATGCCCGTGCGACATAATAATGCTCCTTTGTTACGATCGCAAGGCGCCATTGGAAAAACCGAATCGTCGGTGAAACGATGATTTTTTCCGCTTTAGGGATTCTTCTCTTCACCGCATTTTTTACGGCTTTTTGAACCTGGAATCTCAATACATAATAAGCAAAAATCACAATGTACATGACCAAAAAGGTTTTTCCGGGTGGCAATCCTATGCCCCACAGAATCAATCCGCCAATATGAATACCAAAGATAATCGGATCAAACGTGTTAATGACCCCTAATGCGACCCATTTCGACGAAATCGGCCTGATTGCCTGGGTGCCATAGGCGTTGAAAATGTCGACAAATACATGGAGGAATACGGCCACAAATGTCCAAATCCATAAATGAAGCAAATCTGCTCCCGGGAAAAATGGATATAGACAAGCGACAATTAAAAGCGGCCAAAGAGCAACGGCCGGAATGCTATGGGTGATGCCTCGGTGATGACGTATATAAACGGCATTATTGCGTAATTTCAGAACGGTATCGATGTCTGGTATTTGAGAGCCGATGACTGCTGCAACTAACACACTTTGAGAAGTGGCTGCACTTTCAGCAACAACGGGATCCAGGGTGGCTAAGCCCCCTAGAGCGAAACCCATGACGATATGAGTGCCTGTATCCAAAAAAAGTCCTCCCTTGGCTCATTTTCATCTGTTTTCTTTATGCCTTGTATTCATTTTTGAACATGATATGGTTAAAAGGAGTTTATTTCAATGAAAAACACTTTACACATTTACTTGGAATATGAAATAAAACAAAATTTTCAACCTCAATATAATCAGATTATGAACAATATCGTAGCGACATTACCACAATACGACGCCTTTAATATCCAGTGGGAAAAGTCTGAAGCCGACCCTAATCGTTACATCGAACGGTTTATTGTGCCTACTGAATCCCATTTCCATGTTTTGAAACGTTTACGAACTTCCCGGCGTCATTTATTATTTGGTTTATTGGACGAATGTATTTGTGGAGGGTTAAAAGAAATAAACCTTGTTGGCTTAAAAACACAGCTTTAATTATTTATTCCCTATTCAACGTAACATTTAACATCCTGGAGGTACAAAATTGATAGAAGAACCATTGAAACATTTACAGACCATTAACCGTGAGGAATTTCAGAAGAATTTACTATCATGGTTTTCAAGTGAACAACGCGATCTACCATGGAGGAAGGATCAAGATCCCTATAAAGTGTGGGTATCTGAAATCATGCTCCAGCAAACAAGGGTGGATACGGTCATACCTTATTTTAACCGATTCATCGAGAAATTTCCTACCATAGATGCTCTTGCTGCAGCAGACGAAGAAGATGTGTTGAAAGCATGGGAAGGACTCGGCTATTATTCGAGAGTCAGGAATCTTCAGTCTGCTGTCAAAGAAGTGAGTGAAAAGTATGGAGGAATCGTCCCGGATACACCGAAAGAAATATCGTCATTAAAAGGTGTGGGACCATACACTGCGGGGGCCATTTTGAGTATTGCCTACAGCAAACCGGAGCCTGCTGTCGACGGAAATGTCATGAGGGTATTTTCACGTATTTTATCCATCTGGCTCGATATTGCCAAACCTGCATCACGCAAGGTATTTGAACAAGCAGTCAGAAATTTGATATCTGAAGAGAATCCATCGTATTTCAATCAAGCACTGATGGAGCTTGGGGCACTGATTTGCACACCGACATCACCATCCTGCTTACTATGTCCTGTCCGGGAGCACTGTCAGGCATTTGAAGAAGGAGTGCAAACAGAACTTCCAATTAAATCGAAAAAGAAATCTGCACGTAAACTGAATATGGCGGCAGCCGTTTTGTTTACGGAAGATGATCGAGTCGTCATTCATAAACGTCCGGGTAAAGGACTGCTCGCAAATTTATGGGAATTCCCTAATTTTGAAGTGGGAAATTCAAGCGGCGGTCGAAAGCAATTGCTTGATCAAATGGAGGAAGAATACAAGGTGGATTGCTCTTTGAAAGCAGGAGTAGTCACGAAAATCCAACATATATTCTCTCACATAGTTTGGGATATTGAAGTATATGTGGGGTCTATCGATAGTACTACTCTTGATGTCACCGACCTGATTGCCGTTACGACCGAAGAATTGGATAAATATGCCTTTCCCGTCTCCCATCAGAAAATCTGGAAGGAAACCGGAGCAGGAATACTACAGAAATAAAAAAGAGCAGCCTGATTGGTTGCTCTTTGTATAGTATCATCTCAATCGTAACTAACCTTCGTGCCGTGAGTATAATCGGCTTCGCCACGCTTCAATCCGCCGCGGTTTTCAATTTCTTCGACAATTTCTCTGTGGATCGATTGTCCTTCTGCGTTCAAATAGGGTACTATTTGTTGTAGTGAATGATGAAAGAAAGCGAGCTCGCTTTTTTTCCATTCATCTTTTGGAATCATTGAAAGCTCTGTCATATCTCTACCTACATACATAACTCATTCCTCCATTTAACTGACATGCTCTTATTAGTGTGCATGTTCAAGGCCTGATTATGCTTTACACCAAATGGAAAATGAAATTGAAAGGATGATCAACATGAGTCAAAAAGTAGCATTAGTCACAGGAAGCAGCCGCGGACTTGGACGGGAAATCGCGATTCAACTGGCAGAAAAAGGATACGATATCGTTGTCAATTATGCACGGAGTAAAAAAGGTGCACTTGAAACGGCTGAACAGGTCGAAAAGTTGGGACGAAAAGCATTTGTCGTACGGGCAAATGTTGGAGACGTGGAGAAAATCAAATCTATGTTCGAACAGATTAAAGAAGAATTCGGCCGCTTGGATGTATTGGTAAGTAACGCAGCATCCGGGGTTCTGCGTCCAGTCATGGAACTTGAAGAATCTCATTGGGATTGGACGATGAACATTAACAGCAAGGCATTGCTGTTCTGTGCCCAGGAAGCAGCAAAATTAATGGATAATGGCGGACGCATCGTAAGCATAAGCTCATTGGGATCCATCCGTTATTTAGACAATTACACAACTGTGGGAGTCTCTAAAGCTGCAGTTGAAGCTTTAACGCGTTATCTTGCCGTTGAGCTTGCACCGCGTGACATAATCGTAAATGCAGTTTCCGGTGGTGCGATCGATACAGATGCACTCAAGCATTTCCCTAATCGTGAAGAGCTTCTGGAAGATGCACGCAGTAAAACACCTGCAGGACGAATGGTGGAAATTGATGATCTTGTGAAGTCAGTGATGTTCCTCGTTTCAGACGATTCCTCCATGATCAGGGGTCAAACCATCATCGTCGATGGCGGTCGCTCACTACTCGTTTAGGAAGGTTTTTCCTGAAAAATATCGAATAGTGAAATCCACGCTTGGTTATCTTAATAAGCGTGGAGGTGATTACAATGGCAAAACAACCAAACAAAACTCAAGCTGGTACAAGCGTTCAACACGTTAAGCAACAAAACGCTCAAGCTGGTGCTACTCAGCAACAACAATATGGTACTGAGTTCGCTTCAGAAACAACAGCAGCACAACACGTGAAGCAACAAAACCAACAAGCAGAAGCTAACAAAGCGAAAGCTTCTGGTAAATACGGTCAACAACAACAATAATTGAATTGTTCTTGACGGAAAAAGCACCCATTAGGTTGGGTGCTTTTTCGTTTTTTTTTTTGAGGGACGGACCTTTCAATTCTTTAATCAATGAGGGACAGAACTTCCATCAATCTAATCAAACACAACTATCTCCTCTCGAGGTCCGTCCCTCCACATCGTCCTCCACATCGACAAAACAGGTGGGATTGTGACAGAAGTTGTCAAAGGATTTGGGGGTGGAAAGGAGAATGTTTAGGAGAGCTTGTTTAGAGGAGTGGTGGAAGTGATGCAGCAACGGTTTAATGAGTTGGTAACAGAGCAGTTAGAGACGATGGATAAGTTGTTATATCTTCAGTCTGAGATCGAACGTTGTCAAGAGCTTGAAGAGGAGCTGCTCCAGCTTCAAGAGTTGACGAGGGTTGAATCTATAAAGAGAGAGATTGCTTCCAAAAAGAAGGAGCTTAAAGAGATTCAAAAAATGTTTCAAAAACAAACCGATGAAGTGATTCGCTCCTATCAAAAGGAACAAAACAGCGTTACAACATAAAGAGATATTAGTGATAAATCCCATTTTTGAACAGGAACAGGGCGATTCTTAAAGGATTTTTTCTTTAAGGATAGCCCTTTTGTTTTAAATTTTCTGAGGAAACGTTATAATGATAGAATAGATAAGTATATATAAGGGTAATTTTGAAATGAAAGAAGGGGATACGATGGCGGTTCCCACTGAAGGAAAATCAGTACAAATACATAGCTTTAAACATGATGGCAACATTCACCGGATATGGAATGAGACGACGGTTCTGAAAGGAACAAGCAATCAGATAATCGGTGGAAATGATCGAACGATGGTGACGGAATCAGACGGAAGAACGTGGATGACCCGTGAACCGGCAATATGCTATTTTCATTCGGAGCTATGGTTTAACATTATTTGTATGATTCGTGAGGACGGTATTTATTATTATTGTAATTTAAGCTCACCATTTGTATATGATCATGAAGCGATCAAGTATATCGATTACGACTTGGATATTAAAGTGTTTCCTGATATGACATATACATTGCTGGATGAGGATGAGTATGAAACTCATCGCAAGTTGTACGGTTACCCGGATGTGATCGATCACATCCTGAAGCGAAATGTAGACAAGCTTGTTCGCTGGATCCGACAAAGAAAAGGGCCTTTTGCTCCTGACTTTATTGATATTTGGTACGAGCGTTATTTGACTCACAGGGGGTAACACAGCTGGAAAACTGTATAGGCATTAAAGGGCTGACCCAGTAAGGAGCAACCCTTTTCATTTCCTGAAAGGACTTGAAGAGGAACAGTGCTGCGTTCCATACAGGGTCATCCCTTTTTATTGGGGCAAAATAATACTCACATCTTAGAAAGGAGTAATCACTTGGATAGTATCAAACGCTACCTTCAATTTGTAAAACCTTATCGGTGGCAAATTATTGGTACATTAATTATAGGTATTATTAAATTTACCATCCCTTTATTAATTCCGATTTTAATTAAATATGTAATCGATGATATAGTAGGCGCTTCGGGCTTATCCTCGGAAGAAAAGACCAATCAGTTACTGATGATCATGGGGATCATGCTTGGCCTTTTCCTACTGGTAAGACCGCCTGTGGAGTATTATCGCCAGTACTTTGCTCAGTGGACGGGAAACAAGATCTTATATGACTTAAGGGATCATTTGTTTTCACATATTCAGCGACTCAGTTTTAAGTATTATTCGAATACAAGAGCGGGGGAAGTCATATCCAGGGTCATCAATGACGTTGAGCAAACGAAGAATTTCGTGATCACCGGTTTGATGAACCTATGGCTGGATGCAGCTACCATTGTCATTGCTCTGTCTATCATGTTTACGATGGATGTTTCGTTAACACTTGTTTCTCTAATCGCGTTTCCTTTCTATGCTTTCTCTGTCCGTTATTTCTTTGGAAGACTTAGAGGGTTGACGAGAGACCGGTCTCAGGCACTGGCAGAGGTTCAAAGTCACTTACATGAACGGGTCCAGGGAATGGCTGTCATCAAGAGTTTTGCTGTTGAAGACTATGAACAAAAACAGTTTCAGGATCAGAATAGCAATTTCTTAACGAAGGCCTTAAAACAAACAAGCTGGAATGCGAAAGCGTTCGCGGTTGTGAATACCATTACGGATATTTCTCCGTTAATCATCATTGGATATGCGGGGCTGCAAGTTATAAATGGAGACCTGACCATTGGTACAATGGCCGCCTTTATCGCATATATCGATCGTCTCTATGGTCCGCTTAGACGACTAGTGAATTCTTCTACAACCTTGACTCAATCGATCGCCTCCATGGACCGTGTATTTGAGTTCATGGATGAGAAGTATGATATTGATGATGAACCAGGTGCGATTCCTTGTGAAAATGTACGCGGAGATATTCATTTTAAAAATGTTTCCTTTCGCTATGAATCTGAAGAAGAAGAGGTACTGCGTAATCTCAACCTAGATATTAAAACAGGTGAAACCGTCGCTCTGGTCGGGATGAGCGGTGGAGGGAAATCATCCTTCGTCAGTCTTATTCCCCGTTTTTATGATGTCACAGATGGTGAAATTCTTTTAGATGGAACAGACATCAGAAGATTTCAGGTGAGGTCATTGCGGGACAATATTGGAATGGTGCTTCAGGACAATATTCTCTTTAGTGAATCGGTCAAGATGAATATTAAATTCGGTAATCCTGAAGCGACGGATGAAGAAGTAATAGAAGCTGCCAAGGCGGCAAATGCACATGATTTCATCATGAAATTACCTCAAGGCTATGACACGAAAGTAGGGGAACAAGGTGTGAAGCTATCTGGCGGACAGAAGCAACGTGTCGCGATTGCCAGGGTGTTCCTTAAAAATCCACCGATTCTCATACTGGATGAAGCAACGTCAGCCCTTGATCTGGAAAGCGAACACCTTATCCAGGAATCTCTTGAAATCCTGGCAAAAGATCGAACGACCTTCATAGTCGCTCATCGATTATCAACGATCACCCATGCTGACAGAATCATTCATATGGAGCACGGTGAAGTTGTGGAAATGGGAACCCATGAAGAGCTGATGGCACAACAGGGCCATTACTATAAACTCTTCCAAGTACAGCAGCTCGATCAATAAACTGGGAAGTCATGACTTATCACGAAATACGTGATAAAAGTCATGACTTTTTTTGTGCATCAAAAAAATATATCAAACTTATTTCAGGTGTGTCGTGAAGAAAGTAGGACTAAATAACTTTATATGGAAGGAATGAAAAGGATAATTGGACATATATTGAATTGAATTAGGAATGAAAGAGCATATTGTTTTTGTGTAGAAAAATTCTGAAAATAGATTGCAACATTTGTAACATCTTGTATAATAAGAAACATATAAAATTTAGAAAATAAGCACTATTAAGAAAAGAGAGATAGTTTCAAGAGGAGGATTTGAATGAGCGAAGCGCGTCCTTTACTAAAAGTGGAAGATTTGAGGACCTCCTTTTTTACTGATGACGGAGAAGTTCCTGCAGTCGATGGAGTTAGCTTTCATGTGAATGAAGGGGAGGTGCTCGGGATCGTTGGGGAGAGTGGATGTGGTAAAAGTGTTACATCCCTATCCATCATGGGCCTGGTACCGAAACCACCGGGGAAAATAGTAGGTGGAAAGATACTGTATAAAGATGAAGATCTGACACTAGCATCTGAAAAACGAATGAGAGATATCCGGGGCAATGATATAGCGATGATCTTCCAAGAGCCAATGACATCTTTAAACCCTGTTTTTACTATAGGTGACCAATTAACGGAAGCCATACGCATACATACGAAGGTTGGAAAGAAACAAGCAAGAGATAAAGCAATTGAAATTATGAAGATGGTCGGTTTACCGCGTTCTGAGGAGCTTATCAAGGAATACCCCCATCAGCTATCAGGCGGTATGAGACAAAGGGTCATGATTGCCATGGCTATGGTTTGTGATCCACGTGTGTTGATAGCAGACGAGCCGACAACCGCTCTTGACGTGACAATTCAGGCCCAAATATTAAAATTGATGAAACGATTAAATAAAGAACTGAATACAGCGGTCCTCTTGATCACTCATGATTTGGGAGTTGTAGCTGAAACATGTGAACGAGTGGTCGTTATGTACTCAGGTAAAGTGGTGGAAGAGGGGAAGGTAGAAGAAATCTTTAAAAACCCTCAGCATCCTTACACGAAAGGCCTGATTCAATCCGTACCGGATATGAGAATCAAGCAGCAGCGACTGCACTCGATTCAGGGAAATGTTCCGAAACCGGGATCCATTAAGACCGGATGCCGATTTGCAGCCCGCTGTGAGTATGCTTTCGATCGCTGTTTAGTTGAAACACCGGAATTATATGAAACATCACAAGGACATTGCACACGATGCTTCCTGTTCGATGAAGTGGAGGAGGGAGTTTATGACGGAACCGTTGCTAAAGGTTGAAAATCTTAAGAAACACTTTCCGATTACAGGAGGAATTCTCGGACGACCTGTCAGTTCGGTAAAAGCAGTGGACGGGGTATCTTTTACCGTGAATAAAGGAGAGACTCTTGGAATCGTAGGAGAAAGTGGATGTGGAAAGTCTACCACGGGCAGGATGCTTATGAGACTCATCGATCCATCCGAAGGGAAAGTGACATTCGAAGATCGAGAGCTTACGAGTCTATCAAACTCAGAAATGAGAAAGGTCCGCCGGGAAATGCAAATGGTCTTTCAGGATCCTTTTGCTTCCTTGAATCCAAGGCATACTGTTGAACAGATTCTCGAAGAACCATTAAAGGTCCATGGAATGGGGTCAGCGAAGGAAAGAAAGAAGAGGGTCCATGAACTACTCAATATTGTCGGGTTAAGCAGCTATCATGCGAAACGTTATCCACATCAATTCAGTGGGGGACAAAGGCAGCGAATTGGAATCGCGAGAGCTCTAATGACGAAACCCAAGCTCATTATTGCCGATGAACCTGTGTCAGCTCTTGACGTGTCCATTCAGTCACAGGTCCTGAACCTGATGCAGGATTTGCAAAAAGAGTTCGGACTCACCTATATCTTCATTGCGCATGATTTAGGTGTAGTGAGACATATAAGTGACCGGGTAGGCGTGATGTACCTCGGCAAAATGGTAGAGCTGAGTAATAGTGAAACACTCTATGAAACCCCGCTACATCCATATACTCAGGCACTACTATCAGCGGTACCGGTGCCGGATCCGGATTTCAAAAGAGAAACGATTCTCTTGCAGGGGGATATTCCGAGCCCGTCCAATCCACCGGGCGGGTGTACATTCCACACCAGGTGTCCACATGCAACGGAGATCTGTAAACAGAAAGTACCGGAATTCAAGGAACACCAACCAGGGCATTATGTAGCTTGTCATCTTTACTAGAAGGCAAGTCTCATAAGTATATAAACATCATTCAGGAGGGGATTTAGTTGAGAAAAAAAAGCTGGTCAATTTTAATGCTGCTCATCCTACTCGTATCATCTGTTCTTTACGGATGTGGAGGAAATGAGAGCTCTTCAGGCGAAGGCAGCGACAGTAAAGATAGCGGCGATCCAAAAGTATTGATCTTTGGTCGCGGGGGGGACTCAGTAGCACTTGATCCTGCTGCGGTAACAGATGGAGAATCATTTAAAGTAACAAAGAATATCTTCGAAACTTTAGTTGAATTTGGTGAGCAGGATACAGAACCAAATCCGGGATTAGCTGAAGAGTGGAAGGTATCTGAAGACGGGTTAACGTATACGTTCACACTTCGTGAAGGCGTTAAATTCCAAGATGGTACAGATTTCAATGCTGACGCAGTCGTGAAGAACTTCGAGCGTTGGATGAATGGTAATGAAGAAGCATTCTACTATTATAAATCTATGTTTGGTGGATTTAAAGGTGATGAAGGTCACGTTATCAATGAAGTAAAAGCGGTTGATGAAAAAACTGTTGAATTTGTTCTAAAACGTCCTCAGGCTCCGTTCTTAAAGAACATTGCGATGAGCCCGTTTGCGATTGTAAGTCCTAAAGCTCTTGAAGAGTTGGGAGACAAGTTCGGCGAAGCACCAACTGATGCCGGAACGGGTCCTTTCAAATTCAAAGAGTGGAAGCGTAATGACAAAATCGTCCTAGTGAAAAATGAGAACTATTGGAAAGAAGGTCTGCCTAAGCTGGACCAGGTTGTCTTTAAATCAATTCCGGAAAACTCTGCACGTCTAAACGCGCTTGTTTCTGGAGAAATCGATCTAGCTGATGGTGTTAATCCAAGTGATGCAGCTCAAGTTGAAGGTAACGACCAATTACAATTATTCGAACGTCCTTCTATGAACGTTGGATACTTAGGATTAACATCGACTCGTAAACCTTTTGATAATCCAAAAGTACGTCAAGCAATTAACTATGCAATCAACAAGCAGGAAATCATTGATGCATTCTTCGAAGGAAGAGCAGAGGTAGCGAAAAACCCGATGCCTCCAGTTATTGGCGGATACAATGACGCACTTGAAGGGTATGAATACAATCCGGAAAAAGCGAAAGAACTTCTTGCCGAAGCAGGCCTTGAAGACGGATTTGAAATGGAATTATGGGCAATGCCTGTTCCACGTCCGTATATGCCGGATGGTCAAAAAGTAGCTGAAGCGATTCAGGCAGATCTTCAAGAAGTAGGAGTGAAAGCAAAAATCGTATCTTACGAGTGGGCGACATACTTAGAAAAGGCCCGTAACGGAGAAGCGGATGCGTTCTTACTTGGATGGACTGGTGACAACGGTGATGCAGATAACTTCCTATATGTATTACTTGATAAAGACAATATCGGAAGCAATAACTACACTTACTACAGCAATGATGAGCTTCATGAATTATTAATTGCTGCTCAATCTGAAACAGATCAAGCAAAACGTGAAGAGATGTACAAACAGGCTCAGGAAATCATCCATGAAGATGCTCCTTGGGTACCTCTTGCTCACTCTACACCATTATTAGCTGGTAGTGCGGCTGTGAAGAACTTCCAACCGCATCCAACTGGATCTGACTTCTTAGGTGCAGTAGACATAGAATAGTCCTAATAAGATTCAACCAAGGGGAGATGACTTCAAGTCTCCCCTTTGTACATAGAAAAGCGGAGGCGGCTTGGTCAGCCCCGACAAGCATAAGGCGAGCTTGCACGAAAGGCGCTTTTTGCCTTTGGGGCAAGATTGACATATGACCTCGAGGGGCTAGCCGCCGCAGCTGGACAAGAAGAAAAGCGGAGGCGGCTTGGTCAGCCCCGACAAGCATAAGGCGAGCTTGCACGAAAGGCGCTTTTTGCCTTTGGGGCAAGATTGACATATGACCTCGAGGGGCTAGCCGCCGCAGCTGGACAAGAAGAAAAGCGGAGGCGGCTTGGTCAGAGGCGACAAGCATGTAATATGAAATCAAGCAAGCTTCCAAGAATACTAGAATCTCCTTTCAGAGAGGTGAACAAAATGTTTCAATACACCATACGAAGATTACTTCAATTAGTACCCGTATTATTAGGGATGACCTTTATTGTATTCTTTATCATTCGGGCGATACCTGGAGACCCTGCCCAAGTGATCCTTGGTCAACAGGCTTCAAAAGAAGCCATTGAACAGCTAAGAACACAGTTAGGTCTTGATAATGCCTGGTATGTTCAATATTTTGAGTATCTAAAAGGCCTATTAACAGGTGATTTAGGCAGTTCTATACGTACTAAAACAGAAGTTTCAAGTGAAATATGGCCATACTTGGCCGCGACAGCGGAATTGGCGATTGTAGCGATCATCATTGCCGTGGTCATTGGGGTGAATGCGGGTATCATCAGTGCCTGGTTCCAGAATTCATGGTTTGATTATACAGCTATGATCCTGGCATTGGTCGGGGTTTCCATGCCGATCTTCTGGCTTGGATTGATGGAACAGTGGATCTTTGGAATCCAACTTGACTGGCTTCCAACCACAGGAAGGGAAAACATTCGTAATCCGATCGATGCCATTACGAATCTCTATATTATAGACACCATCATACAAGGACGTTTCGATCAATTAGGTGAGGTGCTGAAGCATCTGATCCTTCCGGGGATTGCACTTGCCACGATTCCTATGGCAATCATTGCCCGTATGACCCGCTCAAGTATGCTTGAGGTTATGCGTTCGGATTACATTCGAACTGCTCGTGCAAAGGGTCTGAAAATGTTCTGGGTGGTGTACAAGCATTCTCTTAAAAATGCCATCATTCCAGTTCTGACGGTAATCGGTCTGCAAATGGGGCTCCTATTAGGTGGAGCGATATTGACAGAGACGATCTTTGGATGGCCGGGAATTGGTCGCTATATTTATGAAGCGATCGGCTTCCGTGATTATCCTGTTGTGCAGTCAGGCATTCTCGTAGTGGCAACGATTTTTGTCACAATCAACTTAATCGTCGATTTACTATATGCTGCTGTCGATCCACGCATTAAATACAACTAACATCAATAGAAGAAAGAGGTGAACTCTCATGGCAGAATTAGCAGAACCGCAAAAGGAGCTTCATCCTTCCCTGCAGGAGGAAACGGTATCTCCCTGGAAGGAAGCGTGGAAAAGCTTTCGAAAAAACAAAATCGCTTTAGTCGGATTTTTCATCGTGCTTTTCTTTGTCGTATTGGCCATTGCTGCACCACTCATTGCCCCACAAGGCATCAATGAACAGGATTTATCGAAAAGACTGCAGGCTCCATCTTCTGAACATTGGCTAGGGACAGATGACTTTGGACGGGATATATTGTCCAGAATTATATATGGGGCACGAATTTCATTATGGGTAGGATTCTTTGCAGTAATCGGTTCCGCAGTAGTAGGAAGTCTACTGGGAATCGTGGCAGGTTATTATGGAAGATGGGTGGATACGATTATCTCACGAATCTTTGATATCATGCTTGCATTTCCGAGTATCCTGTTAGCGATAGCTGTTGTAGCTGCTCTTGGGCCATCCCTTAGAAATGCTTTAATTGCCATTGCGATTATCAATATCCCTAACTTTGGGCGGCTCATTCGGTCACGGGTGTTGAGTGTTAAGCAGGAAGAGTATGTGATGGCTGCGAAAGCCATTGGGATGAAAGATAGCCGTATTCTATTGAGTCATATCCTTCCTAACAGTATGGCGCCGATCATTGTACAAGGAACACTTGCCATTGCAACTGCTATAATCGAAGCCGCGGCACTTGGCTTCCTTGGTTTAGGAGCTCAAGCCCCGCAACCCGAATGGGGGAAAATGCTGGCTGATGCACGTACGTTCATGCTGCAGGCCCCGTGGACAATGATCTTCCCGGGACTTGCCATCATGCTGACGGTACTGGGATTCAACTTGATGGGGGACGGACTTCGGGATGCCCTTGATCCTAAAATGAAAAACTAAATAGAACAAAAAAACGGAGCAAAGGTTATTACATCCTTTGCTCCGTTTTTTATCAATTTATTCTTCTTCTTCTCCGATCATCACTTCATTGTCTTCTTTATGATACGATTGAAAGCTTGTGATGAGCTTTTCCAGGTGCTCTAAATGCTCATCGTATTCAAAGATAGCCGAGAAAATATGAAGCAGATGGAAATTATGGATATTTTCATCTTTACTATGCTGCTTTACTTCCTGGATCATGATATTCATCAGTTCTTTTCGATGCATGCACACATCCTGCTGGGCTTCTGATTCAGCATGCGGATGCATTTTTCCAAGGAACTTTAAAAGAAGCTGTTCATGGTAGGTGAGGAGACAATCAAGCTGTCCCTTGATCACTCCTCGTAATTCATCCGGCAACTGAAAAATTTCATTTTCGTACCGGTTCAATCGCTTCAAGATGTCAAAGCTTCGATTCGTTGATGAAATCATCTGACGGAAAATGACAAGCTTACGACTTTTGACAATCGAATTTTTCTTGAAATAATCCCGTTCTTCTTTATAGAGAAGATACAATTGATCGACCTTAATAAGCTTTTCTTTAATGCGCTCCAAGTCTTTTTTCAAGAGGTGGAACTCTGTTGCGTGTCTTGAACTCAATCGAATCCACTTTAAGATTTCTTCTGTTGAATCAGATATTTTATGGTAAAGCTTCGTTTCGTATTTTGGCGGCAGGAAGATCAAATTAATAATGAAAGATGAGAACACACCGATCATGATGGTTGAGAAACGGATAAATGCAAATTGAATAAAATCCTGGTCCGTCACTTCCATAATCGCGATCAACGTTACCAGGGCCAGGCCGATCGTGTTTTGCAGCTTTAATTTAAGAATGATGGCAATGGCTATGACAGCAGCGAGACCTACAATAAGAGGATTGCTGCCGAATAAGAGTACAAAAATAACGGCAATCCCAGCACCGATCAGGTTCGCTTGAATCTGTTCGATAATCGATAGATAAGAGCGATAAATGGTGGGCTGGACGGCAAACACTGCCGCGATTCCAGCAAACACTGGAGACGGAATATTCAATAGCTGAGATACAAGTAAAGCTAACACAATCGCAATTCCCGTTTTAAGAATGCGAGCACCAAGTTTCATGGAATTAGGATCCTTTCTTGTGTAACATTTTAATAAACAATACTGTACTATACATGTACTTACAAGCAATATCAATAGGGAAATTTAAATAAGTTTCTACAAAATATGTACCTTTTTGAGGAAGGGAATAAACAAATTACAAATACAGAATGAATGGATATGCCAGAAATGGAGTAGATATTCTGCAAAGTCAACAATAAAGACTGCCCCACGCAGGTGGGGCAGTCTTTAGGTTCTCCTATTATAATTGTGCGAATGCACGATCGACTGCTTCGATCGTTTCCTGTATATCCTGTTCAGTATGAGCAGTTGTAAGGAACCATGCCTCATATTTAGAAGGAGCCAGATTGATTCCCTGATTAAGCATAAGTTTAAAGAACTTCGCAAACATTTCACCATCTGTTGCTTCCGCTTGCTCAAAGTTCTCCACTTTTTCTGTAGTAAAGTAAAGTGTGAGAGCTCCTTTCAATCTGTTAATGGAGATTGGTGTGTTATGTTTTTCAGCTGCTGTAAGGATTCCTTTTTCAAGCAGTTCTCCAAGCTGATCTAATTTTTCATACACGCCTTCTTCTTTTAACACTTCAAGGCAGGCAATTCCTGAAAGGATGGAAGCGGGATTTCCTGCCATTGTACCTGCTTGATAGGCAGGACCTAACGGGGCGACCTGTTCCATGATCTCTTTCTTCCCGCCGTAAGCCCCGATTGGAAGGCCGCCGCCGATGATTTTTCCCAGCGCCGTTAAGTCAGGCTTCACCTTTAACATATCCTGAGCTCCGCCGTACATAAAACGGAATGCGGTGATGACTTCATCATAAATGACAAGGGAACCGGCATTATGGGCAATGTCATTCACTTGCTCAAGAAAGCCTTCTTTTGGTTCTACAATTCCGAAGTTCCCTACGATGGGTTCCACAAGGACTGCTGCAATTTGATCTCCCCATTTTTCCATTGCTGCTTTAAATGGTTCGATGTCGTTGAATGGAACCGTGATGACTTCCTGGGCGATACTCTTAGGAACACCGGCTGAATCAGGAGTTCCTAAAGTGGATGGTCCAGATCCAGCTGCAACCAGTACCAGATCTGAGTGACCGTGATAGCAGCCTGCAAATTTAATGACTTTGTCTTTCCCGGTGTATGCTCTTGCAACACGAATCGTTGTCATCACCGCTTCAGTCCCGGAGTTTACAAATCGAACCTTATCCATATAAGGCATTGCTTCTTTGATCATTTTGGCAAACTTCACTTCATGACGGGTAGGGGTTCCGTAAAGGACTCCGTTTTCCGCCGCAGTTTTGATCGCTTCTGTAATATGTGGGTGAGCGTGACCGGTGATGATAGGTCCGTATGCTGCCAGATAATCGATGTATTTATTTCCGTCTACATCCCAGAAATATGCGCCTTGACCTCTTTCCATTGCTACCGGGGAGCCTCCGCCCACTGCTTTATATGAACGTGACGGGCTGTTCACTCCTCCTACGATATGTTCCAACGCTTCTGTATGTAAAGTTTCTGATTCAGTATATTTCATGTTTTCCTCCTAAATATGTGTATTTAGCTATCTATTACTTTTCTATTGTAGTACGGTCTTTTCCACTTTAGCAAATAGGGAATCATTTGGCACACTAATTTTCAAGCAGACTGTTCTAAGGGGAACAGGTCTCTGTGGTACACTATTCTTTGTTTGTAAAATAGGGACCGATATTTTTTTTGAAATTAGGAGGACGCAATATGAATGCAATCGAAGTACATCACTTGCGTAAGGAATTCAAGGCTTTTTCCAGTCGTTCCGGACTTAAAGGAGCATTTCGGGATTTATTTACGCGTAATTATAAGATCGTTCCTGCGGTGAACGATATCTCATTCAATGTGAAGCAGGGTGAGATGGTCGGATACATCGGTGAAAATGGAGCCGGAAAATCCACTACCATCAAGATGCTGACGGGGATCTTGACACCGACCGGGGGAGAGTTGAAGGTCAACGGAATGAATCCTCATCGTGATCGGGAAAAATTCGTTCAGACGATCGGGGTCGTGTTTGGGCAGCGTTCCCAGCTCTGGTGGGATATTGCGGTTCAGGAATCCTTCCAGCTCTTAAAGAAAGTGTACAAAGTCCCTGATCATCAATACAAAGCCCATATGGATCATGTGATTGAAACGCTGGATATCGCGCCGCTACTGGACAAGCCGGTCCGTAAATTATCACTGGGGCAGCGAATGAGATGTGAGTTGGCAGCGGCTCTTGTCCATAATCCACCTTTACTTTTCTTGGATGAACCTACAATTGGATTGGATGTTCTGGTGAAACTGAAAATCCGACAATTTTTGAAAGAAATCAACGAGAAGTACAATACTACGATTCTTTTAACCACTCATGATTTAACTGACATCGAAGCTCTTTGTGAACGGGTCGTGATGTTGGATGAAGGGAAAATCATTTATGACGGGGCTCTGGGTCAGCTCAAGGAGAATTGGGGAGATCAAAAGGAAGTCGTGTTTCAATTTTTGGACGATACGTCTCTGTCCTCTTTATCCGAGCTTACAAAGAATCAAAACATCTCCTGGTCTTTTGATGAGAAAAAGCAGAGCTATTCAGCATTAATTGAAGCGGATGATGAAGTCATCTCACAGCTGATAACGAAAATCGTTGCGAGTTTCAAAGTGAAAGACATGAAGATAGAAGAAACGACTACGGAGGAAATCATACGGAACATCTATGAAAAAGGGGCTGTGACTAGATGAGTTTGGGATTAGAAGACATCGGTTCGGCTCCCGTGTCTGGGAGGGTATCATGGCTAAGTATATAGAAATGATTCGCATCCGCTTCCTCATGATGCTGGCGTACCGAACTAATTATTATAGTGGAATATTAATATACAGTATCAATATTGGAGCTTACTATTTCTTATGGCAGGCCATCTACGGTGAAAAACAAGATATAGAAGGGTTGTCAATCATTCAAATGACCACCTATGTAGCTGTATCCTGGATGGCAAGGGCCTTTTATTTTAATAATATTGACCGTGAAATCGCTCAGGAAATTAAAGAAGGAAAAGTGGCAGTTGAATTTATCAGGCCCTATAACTATCTGGGGATGAAGACAATGCAGGGACTAGGAGAGGGAGTCTTCAGACTGTTGTTTTTCTCGTTCCCGGGAATGATTATTGTCAGCCTCATCTTCCCGCTCCAATTCGGTACAGGATTGGATACATTGGGCTTATTTGCGATTTCAATCCTGTTTAGCTTCATTATCAATACACAAATCAATTTACTGACGGGAATCACGACCTTTTTCTTATTTAATAATGACGGTCTCATCCGGGCGAAACGAGTGGTCATTGATTTGTTTTCGGGCTTATTGCTGCCGATTCATTTTTTCCCCCTTTGGGCGCAAAATGTGATGGGATACTTACCGTTCCAGAGTATAAGTTATGTTCCCAGCATGATTTTCACCAATGGCTTTACGACTTCCGAATCATTCAATGCGATTCTTATGCAGGGCGTATGGTCGTTGATTCTTCTCATACCAATCAAGATTCTCTGGGTCATGGCAAAAAAACAAATGATTATTCAAGGAGGGTGACCGATGTTTTATGTAAGGATGTTTTTTCAATATGTCGCCCAATATATGAAGATCAGGCTGCAATACAGGGCCGACCTGGTTGTCGAGATTCTTTCTGATTTACTGTTTCAGGCAGTTAACCTCGTATTTATCCTGGTTGTGTTTGGCCATACTCAGCTGTTGAGCGGATGGACAAGAGACGAAATTATTTTCATATATGGTTTCTTCCTGATCCCGTTTGCACTATTCAGTTCGTTCTTCAACATTTGGGACTTTAACGACCGGTATGTGGTGAAGGGAGAGTTCGACCGGATCCTGACCCGCCCCATACACAGCTTATTTCAAATAATCTTAGAGCGAATGGAACTGGAGTCTCTTTTCGGAGTGATAACGGGCCTCTCGGTTATGTTCTACGCCGGGGGAAGACTGGATATAACCTTTGAATGGTACGAGCCCGTTTTATTTATCCTCTTTGTAATCGGGGGAGCTCTTGTGTATGCAGGAATCTTCATCGCCCTTGCAAGCATCGGGTTCTGGTCGGATGCGAAAACGTCGATCATGCCGATGATGTACAATATCGGTAACTATGGAAGGTACCCCGTTGATATCTATAATAAAGTGATTCGTTTCGTATTAACCTGGATTCTTCCATTCGCGTTTGTTGGAGTCTATCCATCTGCCTTTTTCCTGGAAAAGACGGAATGGTATCCATATTCGTTTCTGACTCCATTTGTGGGCATCGGATTTTTCATCTTCTCGATCGTGTTATGGAATGAAGGAGTGAAACGATACAGAGGTGCAGGTAACTAGAATGAATCTGATGTATTAAGCGTACATATAGGAAGACAAGCAGAAAAAAGAGGGTATGTACATGCTTTATATCTTTGGGTTTTTCATTCTGTTCTGCATGGTGATGAGTTTACGGGCCTTATTTTATCCTTCAAGGTGGAAAGAGCATCACGTTTCACTTCATCATTTTCTCTTTTTAGGAATGAGTTATATCACGATCATGGTTGGATTCGGTCTTCTGTTTGCTCTCCTTGAGCTTGAAGGGGTTCCGATTCTCGTTGAAGGAGGAAAACCCTTAACGGGAGACTTTCTCGATCATTTTTTTACCACGATGTATTTCAGCGGTATCACCCTTTTCTCAGTAGGATACGGGGACGTAACCCCTGTTGGTATCGGGAGGGGAATTGCCCTCATTGAGTCATGGCTCGGTTACACCATACCAGCCGCCTTTGTCGTGAAATCATTTTTAAACTATGAAAACAAGTAGCATATGGTTTGAGTTTTTCCCTTCTATTGGGTACGCTAAAGTTAGAAATTATTCATTGGAGGGGAAGACACATGACAGTGGGTCAAAAAGCACCGGAATTTGAATTACTTGCAAGTAATGGAGAAAAGGTGAAGCTTTCAGATTACCAGGGAAAAAACGTGGTTCTTTATTTCTATCCAAAGGACATGACACCTGGCTGCACGACAGAAGCTTGTGATTTCAGGGATCAACATGAAAACTTTGAGAATCTCGATGCCGTTATCTTAGGGGTGAGTCCGGATCCCATTGATAAGCATGAAAAGTTTGTAGACAAGCATGGACTTCCGTTCCTTCTGCTTGTGGATGAAGATCATAAGGTGGCTGAGGAATACGGCGTGTGGAAGCTGAAGAAGAACTTCGGAAAAGAATACATGGGCATTGAACGTTCTACCTTTATTATCGATAAAGAAGGAAACCTTTCAAAGGAATGGAGAAAGGTGAAAGTGAAGGGACATGTGGAGGAAGCTCTTCAATACATTCAAGAGAACCTTTCCTGAACCTATTTTTCAGCCTATTTTAAGAAGCTTGAGGCTTTTGTCCATTCACAAGTGAGGTTAAGACATATAGTAAGAGTAGGGCAACCTCCTCAAATAAGTCAGTCTCATCCGTTTAAGGATCGACCAGGTCGATCCTCTTTTTTATGCTTTTATTGATGATGATAATAGGGTGATACGGTGCAAATATGGTAAAATAATGGGCAATAGGGATGGGAGGCAGCCGCATGAAAATTATCTTCACATTTCAACCTAAGGAAGAGTTTGTCTCAAATTTAAAGAATAGCTTCCGTGAGGTTGAATTTCATTTTTATAAAAAAATCAAAGAAGCAGAGAATGAACTTCCAGAAGCTGAAGTGATTGTCACTATGGGGGAAGATTTGACCGACTTTCACATTGAAAAGAGTGAGAAATGCAAATGGATCATGGTCACCTCGGCAGGTCTTGAGAAGATGCCATTTAAAGCCATCAAAAAAAGAGGCATCCTGGTGACTAATGCAAGGGGAATCCATAGAATTCCTATGGCTGAGTTTACACTCGGATTGATGCTTCAGCATGCAAAACAGCTTCAAGCAGTATGGAAGCAGGAAGAGGATAACGTGTGGAGCAGAAGACTTCCAACCACAGAACTTCATGAAGCCTCTCTCCTCATTCTGGGGGCAGGAGCGATTGGAGGAGAAATCGCACGGTTGGCAAAAGCATTTCACATGAAAGTGACGGGTGTGAATTCTTCCGGCTCTCCTGCAAGACATTTTGACAGTATGTACACCCTGAAGACCTTTCAGACGGAGCTGGCAAATGCCGATTACATCCTATCCGTTCTGCCCAGTACTGAGATAACGAAGCATCTCCTGCAGGTTGAGCACTTTGAACAAATGAAGGACACGGCTGTTTTCATCAATATAGGTCGTGGGGATCTCGTGGAGGAATCCGTTCTCCTTGAAGTAAGTGACAAGAAGTTAATCCAACATATGTACCTTGATGTATTTGAAAAGGAACCATTACCAGAAGATCACCCGTTCTGGCAGAATGAAGGCATAACGGTGACGCCTCATCTTTCGAGCATCACAAAAAAATACATGCCAAGAGCACTTGAAATATTTAAAAAGAATTTAACTACATATCGTAAGAATAGTGAAAACTATATAAACGTAATCGATGCAGAGAGGGGATATTAGGATGAAAATTTATACGAAAACCGGAGATAAGGGAACAACGTCATTGGTATATGGAACGAGAGTGTCAAAAAAAGATCAGCGGGTTGAGGCATACGGGACATGCGATGAAGCGAATTCGATGATTGGTTTAGGTCTAAGCTACATTAAATCTGAATACTTTGATGGAAAAGAAAAGTTTGAGGAGTTCTTTCATAAGGTGCAAACGATTCTCTTTCATGTTGGAGCGGAACTGGCTACGCCTGCAGGTAAGGAAGTGAAGTGGAAGCTTGAACAATCACATATTAAAGAACTGGAAGAGCAAATCGACTTTCTTGATGGTGCCCTTACGCCCCTTAGCAATTTCATCCTTCCAGGAGGTCAGCCTGCTGGAGCTGCACTGCATACGGCAAGAACAATCGTGAGAAGAGCCGAAAGAGAAGCGGTTGGAATTGATGAAGACATTAATCCGATGGTCCTTTCTTATCTGAACAGACTTTCTGACTATCTATTCGTCGCAGGACGCTATATAAACCAGCAGCTCGGGGAACAAGAGAAAAACTTACATGAGTAACTAGGGAGAAAGATTGACAAAAGGGACCGTAGATTAGTACACTATTTATAAAGATTATAAAATAATAATTCTTATGAAAAGAGGTGCATGACGATGTCTGAAGAAGGACAATTAAAGGAAGCGATTTCGACATTGAAGGAAACAGGAGTCCGTATTACTCCTCAACGTCATGCGATATTAGAGTATCTCATTGATTCAATGGCTCATCCAACTGCTGATGACATATATAAAGCACTCGAAGGAAAGTTTCCGAACATGAGTGTTGCAACTGTTTACAATAACTTACGCGTTTTCCGTGAAGTAGGCTTAGTGAAAGAGTTGACCTACGGTGATGCCTCCAGTCGCTTCGATTTTGTGACAACCGATCATTACCATGTCATCTGTGATGGCTGCGGGAAAATCGTTGACTTCCATTATCCTGGACTGGACGAAGTTGAACAATTGGCTTCCCATGTGACAGGCTTCAAGGTGAATAACCACCGAATGGAAATCTACGGTACATGTTCTGACTGCTCTACAAATGAAACCCACTAGGTAAGGATGGTCCCCATATCGGGCCATCTTTTTTTGATGCTAAAAAAAGACCTTCAGCAGAAGGTCTTTTCTCATTCGGGTTATCTTTTCTTCTTATTATAATCCTCATCAAACTCTTCGCCTTCCAAGTTCGGATCAAGAGTCAATGGCTCATTACAATACATACACATGTCTACTCGCCCAAGGACCTTTGTGACCTTCCCGCAATTAGGACATGTGACTTGAACTGCCTTAGTGGATAGCATCCCGATCCAGAAATACACAACCGTGCTTCCGATGATTGCCAGAAAACCCAGCAGCATGAATGTTGTCATAACCCATGGATGTTCTCTAAAATATATACCTACGTACATAATGATAAATCCGATGAAAACCAAACTTAAGGCAAACGTACGGATTTTATTAATTTTACTCGAATACTTAGCCATTTGTTTGTCCCTCCTAAAAAAATACTATACCATAATTGTTGTAAGAAGAGGGATACGAAACAGTTTTGTCGAAAAATGACTATATTCAGAGAAGGAAAACGCCTTTGAATGTCGAAATAGTAACCAACCAATGAGTGATGTGGAGGAGTATGAAATGGAAGACATTTTACGACCGTTATACCAAGAGCGTACAAGTCACCCCAATACTTTAGGAGCGCTTTTAATAGAACAAAGCAAGAAATCCAGTCCTTTGACGGATACTTTTGATATTGTCCTTTTTCTAGTGGTGAAAGAAGCTGAAGAGCCGGTATTCATTAAACACTATTCTTATAAAGAACAGAAGGCAGCCTTACATATCGTAACGGAAGCTAAGTTGAATGAGTGGATATTACTCGGGTCCAACCGCAAAGTGATTGATTGGCTATTTAATGGCAAGATACTGTTCGATCGCAACGAATATATTCATAATCTTAAAACAGAGTTAAGAGACTTCCCCTTTTATGGCAGAAAGATAAAGATGGGGATGGAATTTGCCAAGTTGATTCGTCGTTACATGGACGGTAAAGAATTCTTTGAAAGTAAGCATTATTTAGATGCCTATAATCACATCGTTCATTCCTTACACCATTTGGCCAGGCTCGCGGTTATCGAAAACGGATTTCATCCTGAGGTAACAGTATGGAACCAGGTAAAACAAATAGAGCCTGAAATCTACAAGTTGTATGAAGAACTCGTAACAAGCGATGAAGAGATCGATAA